>NZ_JAUNVV010000153.1 GCF_030540645.1 Arthrobacter sp.
AACAACAGGGCGGGGGGGGGGTGGTGGGGGGCGGCGCGGCATCCCCCGCGGCCGCCCCCCCCCCACAACAGCCCCCAAGAGTGCTGCGTACCCTACGAGTGGCGACCATCGAGATCCGAGGACCACCCGCCTGTTGCGTGGATCACGCGAAGACGGTATGTTACTCATGAGTAACATGTTTGGCGCTGGGCTGAGCTGTTGACTGACCAACAAAGAGTTCGAGCAAAGGAATGCCGTGTCCAAGGCAGCAGTAGATCTAAACAACCTTCCCTACGCCGATGGCGACTTCTATGGATTTGAGCAGATGCTCTCCAGTGAAGAGCGGGAACGCTTGCAAGAACTTCGGGACTTCCTGGGCAAGGAAGTAAAGCCCATTGCCACCGACTGCTGGAACCGCGCGGAATTCCCCATGGAGATCATCCCCAAGCTGGCCGAACTGGACATCATGAGCCCTGTCCACCGGCAGGGCTACTCCAGCTTGTATGCCGGATTGAGCCATGCTGAATTCACCAGGGCAGACGCCTCGCTCGCCACGTTCATGGGAGTGCACGACGGCCTGTTCGCCGGCTCCATCGAAGCCTTGGCCTCTGAAGAACAGAAGGCTGCATGGCTTCCTGACATTTACGCCATGAAGAAAATCGGCGCCTTTGGCCTGACGGAACCGCTGGGTGGATCCGATGTTGCCGGCGGCACGCGCACCACGGCAGTGCGGGATGGCGACAACTGGATCCTCAACGGCGTCAAGCGGTGGATCGGCAACGCCACGTTCTCCGACTGGGTGGTCATCTACGCACGTGACGTGGCAGACAACCAGGTCAAGGCCTTCCTCGTTGACACCACCCTGCCCGGCTACAGCGCCAGCAAGATCGAAAACAAGACGGCTCTGCGCACAGTGCAAAACGCCGACATCACGCTGGAGAACGTTGTGGTTTCGCATGAGTTCAAGCTTGCCGGCGGAAACAGCTTCCGCGACGTCAACAAGGTTCTCAAGGTCACCCGCCTGGCCGTGGCGTGGCAGGCCGTAGGACAGCAAATGGCCGCCTTCGACGTTGCCCGCCGATACGCCGTGGAGCGCCAGCAATTTGGCCGTCCCATCGCCTCCTTCCAAATGGTGCAGGACCAGCTGGTGAAGATGCTTGGCAACACCGTCGCCTCGACATCGATGATGGTCCGGCTGTCCCAACTCGAGGACCTGGGTCAGGTCAGGGACGAGCAATCCGCGCTCGCCAAGGCATTCACGACGGCGCGCATGCGTGAAACTGTCGCCATGGGCCGGAGCCTCTTCGGCGGCAACGGCATTGTCACCGACTACGAAATGGCCAAAATCTTTGCCGACGCAGAGGCCATCTACTCCTACGAAGGCACCTACGAGATCAACACCCTCGTAACAGGACGGGCCATCACAGGTATTTCCGCAATCGTCTAAGTGCGCGGTTCTGCTTCCCCGGCTCAGTCACGCAGGGGGAGTAGCACCGAGGGGCGCAGGTCCAGGATGAATTGCAGGGGATTCAAATATTCATCTCCACGTCGCACACCCCAATGCAGGCAGCTGGAAACCCCTGAGGTGCCGACGTCGCAATGCGTGATTCCTTCAACAGCACCCAAAACCTGGCCTCGATTGATCTTATCGCCTGCCTTCAACGCAGAAGCAACAGGCTCAAAACTCAGCCGCAACCCGTCCTGCGTGGCAATGGTCAGGACGAAGCGGTCTACCACTTTGCCGGCAAACGACACGACCCCGTCAGTCGGCGCAAGAACCGGTGCCCCCTGAGTGGCGGCCAGATCGACGCCACGGTGCCCGGACAGCCATGGCTTGGACGGCGGATCGAAGGTGTGCACCACCTGCGGCTTTCCTGCCAACGGCCATCCCCAGGCGAGGGAGGCTGGCAGGGGATTGGCCGACGTCGGACGAGGTCCGGCAAGCACAGCGGAATGCGACATCGAGGCCCCACCGACACCAGCAGCAAAAGATGCTGGTGAGGAAGCAGAGGTGGCAAGCAACATCATCACGATGGCCAGAAGGAAGCCTGGCATTCTCATCCTCTGGACCAGGCGCCAGGAACCAATAAGCATGATCATTCATCCATGGTGCCCTTGCTCCGTCGAGGTCGGGTGGCTGGTACGCCAATGTGTGGGCAAAACAACGGGAAATAGGGGCTGTGGGGGAGTGGATGTGGTCCGCCGCGGTTGCTGCGTTGTAGTAGTATTGATGCAGCAGTGCGCTGATTGTGCACTGACTACGCGCACCCCACCCTGATGAGGTACCGGAAAGTTTTTCGGATCCTGCTGATGGATTGTGCCCATACGGTCCGCCTGACGGTGGTTGATGGAATGCACGATGGGTGCCAGGAGCGCAGGAACTTACCGGATTTCCGGGCAGAACCAAACGCTAAACAACCGTAAAATTACAAGAAGGAGCGTCGGCATGCCCGTCGTAACAATGCGCCAGCTGCTTGACAGCGGCGTCCACTTTGGACACCAGACCCGTCGTTGGAACCCGAAGATGAAGCGATTCATCCTCACGGAGCGCAACGGCATCTACATCA
>NZ_JAUNVV010000070.1 GCF_030540645.1 Arthrobacter sp.
ATCAGCACAGTCAGCACCAGTCCGGTACCAATCACACAATGGCTGCGGCAAGGAATTCCGACGTGGGTGTCATGGCGGCTTCCGTGGGATCGTGGCGGATCTGCCCGTTGCAGGGCCGTTGGATCCCCCGCCATCCAGTATGTGCGGGCTGGTGGCTGACTACATCCGTGCTGGCACTGGATTTTCCTGCGGTTCCAATTTTCCCGCCTTCTCTACTCCTTCTACTTGCTCAACAGCTCCGGCAGCAGGTCTGTGTTCTGCAGATCCCAGGCCTCCAACGCCTGCACTGTGATGCCTCGCGGGCCGGTGCGCCGTGTTAAACCACGAATCAGCAGCATGCGGGTGCCAAAAAGAAGCGGCCCGGACTTTTCCTGCGCCTCAGTGAAGAAGGTGGTATCAACACATCCGGTGCCGTCGTCAATGCTAATAAAAACCACCCTTTTACCTCCGCGCATGGGCGGAGTTTGGGTGGCCACCCGCACCCCTGCCACCAAAACTTCGGTGTTGTTGCGCAGCCCCAACAACTGTTCAGCTTGGCTGACACCAAGCCTGGCCAGCAGTGGGGCGTAACTTTCCATCAAGTGCCCGCTCACATCCACGGAGAGCAAATCCAGTTCGGTGCGCACAGTCTCGGCCAGCCCCGCTGCAGGGTGCTTGGCTGCGAGCGCACCCAGTTCCACATCTTCCATGGGCAGGGCAAGCTGCCCGGCAATGGGTTCATTGCGTTTGTTGGCCTTGTGGACCGGCAAGCTGTTCACGTGGGCGATGAGGTCGGCACGGTTGGCGGTGTTCCCTGTGCCCTGTTTTGCCCGGCGGTGCAAAGAATCAAGTGCCCCCAATTGGGCCAGCCGCTTCAGGGTGGGCCGACTCAGCCTTCCCCTGTCGCGCAGCTCAGCCAGGGAGTTGTAGGGCTGACCGGCGAGGATGCGCTTGAGTTCGGTGCCGGAGAGCCCGTACACCCCGGCCAGGCTAAGCCGGACGCCTGTCACGTTGCCCTCGGTACGTTCGGCACGGTACTCACCGCTGCTGGCGTTGATGTCAAGGGGCAGAATGGGGATTCCCATGCGTCGTGCTTCTGCCACGAGCAGACGGCGCGGGTACATGCCGGGGTCGTGTTCCCACAGCCCGGCCATGAACTCCGCCGGGTGATGCGTTTTCAACCAGGCAGACTGGTAGGTGGGCACGGCGAAAGCTGCCCCATGGGCTTTGCAGAAACCAAAACTGCCAAACGCCGCCAGAGTCCCCCACACTTCCTCAATAACAGCTTGGCTGTAGCCGCGGCTGGCGGCCTGATCCCTGAAGTACCTTTCCACTGCGGGTTCAACCGCAGGCTTCCCCAGCCCCCGCCTGAACTCGTCGGCTCTGGACAGGGTGCACCCTGTCATGGTGCTGAGAGTGCGCAGCACCTGTTCATGGAAGACCGTGACGCCATGGGTTTCTTCCAACACAGGTATGAGGTCGGGGTGGGCATAGTGTGCCAGTGAAAAGCCCGCCCGGCTTTCCAGAAATGGTTTGACCATGTTTGATTTCATGGGTCCGGGCCGAAACAAGGAGATGTCGATAATGAGGTCACTGAATTCAGTGGGGGCCATCTTTCCCACAAGCTCACGCTGACCCGGCGACTCGATTTGAAAACAGCCCAGCGTATGGGTGCTGCGGATCAACTCAAAGGTGGGTTCGTCGTCGAACGGGACGGCGTCTAGGTCAATACCTCCACGCTCGCTGATGAAGGGGGCGTCAAGGGCGTGCCCACCCTCCGCAGCGACGGCTTCCCGCGACGGGTGCAGGCGGATGATCTCCCGCACCGCATAGGCCATGGCGCTTTGCATGCGTACGCCCAGGACATCAAGTTTGAGCATGCCCATGGCGTCCATGTCGTGTTTGTCGAACTGGCTCATGGGCAGCCCCATGCCGCTGGGCTGCACAGGGGTGCGGTTAAGCAGCCCCGAGTCTCCCAAGATAACCCCGCAAGGGTGCATGGAAATATGCCGGGGCAGGCTGTCAAGACGTTCTGTGAGGTCCACCAGCAGATCAAGCTGGCCACCTGTCCCTGACTGGCGGGAGTCGCGGACCAGGGTGGCCAGATCCCGCAGCTCGGGCTTTTCCTCCAGTGCTTCCCTGAAGGAGCCTGCCGAAAAACGCCACAGCTGTTTGGCTATCTGGTCGATCTCTCCCCTGGCCATGCCCAATGCCATACCGGCGTCCCTGACCGCGCCGCGGGCACGGTAGCTGTTTTGCATGCTCATCAAGGTCACCCGCTGTGGACCAAAGCGCGCAAAGATGCCCCGGTATACATTGTGGCGTTCGGCACTTTCCACATCCAGGTCAATGTCAGGCAGGGTGGACCTGTCAGCGGAGAGAAACCTTTCAAAGAGCAGGTCATTGGCGATGGGGTCCACGGCGCTGATACCCAGCAGGTAGTTGACCAGCGAGGAAGCTCCTGAACCCCTGGCGGCCCGGCGCACCCCCATGGCGTGGATCATGTCAGAAACTTCTGCCACGGTAAGAAAGTAGGAGTCAAAACCCAAGCCGCCAATCGTGGCCAGCTCCGTCTCAAGCCTGTTGCGCACAGTTTGCAGCTTTGTTCCGTTGAGATTGCCAAAGCGCCGCGCAAGCCCTGCTTCGCTGCGTTGGCGAAGTTCCACGTTGGCAGGGCGCGCCAAGCCCAGCACATCCAATTCAGGGGTTGTCGGTTGTTTCCAGCCCAAGTCGGCGCTCGGATCAAGCCTGCATTTGTCCGCCAGCTGGGAGGTGTTGGCCCATAGTTGGCTCAACTCGGCCTTACCGTAGCCTGCTTGGTACACAATTTCCTTGGCTACGGCACGCATCTGGGCAGCACTTTTGAGCCAGGCTTGTCCCGTAGGCTGCAGCTCGTGGAGTTCTCCCAGCGGCATCACCAGCCGTGCCGCATCCAGGACATCCGCCGTGGGGGCGTCTTCTGCATGGGCATAGCGGGCGGCGTTGCTCAGCACTGCCGGGACGTTGAACTCCTGCGCCAGCTTGAGCATCCGCACAGCATGGGTCGTGCTTAAAGGGGCACCGGGTGCGCTGAGGTGGCTGAGAATTTCCACGACCATGGAGCCGGCAGGCATGGCGTTGTGCCATTGCAGGAATTTTGTGCGCGGCAGGAGGTACTTGCGCCCGTGCAGGGACCGTCCCACAGGAGACGCCGGGCCAAGCATCACTGTTAGCGCCGGTTTCCCGGATTCCGGGTCCAGCACTCCGGCGGCCAGCTTGTCCAACGTAAGTCCCACGGGAGTGCAAGTGTGCGCCGCTGAGATCAGCCGGCACAGTGCGGCATAACCGGTTCCTGGCGGCAGGAATGCCCCGCCGTGGGCGAGCACCACCACACGCCCCGTCTCCATCAGCCCATGGGGTCCCTCTTCCACCACAGCCAGGTCGACGCCAATGATGGGGTCAATGCCGGCAGCCATGCATGCCTTCACATGCTTGACTGCCCCATAGAGGCCGTCCCTGTCCGTGACGGCAAGTGCATCGCCGTCTGCGGCAGCAACCCGTGCCAATTCCTCTGGCCAGGACACGCCAAAGTGGGCGCTGAAGGCGGATGAGCTATGCAAATGGACAAAGTTACGCACCGTCTGCCAACTCCTGCCGTTCGAACACTTCCTCCACCGCGTCATAAATCTTGATAACCCGCCAAGGTCCGTCTGGGAGATGGTGGACTACATCAAGAGTCAGCTCGTCATCAATTCCTGCGCGCCGAACCTGCAACCGCCACATCTGCAAGTCCACGAGTCCCGCCCCTTCACCAGGAGGTACGCGGGATTCACTCTCCCACCAGGAACGGCGCTCATACCAGCACAGGGGATGTGGCTCGATGGAGTAGCACGCACCACGCCAGGACAGCTGCACAAGTTCCCCATCAGGGGAACTCATCACCTCAATGCCCTCACTGAAGATGCCCATGTGCGCGTTCCATCCCCATCCACCTGCCTGAACCACATGGCATGTTCCGGATGATCCATTCGTATTAGTACATATATTCGATTAGATTTAAGTGTACGCTCAACTCCACGCGGAAACTACCCGCCGCTTGGGCCATCCGCAGCAGCCGGAACTTGTTCTGCATGGCAGGTGTGCAGGAAACGTTATGAAGTAGATAGCTGACAACGCACACAGGCGTCTAGCATTGGCTTAACGCCTTTGGTCTGGACTCGCTGCTGGCGCCACAACAATTTTAAGGAGCGTTCCATGACTGACATGGTCACCCTCATCGCCAAAACCAACCCCTTGGAACGTGAGCTCAAAACAGCATCACGGACCGTGCAGGACACCGATCTGCAACGTCTTGGCGAGCTGTACTACAGTGCCTACGATGCAGGTGCTGCCGGTGCGGGTGAAAACCTTTCCGCGGCCATGTCCAACATGCGTTCCGCCATGGAGGGAAAGTACGGCCAGGTGCTCCACGAAGCCTCCCATGTGGCCCTGGATGCCGACGGCGAAATCGTGGCCGCCGTGCTGGTGGTGGACCACTTCACCGGCGAAGGCGCACCCGATGCCCCGTTCATCATTGAGCTGATCACCGACCGCAATCACCGCCGCCGCGGTCTGGCTGAGGAACTTGTCCTTGCCACCATGGATACTTTGTTCAATGAAGGGCGGCACAATGTTGCCCTCAAGGTCGACTCCACCAACTCCGCAGCCCTTGCCCTGTACCTGTCCCTTAACTTCTACCGCTGGTCCCCGGACTACTCGGACGACTAAGCCAGCCAAGTACTCCCAAAACCAGCCAGTTGACGGCCGTTGCGCGTCAGCTGGCGTGTGGATACTGAGAGGCTGCCGCGGTGACGTCCAAGTCAGTGAGCGCCAGCAGGTGTGCCGGCGCTGCTGGCAGCGGAAAGCTTGACGTGACCTGCAGCCCCTCGTCCACATGGAGGAGCTCCCCTGGCACAAGCAGGCGCCAGCTTGGATCTGCGTCCATCGGCTCGCTGGCCACCACTACCGAGTCCTGCTCTGCCAGATCACGGCAACGCGCTTGGATTCTCTGACTGCCGACCTGCAGTTCCCCTCCATCGCACCCGCCTGCGCAGCGTTCCAGAACATGCAACTCGTGTGTTTCCGGATAACGCAGCGCCCACAACTCCGTGTCGGTGGCAAGAATAAAATTCAGGCTGTAGACGGGCAGGTTGACTGCGATCCACCTCAGAGCCGTGACCACTCCGGCACCAACGTCACCGCCATTGCGACGTACCTCCGCAGTGACCAGCGCAAACATTCGTTCGCTGTCGGTCTGTCCGTACACCAGTCCCGCTCCCCCACATTCAGCAATGCGTGCATCCAGCTCAGCCAAACCGTGCACCACGCCGTTGTGGGCAAAAAGCCTTCCGTCCTGCTCGAAAGGGTGGGTGTTTTCCAAGGTGTGCCCACCCGTGGACGCATACCGGACGTGGGCCAGGAAGTTGGTTCCTTCCAGCGTCCTAGCTGAGCAGGCAAAATCCGCGTCCTGCCACGCGGCCATCGGCTGTTTGCTCACCGTGGGTGTTCCCTGACCGTTGAACACACCGATCCCGGTGCCATCCGGAGCACGGTGGCTCTGCACCGCAAGACTGTCAGGGGCCTTCAACAGCCAGAACGTGGCTTTCACGGGCTCTGTTCCGGCGTGCAGTCCAAAGAGTCGGCACATGAGATCAGCCATCCTTTCCTGACAACCTGCAAACCGGGCCAAACCGTCTATCCCGTCCGGCACGGGCGACTCCTTAGGGCAAGCGTAGGTTCCTTCCGCCCAATCACCAAGGCTTTTGCCTTTCTGGCAGCCGTCGCCAGCGGCTGGGAATCGGCTGGGACTTCACCGTAAATTGGGCTGTTTGGACGATTCAGGATAGTTCCCGGTGTCAGGATGAGGTGGAGGCCCGGCACGGTGGCGGGTCCGTTGAGAGCGGCTCGGGGTTGGGTGACGCGCATACCAAGGAGCATCATCATGAATCAGGGCACCATGAGTCTGGACGAGCAGCTGAATCACTGCAATTCCCAACGCAGGCGCCGTCGGCGCATCACGCTCTCCGTGCTGGCAGTGGTGGTGGCGGCTGCGCTCATCGCGGTCGGCTTCGTCGTCGTCAGTCTGGTCAATGCCAACAACAATGTCATGCGTTCGGGCGCACTTGCGGCCGTCCACCAGGTGCCCAAGCTGGGCAAGGACACCAACATCCTTGTCATGGGTCTGGACTCACGCGTCGATGAGATGGGACAGCCGCTGTCCTCGGAGCTGTATGACGCGCTCGACGCCGGTGACCAGTCCGTGGGCGGCTATAACGCCAACGTGCTCATGCTCATCCACATTCCGGCCGACGGGTCCAAGGCCACCGCCATCTCCATCCCCCGCGACGACTACGTGGAGCTCTCCGGCATCCCGGGTGGGAGCGGCACCTACGGCAAGATCAAGGAAGCGTATGGTGACGCCCTCTCCGCCGAGCAGACGGCGCTGCTTGCAGCCGGCAAGCCCAATGACAACACCACATATCAGCAGGCACGCGACGCCGGTCGGGCGGCCGAGATCGATACCGTCTCGGCTTTCCTGGGCAACGTCCACGTCGATAATTTCGTGGAAGTCACCATGGCGGCCTTCTACGAGGTAGCCCAAGCGGTTGCCCCCATCACCGTCTGTACGCTCAACGCCACCCAGGACACGTATTCCGGAGCGAACTTCACTGCAGGCCTGCAGCAGATCGACGCCAAGCAGGCCATGGCCTACGTTCGCCAGCGCCGCGACACGTCAGATCCCAGCTATGCTTTTTCCGACCTGGACCGCGAGCGCCGGCAGCAGGCATTCGTCGTCGACGTCATCCATCAGCTCAAGCAGGCCGGTACGTTCACGAACATCCCGAAGATGGAAACGGTGCTCAACGCCGTCAGCAGCAACATCGTGGTCAACAATGGCCTGAACCTCATCACGCTGATCCAGCAGGCCACCTCCATCACGGGCGGGAACATCGCGTTCACCACCTTGCCCATCAGCGGTTTTGGCACGGCACCCAACGGCGAGTCCATCAACCTTGTAAATTTACCCCAGGTGCAGGCGACGGTCCAGCAGCTCCTGGCCCCGGCACCGGTGGCGTCCCCCACAGCCGGAGCTGGAGCCAAGGCTGGCGCTTCAAGTACGACGGCGGCGCCCGGCACCGCCTCCGCCAAACCATCCGCGCCAGCCACGACTGCCGCGCCGGCCACAGCGACTGTGCCAACCAAAGCTCCTGCCGACGCCACCACCACCTACTCGGACTGGACCGGTTCGCTCGCTGGCGGCACCATCCCCTGCGTCAAGTGAGGTGCACGGCTTCCGTCAGCAGACCGGGACTGTGAGCTCCGGGGAATTGTTGCGCACGTTGCCGACGTCGGGCCCCACCGGGTCAAGCTGCCATGCGGCGGCCAGTTGGTGGGCTTCGGCCAAGACCATGTCCAAGAGCCCGGCAGCCTCCCCGGGGGCAGGGTTGAGCCATTCGGCCATGGCCTCGCGGTCCAGTGGGACCGGGAGCCTGTCATGGAGGGTGGAAAGTTCCCCCTTGGGTGGCGATTCCATGGTCAAGATGGTGCAGGAGAGCAGCCAGGCTTCCGGGTCGGCGTCGTCTTTTTCGGGGTCCTTCCACCATTCGTACAGCCCGGCGAAGGTGATGAGCGAGCCATCCTTCGTGTGCACAAAGTACGGTTGCTTCTTGCCGTCGGGAAGTTTCTTCCACTCGTAGTAGCCCTCCACCGGGACTGCGCATCGTCGGGCCTTGGCCGCGGCGCGGAACGTGGGCTTTTCCAGCACCGTCTCACTGCGGGCGTTGAAGGCGCGCACGGCTACGCCGGGATCCTTCGCCCAACGTGGCACCAGCCCCCACTTGGCCACGTGCACCTGCCGGTGCAGGACGCCGTCGACCAGCCGTTCAAGGACTATGGGCACATCCGTGGTCGGGGCCACGTTCCAGGAGGCCCGCAGTTCCAGGTTGGCGTCGGCTTCCGCTTCGAGCTCGGCCACCAGGTCACCGACGGCCCTTGCCATTACGTATCGTCCACACATGCAATCCATGGTGGCACAAATCAGGGAATATGCACCCGACCCGGTAGCGTTGTCATGGATAGCAACCTCAACAACCCCCTTCAAGGAGTACTCCCCGTGGATTTCACCCCCGACGTCGGCACCATCACCATGTTTTCAACTGTTTGGTGTGGCTACTGCAAACGCCTGAAGAAGCAGCTTGACGCCTCGGGCATCGGCTACACGGAGATCAACATCGAAGACGTCCCCGGCACTGCCGAACTCGTTGAAAGCCTCAATGGTGGAAATCAGACGGTCCCCACGATCCTTTACCCCGACGGCTCGGCAGCCACCAACCCGTCACTGAACGACGTAAAGGTCAAGCTGGGCGTCTAGCCAACCAAACGCTTTGACGGGATTGCTGGGCGGTGCCGCAACATCGGGCTTTTATGCACCCCCTGTGATAGACAATCAGTAGGCAATAGCCATCCGGTAGCGCTGTACCGCAGCCGGCAAGAACGTTCAAGGAGTTGTCAGTGGTTCACAAGGTCAAGGGCGCAGTTGTGCTCAGCAAGAACGCCCCCGTCACACTCGAAACCATTCTGGTTCCCGATCCGGGCCCGGGCGAGGCCCTTGTGGACATCCTCACCAGCGGTGTGTGCCACACGGACCTGCACTACAAGCTTGGCGGCATCAGCGATGACTTCCCATTCCTGCTGGGCCATGAGGCTACGGGCGTGGTCAGCGCCGTCGGCGATGGCGTCACGAACGTGGTCCCCGGTGACAGGGTCATCCTGAACTGGCGCGCCGTCTGCGGCACGTGCCGCGCCTGTGCAAAGGGGCAGCCGCAGTACTGCTTCGACACGGCCAACGCCACGCAAAAAATGACGCTTGAGGACGGCACCGTCCTCTCCCCCGCGCTGGGCATCGGGGCCTTCATTGAAAAGACCCTCGTCGCCGCCGGGCAGTGCACCAAGGTCGACGACGACGTCGATCCCGGCGCCGTCGGCCTGCTCGGTTGCGGCGTCATGGCAGGCATTGGGGCTGCCATCAACACCGGCGGCGTGAAGCGCGGCGATTCCGTGGCCGTCATTGGCTGCGGCGGCGTTGGCACGGCCGCCATCGCCGGTGCGGCACTGGCAGGGGCCACCACCATCATCGCCGTGGACCGCGACCCAAAGAAGCTGGCAGGAGCCAAGGCACTGGGTGCCACCCACACTGTGGATGCCACTGCCGAGGACGCCGTCACCGCCATCCAGGGCCTCACCGGAGGCTTCGGTGCAGATGTGGTGATTGACGCCGTCGGACGTCCGGAAACGTACAAGCAGGCGTTCTACGCCCGCGACCTGGCCGGCACCGTGGTGCTGGTGGGCGTACCCAACCCGGAGATGATGTTGGAGCTGCCGCTGGCCGATGTGTTTGGCCGCGGCGGATCGCTGAAGTCCTCCTGGTACGGCGACTGTCTGCCCTCCCGCGACTTCCCCATTCTCGTTGACCTGTACAAGCAGGGCAAGCTGGACCTGGACGCGTTCGTCACTGAACGCATCGGCATCGATGACATCGAGGCAGCCTTCACGAAAATGGGCGAAGGCTCCGTGCTGCGATCGGTGGTGGAGCTGTAATGGCCGCACACATTGACCGTCTGGTCACCTCCGGCACATTCTCGCTCGACGGCGGAACCTGGGACGTGGACAACAACGTCTGGCTCGTGGGGGACGACTCCGAGGTGCTGGTCATTGACCCGGCGCACGACCCTCAGGCCATACTGGCTGCCGTGGGCAAGCGCACCGTCAAGGCTGTACTGCTGACCCACGGCCACGACGACCACATCCGTCATGCCCGCGAGTTTGCCGGCTTGGCCGGGGCCCCCGTGTTCATGAACCCGGAGGATCAAATGCTCTGGGAGGACATCTACCCGGGCACGACGCCGGACTCAGCCATCGCCGACGGGGATACGTTCGAGATCGCCGGCACCGAGCTGGTGGCCCTGCACACCCCCGGCCACTCACCCGGCTCGACGTGTTTCTACGCCGCGTCGCTGGGTACCGTTTTCACCGGCGACACACTGTTCAACGGCGGTCCCGGGGCAACCGGGCGCTCGTACAGTGACTTCCCCACCATCGTGAAGTCAATCACCGAGCGGCTGCTGACACTGCCAGCTGAAACGGTTGTCAACACCGGGCACGGCGACTCCACCAGCATCGCCGACGAGAAGCCGGGCATCCTGGCCGAAGGGCAATAACGGCTCCACGAAGAACTGGCAGCAAGAAACAAGGGCCGCGCAGCTGATGCTGCGCGGCCCTTGTTTTGTGGTGTTCATGTGCTGCTCGTGCCCTGAAGATGTGGCTGCCCTAGGCAGCTGCTGCGCTCGAGCTTTACGTCCCGCTGAGCCGTGTGTGCTGCGTGTAGGCTGCCAGGATCGCTGACTCCACGTCCTCCACCGTGAGTCCCGGGAGCAGGTCCTCGGCCGCGCCGGCGGTGGATGGGTCCCAGTCCAGGCCCAGTGCCGCATAGCTGTCCATGAGGACTTGGCGGATGGGCGCCGAGTTTTCCACCACGATGACGGAGCTGAACAGCCAGGCTCCGGAGACCACGCGTTGAGCCGTGCCGACCAGCTTGATGCTGGCGACGGCGTTCCTGCCATACACGCTGTACTCGCCCGGGCAATATTCACCGGGGATCTCGCCGACGCCGGCCTCCAGACCCAGCGACTGCAGGGCCTGGGCAAACAAGTCACCAAAGAACCCGAAGCGCGCCTTCGCGCCGACAATGGCATCGTCCTGGGGTTGGATGTGGTCAACGATCAGGGTGCCCCGGTGGTAGGCGGCGGCCCTACCCCCTGCACGCCGCACGGCTGGCACAAAACCGTTGTTTCGTGAGACCTGCTCAGCAGCGGCAAAGCCGGGGAGCCTCGTGTCCCGCTGGCCGAACGCCACGGTGGGCTCGGGGCGGTACAGGCGCAGCATGGCGTTCTGACGCCCAGCCTTCACCTCTGCCAAAAGGTCCAGGGCATGATTGAGGTCGGCTTCGGCCCCCTGGTTGACCAGCTGTTTGTGGACTTCAAGGCGTGGGGCCAGCAGCGAGCTCACGGCTTGTGCGGGATGGGACGCAGGGTCAGGATCTGCTCTGAGCGCCCGAAGGGGCCTTGCTCGTCATGCAGCACGGAGGAGGTGAGGCCCACGCCGTCGCCGGCAAACGTCACCGTGGAGTCCAGCCCCAGCCACTCACCGACGGGTTCCCGGTAGATGTGCAAGGACAGATCCACATTGGGGAACATGAAACTACCCGGTTCGGGCAGAATACGCGCTGCCACACCGTTGGCACTGTCCGCCAGCCCCAGGAGCCGAACCAGCGCTGAGGAGTGTTCGCCGCCGTCGAGCATGGTGTGCGGGCTGCGCAGCCAGGCACGTCCGTGCCCCTTGCGGTGGCCCGGAAGTGTTCGCCCTTCAATGGACTTGATGAACCCACCGGGCCACGTGTTCAGCCCCGACCAGGCCACGGATTGGTCAAGGGGCTCAAGGGGCTTGTCTTCAAAGGCCTCGACAGCGGATGAGTCTCCGCGTTGCAGCCGCCAGGCAGTGCCCCGGACAGCCACCCGGCCGTCGGCAATCAATTCAGCCTGCAGCAGCTCGATGGTTTTGCCGGGGCGCAGCAGGGTCGTTTCAATGCTGAATTCGCCAGCCGGGATCAGGCCCAGGATGTCAAAGCTGAGCCGGACAAGACGCATGTCGGCACGGGGCTGAAACTGCTCCAAAGCGTACACCATGATGCCGGTCACCGGGGCCATGTGTTGTTCATGCGCGTTCCAGGCGCCCTGTGCATGAATGGTGGATGCGTAGCGGTTCCCACCCAAGTGGCGGTAGTAGGACGCGGCGTCAGCGACTGCGGTTGCTGCTGCGGTTGCAGTTTCAGTTGCAGCAGATTCGGCAGTTAAGCATGTGGTTGTTTCCGGCATGGCTATGACTCTACCGGCAGCAGCGCAGCGATTCGCACACGGCGGCTACGCCTGCAACGTTGGCTTGACGGCCAATTCCTGGCCCATGACCGGGCAATCTTCCAAGGCGCTCTGGTCCAGCTTGCGGATCCTTGAGACGCGAAACAGGTGCACACCCAGCGCTGCGGTGGCAGCGAGCAGAACAAGGAGGATCAAGGAAAGCGGCGATCCGGCGGCAGCGGCCAGAGCGGCGTCAAAGGCGGCAATCCCGATGGTGGCGTAAATGCAGGCCCAGGCGATGGATCCAACCACGGTTGCCGGAATGTAGCGGCGCAACGGCATCCGGCCCAGTCCGGCGGACATGTTGACGGCAGTCTGGATCCCAATGGTCAGAAAGCTCACGCTGACAGCAGCGGTTCCCCAACGGGCGATGAATTTTTCTGCCCGGATCACGGATGGGGCGTCCAAGTACTTTTGCAGCTTGGTTTTGCGCCCTCCGGCAGCCAATGCCCGTCCTGTCCAATATGTGGCGTTGGAACGCAGCATCACAATGACAAACAGGATCAAAAAGGCCCAGACAAAGGGGAGGGAGACAATGCTGTCCATCATGAGCGTTCGCTGCCCCCTGGGTCAGGAAGAATATGGCTAGGGAATTCTAGTCTGTTGATCTCTTCCCATGGTAGCCAAGGCAAGCCACGTTGCCCTAATTTTCCGCACGTGAGACTGGTCGCTACAGTCCTTTAAGGACTGTCCCGAATCAGCTATGCACCACCAGGTGCTGTGGATATCTTCGATCTACTTTCTTGATGGGCCCCGAAATCGGGCCGGTGGACGTGCAACTAACCACCAGTGGTATCTTTTGGGCAGCAAGCCCGCGAGGGCTGACAGGCCAAAGATGACGCAAAGTACTCCCACAAAACCGGTGAAACCGTCGCTCAGTGGCCCGATGACGAGGTAAAGGCCAAGGCTGAGACTGGTTGCACCAAAGCCGACGCGCCACCTGCGGCCGCTCCTCTTGTGTGACTCGTCATGTGAAACCCCATACTTCGACGGCGTCCCTCTCACGTTTTCCGACGGGTTCGGTTCAGTTTGGGTGGGTCCGGGAACGACGGCGCCAAATTCTCCCACCCACTGGCCAGTCCCCGCTTCCGGGCAGTGCTCGTGCACGCTCTCCTTTATCGCAGCGAAGTCCGCGGGTGATCCCCGGTACATCATTTTGGAATGGCTCACGTCGAAGTCCACGCGACCACCCGCCCAGTAGGCGTCATAACGGACCAGGCGCATTGGGCGGTGCCGCCATCTTGAGGGTCGGGTGAAAGCCACCGCACGGACGGCGACGGGATGAGCCACAGATTCAGGCATGGATCGATAGTTGCACATTGAGTGGTTTCTTGTTCGTGGAGGCGATCTTCGCTGCCAAGGCGGTGGAGTGACCTAGCCGAAACACATCGTGAACGACGGCGGGGCCCTCCATTGCGAGGATGTGCGGCAGGCAGGTTGACCCCTCCTGAACTGGGCTGCGCGGAGCGCAGTGTGGCGCGGTTGGGACCGGGAAAGTCTGGCAGCGGTAGCCTTGGCCCATGGACAATGAAAACTTGTGGGAAGCGAAGAATCGAGCGGAACCCGGCCATTCGGCTAGGTATGTGGCCCGGTTTGCCGCGTTGCGTGCCGACGGCGTCGATGTTCACGGTGAGGCCAGGATGGCTGATGCATTGCTCGCTCGCTCCGGCCGGATCTTGGATGCAGGGTGTGGCATGGGCAGGATTGGCGGGGAATTGGCACGCAGGGGGCACCGCGTGGTGGGCGTGGACCTTGATCCCGAACTGGTCGCAGCCGCGCGAAACGACCATCCGGACCTCGATTGGAGATTGGGCGACCTAAGTGCGTTGTCCCTGCCCGGTGAGACGTTTGATTTGATCCTGTGCGCCGGAAACGTGCTGACGTTTCTTGCCCCAGGAACAGCGCCGGCTGTGCTTGCTCATTTCAGGGAACACCTGGCGCACGATGGCCGGGTGGTGGTGGGCTTTGGTGCGGGACGCGGATACGAATTTATAGATTTTTTCAGCGATGTCCAAGGCGCAGGATTGCGCGTTTCCGGGAGCTTCTCCACATGGCAGCTGCACCCGTTCACAGAGGATTCAGACTATTTGGTGGCTCTCCTGGATCATCCCTCCGTGGAAGGGTGAACGGCTGGAAACTCTTTCTTGGTAAGGATGACGTGGACGCTGCCAAAGCCGCCCAGCGGAGCTGTTTCGCGCACATTCTCCAAGACCGGAGCAGGCATGATCGCCGTCGTTTGGTTTAGCAGTTCAACGGTTGCAACCCGCAGCTCCATGGTGGACAGGCCACGGCCCGGGCAGACGTGTTTGCCAATGCCGTAGACAAGGTTGCTGGCTGCATTCTGGGTGGGGCGGTAGGCGTCGGGGTCGCCAAACACGGCGGGATCCCGATTTGCTTCCACCCAGTCCAAGTACACCCTCCGGCCTGCCTCGATGCTGTGCCCGCCCAGTTCCCGTGCCTGGGTGGTTTTGCGTCGGTTGGACAGGAACGGGTTCTCGATGCGCAGCATTTCATCAATGGCAGCATCCAAGAAAGCAGTGTCTGTGCCAGCTGGATTCAATAACCGGCTGCGTAGATCCTGTTGCAGCTCAGGATTCTGCGCCAGATGGTTGACAATGCTGCCCACGCAGCGGGATATGGTGCCCAAGTCCCCCGCCGTCCAGTTGCGCAGAATGCTGACGATCTCCGTCAGCAACAGAGGCGCGTTGCCCACAAAGTCGTGGGCCAGTTCATCGGTGGGATCCACCGGAGTGCTGCGTCCGCCGACGCGAGCCATGCGGCGGGAGTTGATCAGGTTAGTGATAATCGCATCAAAACGGCGTGCGATCTGCGTGGTTTCGGCCAGTTCGCCACTCCTTGTTGCCCCATGGTTGTCTTCCATCCACTGCAACAGCGGGTCCTCCAGCTCAGCCGGCCAGCCGAGCCATTGGCTTTGCGCCCGCACGGCGTAGCGCCGCCCTAACCCGCCGACTACGTCCACGGGCACGCCCGACGGGATGTCCGCAACGAGATCCTCGGCCACTGCCTGGCAGATGGGCTCAATCGCCGCAGTTCGTTCGCGGGTCATGTACTTATCCACCACGGCACGGTAGCGGGTGTGTTCGGCCCCGTCCATGCCGTTAGGCACGTTCAGGTGGGTGGACACCGCAGAGGAAAAGGTATCCGGATCCAGCGCTGCGGCCATAACGTCAGCGTGGCGGTGAAGCCACAGTGGTTCGAGGGGTGTTTCTTCACTGGGGGCAGGCATGTTTTCACGGTAACAAACTTTCGGAGCCGCAAATGACGCGGTTGTACAGCCAGCAGTTCCGCGCTTGCATGCACGCTTCTGAACCATCAACCCTGCGTCGGCTCCCACCCTTCGTGTTAGCGTTTCGAGTAGACGGAGGCTTCCCGACGAGGTGGAACTGCACTCGTGCACGTTCCTCCCCGGGGCTACCCCGGGGCACGCAGTACCGCTCGAGCAAGCGCCGCGGGTGGGGGCTCTGCGCTCCGCGCAGCACACCACCCGCACAGACAGACGGGTCGTCTGGAAGCCTCCGTCGCTTCATGGCATGGCTAAATTCACTGCCGGGAAACGGAAGGAAGCCACGGGGATGACCACCGACCACAAGGCTGCACAGGTCCTTGCCCACACGCCGCATCCCACCCCTACGATCGTGGCAACAGCCTTGTCTCACGCCTTTCTTGCTGCCCCCGAGTGGACCGTGGAGGCGCTGGTGTCCGCCGGTGCCGAGGTACTGGGAGCACGACGGCGTTGGCTGGGTCCGCTGGTTCGGGCCGTGGTGGATGCCTACCACCGCAAACCCGCTGACGCACCCCGCGAACTGGCCGCCCATATAGGAGCCAGCGAACCCTTCGCCGCCGCCGTAGACAAAGCGCATGATCAACGCAAACCTCTCCGTTTGGCAGCCTATGCAGTGGCAGAACCGGAGCTGCGCGATGGAACCCACCCTGTTCCCGAGGTCACAGGGCTGGAGCAGTTGGCTGAAGTTCTCGGCTTGAAGCTGGGCGAGCTGGAGTGGTTTGCCGACACCCGCCATTTGAACAGGCTGGCCAGCCGAAGCAGTTTGCAGCACTACCGATACATGTGGCGAGAGCGACCTGGCAGGACCCCCAGGTTGTTGGAGATTCCCGGGCTCAGGCTGCGGAACATCCAACGAAAAGTGTTACATGGCCTCCTTGCTCCCATTCCGTTGCACAATGCGGCGCACGGTTTCGTCCCGGGACGAAGCGCGTCCAGCGGAGCGGCGCTGCACACGGGTGCCGACGTGGTCATTTCGATGGACCTGCTGTGCTTTTTTGCCAATGTCAGCGCCGGAAAGGTGTTTGGCGCACTACGACAGTCAGGATATCCGGAAGCAGTGGCTCACCGTCTGACCGGTCTGTGCACCCACATTGTTCCACCCCGGGTCATCAGCTCCATGCCCCCGGGCGGGAGCGCTGCCGAACGTTTTGCCCTCACGCAAGCATTGCGGCTCCCCCACTTGCCACAGGGGGCACCGACCTCCCCTGCACTGGCAAATTTGGCACTGCGGCGACTGGACTCCAGGCTGCAGGGTTGGGCGGAGGTCGCCGGGGCCAACTACACCCGCTATGCCGACGACCTTGGATTCAGTGGCGGTCCCGCCTTGGCCCGGCGTACCGAGCGTTTCCTTCGGGGCGCAAAGCGGATTGTGGCCGACGAGGGGCATAACCTCAACGAGAGCAAGACCCGATTCCGGCCACGCAGCACCCGCCAGCAGATCACCGGGATCGTCGTGAACCAGCATCTGAACGCTCCACGCCGTGAATTCGATGCGCTGAAGGCGATTCTGCACAACTGCATGCTTTTTGGACCGGAGTCACAGAACCGAGCCGACCACACCGATTATCGCGCCCATTTGCTGGGCCGTATTACGTGGATGGAGTCGTTGAACCCTGCGCGGGGCGTCCGGCTGCGACGCGACTTCGAGCGGATCAGCTGGTAGCACCAGGCGCTGTTGAGGTACCAATTCCACCGCATTCTCTACGCATGCCAGGCGATCGCATCATTGATCGACCCCGCCAACCGGCGCACCGAAGCTGTGATGGACGGATCGGAGGAGGTGAAAGCTGCCTCCTGCGTTCGCACCACCTCGTCCACCTTCTCCCAAGGTATCCAGCAAAAGACATCGTCAATCTGACTCTGGAGCCGTTCCACATCCAGCTGGCTGTTGCCGCTCTCTTCCACAACGGAGACAAGTTCACCAAGTACTGCTTCCTTGATGGTCATCCGGCCACGTCCTGATACCAACACGTCAGGCTTGACACCCAACAGCAGGACGATGGGCAACCGGTTTTCAGCGTGTGCCATTGCAGCGACGTATTCCCGCGCCAGCTGGGCTGGCTGGAATGAGTTGGAACGGATGCGTTTGGCCTCCACGAGTACAAATGACCGTGTGCTCATCACTAGAGCGTCAGGTTGTACATGCCGTTGATTTCTTGATTTTTTCCCAGGAGTAAGGGGCAGGTCACCGGGAAGGAAGCTCACGCTCGCAATCTCAATGTCCGAGATCAGCACCGCCCTGGCTTGTTCTGCGCCCTGGGCAGCACCAATGACGGCTCCCAAAAAATGCATCCGAGGCAGAAAGTCGAGGGCCATGAGCACCTCGGCCGTGAGCACATTCTCCCTGCCTCTGCCGCCAATTCGGTAGTGTGTGGCGCGTTCCCAAGAGATCTCCTGGAGCAGCCTCCCCACCACGGAGGCCTGCCCGGGCTGCGGCTCAGACACGCCTATCCAGCCGCTCCCGCAATACTGGCCATGCTGCGGCGAACCCGGGGTGCAACTTCAAGGAATCTACTTCTTCGGCTGGCACCCACTCAAGGGCAATGCTCTCGGGATCATTGACGATGGCTTCAAAGCTCTCCACCACACGGACCGCAACAGTGGTGTACGTCCAGTAGCCCACGTCATACAAGGAGGTGAAGAGGACCTCAACCTTGTCGGCGGGCACCCCAGCTTCCTCCCATGCCTCCCTCAAGGCTCCGTCCACAGCATTCTCTCCTTGATGGCGGGCGCCACCGGGCAGACCCCATGTACCGCCGTGGTCCGACCAGATTGCCCGGTGCTGCAACAGTATTCCCCGTTTGCTGTCGACCACCAGCAAGCCAGCGGAACCGAACCTGCCCCAGAATTTCCCAGCATCACCCTCTACCCAGGCATCGCCGGGATCGCGTGGGCCACCAAGCCTGCCAGGACGCACAGCAGCCGCAGCATCCTGAATAAATCGGGCCGACGTGCCTGCTACATCCAGACGTTTCTTGGAAAAGTCTTCATCCATGTTCCTCACGCTATCAAGTCCGCAAACCTCAGCAGGTACTGATGGCTATGGTTCTACTTCAGGTCTCGTTTGCACTCGCCCGTGTGTGTTGTCAGTTGTGGGTGTTGGGGCTGTTTTTACTCAGGCCGTGGTGGTAGGTGTTGCGGCGTGGTGTTTGGGTGGGATCGATCAGGTACGGGGCGGTGAAGCAGGGTGTGCCTTGCACGAGGGTCAGGGTCCATTCACTGTGGTGAATCAGCGTGTGGTGGCGTCCGCAGAGCAAAGCTGCGTTGCTGATATTACTTTCCCCGCCTTCTTGCCACGGGAGCACATGATGGGCCTCGGTCCACGGTGCCGGGATAGTGCAATCAGGAAAACAACAGCCTAGATCCCTGGCGAATAGGATTTTGCGCTGCGCCGGGGTAAACAAGCGTTGAGCACGACCCACATTCAAAACCTCCTGTCCCTGCCCCATCAACAGGTTCGTGATCTCTGGATCACACAGGGGCTGGTCAAACAACCCCAACGGCACTGGCCCGTTATAAGCAGTAAACGCCGTCCCTGCCCCGTCCCTGCGGGCCAGGTCTTCCTGCCGGGTCATGATGATCAACTGTGCCTTCAAACCACCATTGAGCGGCAGCTTCTCTGTCCGTGCCGCCAACTTCACACAGTCCAACAACCCGTCCAAGAGCTTCTGCGCATACGTACGGTCATCTTTCACCACCGGGTCGGTACTGGCCGGATCAATCGGGTCCAAACCCTCCAACACCTCCGCCGAGCCCGGCCACGGAATCCGCACCCCGCCAACCACCCGACCCCGCCGCTCCTGCCCGGGCTCATCATCTTGCCCGGGCACCTCACCCCACACAGAACCCGACCCCGGATCCCCACCACTTAGCTCACCGCCGCCTGACTCACCACAATCGGGCCCCGCACCGCCT
>NZ_JAUNVV010000071.1 GCF_030540645.1 Arthrobacter sp.
ACCCTCAACGTCACAGGGCTCCCTGGCTACTTTCATGGGGACCTGATGGACGTCACCACTGAAGCGGGACGAGTGTTCATCAGGGATGCCGAGACCCTGGCCAGTCCGTTGCGGCTGACCCAGGAAGAAGCGTGTTCAGTGCTGGTGGGGTTGAAGGCACTCACGGCCGTTCCGGGAACACCACAGGCCCAGTCGCTCCACCACGCCATCGACTCCGTCGCCGCAGTGGCCGGGGACGACGCGTGGCTTGCCGACGCCGTCGTCCTTGAATTGGTCACAGGTGCGCAGATGGACACCATCGCGGCCCTCCAACAAGCCATCGTGAACTCCCGTGCGTGCACCATCACGTATCTGGTGCGCAATCGAGACGAACTCAGCGAACGCACCGTGGAACCACGCAGACTCTTTTCCATCGATTCAGACTGGTACGTGCGGGCGTGGTGCCGCAGGGCCAACGGGTTGCGCAGCTTCCGAGTCGAAAACATCAAGGACCTATCCGACGCCGGCATGCAGGTACATGCACCTTCAGGACGAGTGTCGTGGGAACCGGGCGGCGGAATGTATGACCCCGGCAGTGCAGATGTGCAGGTACGCATCAGTGCCGACACCGCCACGGCCCGCAGGTTGGGGCCCGCCTATAATGCTGAACTCTTTGAGCTGGGAAACGGAACGGCAGGGCTGGCGTTCCTTGTCGGGGACACGGCCATGCTCGGCCCGCTCATGGCCCGTCTCGGAGGGTACGCCCAGGTGGTTTCACCTGCTTCCGCCCGGGAAGCTGCAGCCGCATGGCTGTGGGAGGCGGCATGCAGCTATGACGCTGTGGGCGAAACTGTCCGGCCTGTTCCCAGCGTTGACGGCTAGACTCAAAAAATGCCTTGGTGGTCCTGGATTCTCATTTGGGTGGCGCTCGTTGCGCTGTCCCTGCTGTTCATCGCCTTTTTGGCGTTTAAAGTTTGGCGTGACGCTTCGGCCACGGCACGTACGTTCGCCGACGTGTCCGAGGAACGTGGGACGTACTGGGATCAAAGCCTGGAACGGGCCGCAGTTGCGCACGTCCCAGAACCACGTGCAACGGTGCCGGGGAGTGCGGTTTTTGCAACCCCTGAAAAAATGAAGGATGATTACCTAGCTGCAAAAGAAGAACGGCGTTTCGACCGCCTTCAAAAGCGCGTCGCCCGCAGGAAAGAACGCGGACAGCTCCAGTCCTTGCGCGACATCGAAGCACTGCACTACTTAGGATGAAACAAAAGGAAAGGCGTTACCGTGGGAAGACTTTTTGAGAGCCCCTGGGCTATCACCATCATCATCATTGTTGTTCTCTTGCTCTTTGCAGCTCCGAAGCTGCCAGGCATGGCCCGCAGCCTGGGCCAGTCCATGCGGATCATCAAGTCCGAGGTCAAGGAAATGAAGAACGACGGCAAGGAAGAGGCGAAGAGCGAGACTCCGTCACCTGCACCTGCCCCTTCTCCCGCCCCTGAAGCACCCGTTGAAGGCAAGATCGTCAACAACCCGACACAGGGGTACACGCAGGGCGACGGTACCGGA
This sequence comes from Arthrobacter sp., assembly GCF_030540645.1. Taxonomy (GTDB): domain Bacteria; phylum Actinomycetota; class Actinomycetes; order Actinomycetales; family Micrococcaceae; genus Specibacter. Next base: position 1,546 of record NZ_JAUNVV010000071.1, read on the forward strand.
ACCGGTACCGGCGCTCAGTCATAGAAACGGAAGCGGAAACGGTGGGTGCCACAAAGGGCCGTAAAGCCAATCCTGAGGGCAGGATGCCGCTCAAAGCGCACCTGATTGAGGCTCGGAACCGTCTCTTCAAGAGCGCCCTGGCCATGATCCCGGGCATTATCATCGGCTGGATCCTTTATGACCCGCTCATGTACGCGCTCACGGCACCGTTGCGTGAAATTAGCGAGATCCGGCACATCAATGCGTCCTTGAACTTTGAGGGCGTGACAACGTCCTTTGACCTGAAGATCCAAATTTCACTCATCCTCGGCCTGATTATTGCCTCGCCGGTGTGGATCTACCAGCTGTGGGCGTTCATTACCCCGGGGCTGACCAAAAAGGAACGCCGCTACACGCTTTCCTACATGTTCGCGTCCGTGCCGCTGTTCCTCGCCGGCATCTTTGTTGGCTGGATCATCTGGCCCAACATCGTCAGGGCTTTGACGTCCTTTACGCCCACTGGCGGCAGCAACATCATGAAGGCCATCGACTACCTGCAATTTGCACTGCAGCTGATGCTGTTCATGGGCGTTGCATTCCTGGTGCCGGTGCTTCTGTTCGCGCTCAATGCCATTGGTTTGGTGCGCGGCCGAACATATTTGAAGGCTTGGCGTTTCACCATCCTTGGTGTGACGATCGTCTCGGCGATGGCGGCGCCTGGCTCAGATGTCATGAGCATGTTCTTCCTCGCCGCACCCCTGCTGGTGCTGTACTTCGGCGCGATTGGGCTGTGCATGATCAACGACAAGCGCAGGGACCGCCGATCAGCGAAGAAGGTCAAGGAGTCCGAGGCCAATGCAGATGTGGCGACACCCTCGAAGGACCTCGAGATACTGTGAGCTGACGTAGTCTTGTTCCATGGCCACCCCTGATATTCCCAGCCCTTCCGAACGCTACCTGGCAGCCAAGGAGCGGGCCCGGGACAGGGGCACCGACCTGGCTGAGTTCACGGCCGGGCTGAGTTTCGAATTAGACGGTTTTCAAAACACCGCGTGCCGTGCCGTCCAGGCAGGCCGCGGTGTTTTGGTTGCTGCTCCGACAGGGGCTGGTAAAACCATTGTGGGGGAATTTGCCGTCCACCTGGCCCTGCAACGCGGGTACAAGGCTTTTTACACCACGCCCATCAAGGCACTGAGCAACCAGAAATACCAGGACCTTGCAGCGAAATACGGCGCCAAGAACGTCGGGCTGTTGACCGGGGACACCAGCATTAATTCCGAGGCCCCCGTGGTGGTCATGACCACCGAAGTGCTGCGGAACATGCTCTATGCCGACTCCAACACCCTTGCCGGACTGGCCTTTGTGGTCATGGATGAAGTGCACTACCTGGCAGACCGGTTCCGCGGTGCCGTATGGGAGGAAGTCATCATCCACCTGCCCAGCGAAGTGAGCGTCATTTCACTGAGCGCCACCGTCTCCAACGCCGAAGAGTTTGGTGCTTGGCTGGGCACCGTCCGCGGTGACACGGCCGTGGTGGTCTCAGAACACCGCCCCGTTCCGCTGTGGCAGCACATCATGGTCCGCAGGGACCTCGTCGATTTGTTTGCCGAGGAGGTGGCTTTTGATGAAGTTGCCCGTTCCAGCGGTGGAGCCGCGGCCAAGACGCCAGCGATCAACCCGGAACTGTTGAAATTGGCACGCACGGAGACCGTCTCCACGGGGCGCGGGTCCAACTATGGGCGCCGCGGCGGGGGCACACGCGGCCGGCGTTACCAAGACTTCAGCGGCCAGGCAGGGACCAACCAGTCACACGGTGGTCATACACACGAGCTCCGGTCCTCCGCCCGGGCGGCCTCTCGGCCGCAGGTCATCCGCGCGCTGGAAAGTCAAGATCTGCTTCCGGCCATCACGTTCATCTTTTCCCGCGCAGCCTGCGACGCAGCAGTGCAGCAGTGCGCAGCGGCAGGGTTGTGGCTCACCACGGAGACCGAACGTGAAGAGATCGCCCATCGCGTGGATAATGCCTGCGCCGAACTGCCGGACTCTGACAAGGACGTCTTAGGGTTTTGGGGATGGCGGGACGGGCTGCTTCGGGGACTGGCAGCGCACCATGCGGGCATGCTGCCCAGCTTCAAGGAAGTAGTGGAGGACCTGTTTGTCAATGGCCTGGTCCGTGCCGTCTTCGCCACCGAAACCCTCGCACTGGGTATCAATATGCCAGCCCGCACCGTAGTACTGGAAAAGCTGGAAAAATTCAACGGTGAAGCCGTCGTGGGCATTACTGCGGGGGAGTACACCCAGTTGACGGGCCGTGCGGGCCGGCGAGGCATCGATGTGGAGGGTCATGCTGTGGTGTTGTGGCAGCCCGGCACAGACCCTGCTGCCGTGGGCGGCCTCGCTTCCAAACGCACCTACCCGCTGAACTCCAGCTTCCGCCCCACCTACAACATGAGCATCAACCTCATCGCCCAGTTCGGCCGAGGACGCACTCGTGAAATCCTGGAGTCGTCCTTTGCCCAGTTCCAGGCAGACCGTTCAGTGGTTGATCTGGCACGCCAAGTGCGGTCACGGGAAGAATCCCTGGCTGGCTATGAAAAGTCCATGACGTGCCACCTGGGTGACTTCAATGAGTACGCCAAGCTTCGCCGGGAACTCTCCGACCATGAATCAGGTGCCTCCAAAACCAAGGCGAAGCAGCGCCGCGAGGCCGTGCTGGAATCCGTGGCCGCCCTGCGGTCCGGGGACGTGATCATGGTGACGGGCGGACGAAACCCGGGGTACGCCGTCGTGGTTGAGGCAGACCCCAGCACGCGGCAGCCACGCCCGGGTGTGGTGGGCATGGACCGTGTGTACCGTCGGCTGGGCGTGCAGGAGCTCAGCGGCCCCGTTGCGGCCGTGGCGCGGGTGCGCGTGCCGAAGGGCTTCAATGCAAAGGTGCCCAAGGACAAGCGGCACCTGCTGGCAGCCGTGCAGGAGAAGATCGAGAACACCGCTGAGCAGCGTCCGCACCGCTCGTCCGCGTTTACCTACCAAGACGGCGCCGTGGAGGATGAGGCCCTGGCCGCGCTGCGCAGGAAGTTGCGGGCACATCCGTGCCACGGCTGCAGCGAGCGGGAAGACCACGCCCGCTGGTCGGAACGCTGGTGGAAGCTGCGCCGTGAAACCGACGGCATAGTCAGGGCCATTCAAGCCCGAACCAACACGATCGCACGCACCTTTGACCGAGTCATCGATTTGCTGGCCAGCTACGGATTCGTGGTGGCGGACGACGCCGGGGAACTCCGTCCCAGCGACGACGGACAGCGCCTGCGCCGCGTGTACGGTGAAAAGGACCTGTTGGTGGCTTTGGCCTTACGCGAAGGCTCCTTCGCGGACTTGAACGCGGCAGAACTGGCCTCCTTCACCACCGCCCTGGTGTACCAGTCCAAGCGCGACGCCGAGGGGGCCCGCCCGCGGATGCCCAGTGTGGGGCTGGAACAGGCCGTGGAGGACGTAGTGGTGCTGTGGTCCAAACTGCAGGAAGCCGAGGAGTCGCACAGGCTGCCGCTGACCAGTGAACCAGAATTGGGCTTGATGTGGCCCATGTACAAATGGGCGAAGGGGCGCAGCCTCCAAGAGGCGCTTCACGGCACGGACCTTGCCGCGGGGGACTTTGTGCGCTGGTCAAAACAGGTCATTGACTTGCTGGGCCAGCTGGCCCAGGTGCCGTCACTGCCACCGGGCTTCGCCAAGACCTGCCATTCCGCCATGGACCTTGTACGCCGGGGCGTGGTGGCCTATTCGGCCATTGTGAACTAGTTTCCCTTCGCCCCTGTGGCCATGGGTTTTTATCATCTTTGTGTTTAGTTTTGTTGAAAGGACAGCTTTTCCATGTCATTGACTTTGTACCGCAACGGTTCCATCTACAGCGCTGCCGACCCGTTTGCCACGGCCATGCTGGTGGACGGGGATGTGGTGGCTTGGGTGGGCTCCGAGCACGCCGCCAGCTCGCTTTTGGATGCCCGCATGAGCGTGGTGGATCTGGGCGGGGCGCTGGTGACTCCGGGCTTTGTCGACTCCCACGTTCACGTGACCGAAACCGGCCTGGCGCTGTCTTCGCTTGATCTGACAGGGGTGCATAGCGCACAGGAGTTGTTGGACAGCGTGGCGGCAGCTGCCAGAAATGGTGCCCGCGCCGGGGTCCTGCTTGGGCAAGGCTGGGACAACTCGCAGTGGGCTGATCCGCAGCTCCCGACTGCCGCCGAGCTGGAGCGGGCATCCGGTGGGCGGGAGGTGTACTTGGCCCGGGTCGACGTCCACTCGGGGCTGGTGTCTGCGTCGCTGGCCGGGCGCTGCGGTCTTGCCGATCTTCCAGGATGGGATGGCGACGGGCTTGTCAGCGGCCTGGCGCACGCAACTGCCAGGGATGCAGCCCGAGAACTGACGCACGAACAGCTCATCGTGGTGCAGCAACGGGCCCTGCGCCACGCTGGTGCCAACGGCTATGTGGCGCTTGCGGAAATGGGAGCACCCCATGTCGGATCCCCCACAGACTTGGCTGCACTCATGGCGCTAACGGGCGGCGCGGGAACGGGCGGTGCGCTAACGGGTGGTGCCGGTGGCACGCTAGAAGCCCTGCCAGAAGTTCTGCCGTATTGGGGCCAGCTGGTTGCCAGCGCTGAAGAGGCCCGTGAGGTGCTTAACGGCCTGGGGGTGCCGGTGCTGGGGCTGGCAGGGGACATCAACATTGATGGGTCTCTGGGATCCCGCTCGGCACTGCTGCGCCAACCCTATGCCGACGCCTTAGCCTCCGGCGGAACACCACAGTTTGGAGTGGCCCAGCTGAGCGTCGAACAAGTGGCCCGGCACTTTGCCGCCACCTCGGAGCTGGGGCTAAGCGGGGGATTCCACGTTATTGGTGATGGCGCCATGGACATTGCTGTGGCAGGGCTTGAACAGGCAGCCCGGCAAGTGGGCATCGAAGCCGTAAGAGCTGCAGGACACCGCTTGGAGCACGCAGAAATGGTGGACGAATCAGCCATGGCGGCTTTGGCCAAGCACGCTGTCACGGTCTCCGTTCAACCTGCCTTTGATGCGATGTGGGGCGGCCCCACCGGGATGTATGCACAGCGACTTGGTTCCACACGTGCCATGGAGCTGAACCCATTGGCGCGCTTTTTCACTGCGGGCGTGCCAGTATGTTTCGGTTCTGATGCTCCCGTCACGCCGTTGAACCCGTGGGCCGGCGTGCGGGCGGCACTAAACCACCACAATCAGGGCGCACGAATCTCCGCGCGTGCTGCATTCATCGGCCATACCAGGGCAGGGTGGCGCGCAGCCAAGTCTGAAAATCCCCTGGCCGGTCAGCTGGTGCCTGGCGCCCCGGCCAGTTTCGCCGTGTGGGAGGTTGAAGAGCTCATGGTTCAGGTTGCCGATGAAAGAGTACAGTCATGGTCAACCGACCCTCGGGCACGTACACCACTGCTCCCTGCACTTGACACGCAAAACGATCCGCGTTGTCTGCAAACCGTGCATAAGGGCAGGGTACTCTACACCAGCGAGGACTTTGTCAAAGTGGAGGCTCAAGCGTAATTCAATGCCCGCCCGGCACCCAAATTACTAACGCATACGGCTGATCAATATGGCTCTGACCTGCGATGATGTCCATCAGTGCAGGTCAGAGTCATGTTGACAGCCAGGGCCCGGGGCCATTAGTTTTGGGGGAGCGGTGAACCTCCAATGTGAGGTTACCGGTCGGCTAGGACTACCGTTCCGTCGGCGCTTGGCGGATGAGCCCACGCACCAGTAGAAAACAGGCATGTACTGTGTTTTGTGCACAGTCGTATTTGGTCCGAAGGTGCGTGGGCGCATCTTTTGCTGCGCCTTCTTCGCCTATAATGGTGATTTGGCGTTAGCTGCGCTGCTGCCTTGAGTGGAAAATTGCTTCCCAATCCGGCCCAGGCAACGCAGGTCCACTGACTTTTACCTTCACCACGGAAAGGCACCAATTGCTGCGTGTCCTGACGATTATTCCCACATACAACGAAATTGAGTCACTTCCCAAAACACTCACCCGCCTGCGGGCTGCAGTGCCCCACTCGGATGTGCTTGTTGCCGATGACAACAGCCCCGACGGCACCGGGGTGTGGGCGGATGAATTCGCGGCCACCGACACCCAGGTTCACGTTCTGCACCGTGCCGGCAAGGAAGGCCTTGGTGCAGCCTATCTGGCGGGGTTCGCTTGGGGACTTGATGCTGGATATGACGTCATTGTGGAGATGGATGCCGACGGCTCCCACCAGCCCGAGCAATTGCCTTTGCTTTTGGATGCCATCGACCAGGGTGCTGACCTGGTGCTGGGTTCACGCTGGGTCCCTGGCGGAAAAGTGGTCAACTGGCCGCTACACCGCAAAGTGATTTCCACCTGTGGGAGCCTGTACTCACGTGTATTGCTGGGCATCCCCATTCGTGACGTCACGGGCGGATACAGGGCGTTCCGCCGCAGCACCCTGGAAGCGCTGGACTTGGACGCCGTCGAATCGGTGGGTTACGGATTCCAGGTCGACATGCTCTGGCGGGTGTGCCAGAAAGGCCTGAAGGTGGTGGAAGTCCCCATCACTTTTGTAGAGCGCGAGTTTGGTGCGTCCAAGATGAGCGGCAACATTGTTCAGGAAGCCATGCTGAACGTCACCAAGTGGGGTTTGTCCGCACGATGGAACAAACTGACAGGCCGCACCAAGTAGCAGGATTTTTTGCACAAAAAAGGTGGGCTGCCCGATTCAACGGGCAGCCCACCTTTTTTGTTCTAGACCTTTTCGCCGCGCTTTTGCCGCAGGAAGGTCAGCCGGTCTGCCAGAATGGTTTCCAGTTCCGGCAGGCTGCGGCGTTCCAGCAGCATGTCCCAGTGGGTGCGCACGGGCTTGTCATTGGACGTATCCGGTGCCTCACCGTTGACAAGCAAGGCTTCCTTGCCGGTCTTGGACATCCACGTTGCCGGGACGTCTGCCTCTGCGGAGAACATGACAAATACCGCTTCACCGTCGGCGCAGCGGTATTCCACACGCTGGCGGGGAGCCGGCTCCACGCCTGATTCCGTCTCCATGCTTTGTGCGCCCAAGCGCATGCCACGCAGGCTGCGATCGCTCATGACTACTCCCTCAAGTTGTTCCCTGCCCCAAGCCAATCATGGAACAGTATTTCGATTCCTCGTCAGCCGGCGCCAAGTGCCGGTGAGCCAAGGTTTTCACGTCTATGGATTCAACGCATATCAACGCGCAGTTGTTCCTGCACCGTTGGACTGCCTTGAAGCGGCCGGGCAAAACGCCGCGCGGCCAAGCACCCATTATACGTGCTTGGCCGCGTGCATGATGCTGTGGTGTGGCTTACAGGCCGGAGTCCAGTTCGGCGTCGACGGCGTCGTCCGTTTCTGCGGAGGTATTGCCCAGCACGTTGCCGATACCCTTGAGGGCATCGCCGACTTCGCTGGGGATGATCCACAGCTTGTTGGAGGTTCCCGAGGCGATCTTGGGTAGCGTCTGAAGGTACTGGTAGGCCAGCAGCTTCTGCGTGGGGTTTCCCTTGTGGATGGCGCTGAACACCTTCTGAATGGCCTGGGATTCACCGTCTGCACGCAGGATTGCGGCCTTGGCATCACCTTCAGCCTTCAGGATGGAGGACTGGCGCTCACCTTCAGCAGTCAAAATAGCCGACTGCTTCGTTCCTTCAGCGGTCAGAATCGCAGCACGACGGTCACGCTCGGCACGCATCTGCTTTTCCATGGAGTCCTGGATTGACAGTGGCGGGTCGATAGCCTTCAGCTCGACACGGCTGACGCGAATGCCCCAGCGGCCCGTGGCTTCATCCAGGACGCCGCGCAGCTGGCCGTTGATTTGATCACGTGAGGTCAGTGCCTCTTCAAGGTTCAATCCGCCCACCACGTTACGAAGAGTGGTGGTGGTCAGTTGTTCAACTGCTTGGATATAGTTCGCGATCTCATACGTTGCCGCACGCGGATCCGTCACTTGAAAGTAGACCACGGTGTCGATGGAGACCACCAGGTTGTCTTCCGTGATCACAGGCTGGGGTGGGAACGATACAACCTGCTCGCGCAAGTCAAGCAGCGGCAGCAGACGGTCCACGAAAGGAATGAGGACGGTGAGGCCAGGGTTGAGCGTCCGCTGGTATTTACCCAAACGCTCCACGACGCCGGCACGGGCCTGCGGAATAATGCGAACCGCACGTACAAGAACGATTACTACGAATATCAGTAGGACTAAAACTACAAACAGCCACACAAGTGTGCCAGCTCCGTCTCCCATGAAATCCCCTCTTTTCTATGTCAAGAATTGATGCAGCACAGTCACAACGGCGCACTATAAACGTGCAGCGGCCGTGCCGTGGTGCCTAGGCTGTTGTTGTTGCCGTTCCGGCTGACTTATGCGCTGAAGGCATGCTGATGATGGCGGTGGCTCCGTCGATGGCGTCCACTTCCACAGTTGCCCCGACAGGAATCTCCGCTCCGCCGGTGATCCGTGCAGTCCAAATATCCCCGCCAATCTTCACCAATCCGCCGCCGAGTCCGACAGTCTCCAGCACAACTGCCCTGTGGCCAATCAGCCGGTCCACGTTGGAGAGTTGGTCAGCTGGTCCACGGTGCAGGTGGGATAGCGCAAGTGGTCTGATCAAGACCGTGGTGGCAAGGGCCACAACACAGAAGATGACAATCTGCAGCCACAGATCCGCGTGGAACAAGAATGCCACCAAGGCAGCCAAGGCTCCCACGGACATCAAAATGAAGTAAAGATTCAACGTCAACATTTCAGCAACGGCCAACAGCAGGAACACTGTGAGCCAGAGTATCCAGCCAAAGTCGTTAATCCATTCAAGCATTGAGTCCCCCTTAGAGACTTATTTGGCGTATATACGAGCCTACTACGCGGGGCTGGGAAAGTCTGGATAGAAGGCGGTCTCTCATAGGATTCCCAGCCGGTATACACCCGTGCGTCATTGCGCAGTCCAGCCCTTTGGTTGCAATAGCCCATCACCACAGGCGTGGCCCTACTAAACTGGGTCCATGCTCTTGTTCCTTGGCTCCAGCCGACTCAGCATTCGTGTTGTCCGGCTCATGGCGGGCCTGGCCATGTACGGTTTGGCGATCTCCATGATGATCCGCGGCAATATTGGCGCGTCGCCGTGGGATGTCTTTGCCCAGGGCCTGTCTCGAACCTCCGGCTTCTCCTTCGGGTTGTGCACCATTGCCATCAGCGGCGCGGTTCTACTGCTGTGGATACCACTGAAACAGTGGCCCGGTTTTGGTACCATTGCCAACGCAGTGCTGGTGGGTATTTTTGCCGACCTTGGCTTGGCTTTCATTCCGCAGGCCAGCCAGCTGGTCTTGCAAGTGCTGCTGTTCTTGGGCGGATTATTCCTGCTCGCGTTTGCCACTGCCCTCTATATTGGTGCCGGGCTGGGTCCGGGCCCGCGCGACGGGCTCATGACGGGCTTGGTTCGCGTCAGCGGCTGGCCGGTATGGCTCATCCGCACCGGCATTGAGCTTTCCGTCGTGGTGGCTGGCTTTTTTCTCGGCGGTGTGGTTGGCGCGGGGACGGCTGCCTTCGCCTTGGGGGTGGGGCCGCTGACGCAGGTGACGCTTCGCTGGCTGCATGTTGACCTGTACTCCAAGACTCCACGGGCAACCATGGTGGAGTTGCCGCTTGAGCCTGATCCCTCAGGCCGCCCTTGAGGTAGCCGTCTAACTTGGTTAGGGGCAAACCTGGTTAGCCGGCAAGTTGGTCAATCAGCAATCTGGCCGACCGGCAGTGGACGGAAGACGGAAACGCGAAACGCTGCCGTCGCAGCTGTGCGCTCCGGCAGCCGGGCCAGGCGCTCTCGCAGCACCAAGGGGTCCAGGTGGTGTCCGGCTGGACCCATGAGCGCCACGTTTTCAACGTCGGCTGGGCTCAGCTGCAGTTCGGTCTCTATCTCCTGGGTTTGCACTGGCAAGAAGTGGCCCTCCATCGCCGCCACCAACGCAGATTCCTTATCGTCCTGAATACCCAGCATGCCCACCTCAGCGGCAATTTCCGCCAAGTGTTCTGGCAGTGGGGTCACCACAATCAAAGCGCCGCCGGGCTTCAGTATGCGGGCAAATTCGCTGGCATTGCGTGGGGCAAATATAACAAGCACGACGTCGGCAGTGCCGGTTCCCAACGGCAGCTCGCGCCACAGGTCCCACACAATGTTCAGGGCCTCAGGGTTTCGTCGCGCTGCCCTGCGCAAAGCAAACTTTGAGATGTCAAGGCCCACGGCCGCCGGCCTGCGAGCGCTGGGGGAGAACGCCGAGAGTACCTGGTGCAGGTAGTGGCCGGTGCCGGTTCCGGCGTCGACGATGAGCTGCGAATCAGCCCCGGTAAGCAGTTGCCCGACGTGCTTGGCCAGCGCGTCACTCAGGAGCTGGTAGTGCCCGGCGTCCAGAAAGGCATCACGGGCGGCCACCATGGCTGCCGTGTCGGGGACGAACTTGGTGCCAGGGCCAGTGAGCAGGTTCAAATATCCTTGACGGGCAATGTCGAAGCTGTGGCCTGCCGCGCAGGCCAGTGACTGGTCCATGACTTGCTGGGCGGAAAAGCGTTGTCCGCAATGAGGACAACGCAGGGCCTTGACAGCAGAGAATTCCATCTCATGATCTTATGCTCCCTGGAACTGCGTGATGATCTGGAACTGCGTGCTGCGCTAGAACTTCAACGCAGCACGTGCCTCGGCGATATCGGGATAGGCCCAATGGGCGCTGTACTCGGCGGTGGCTGCCAGCGAGCGCGTGTACGCCTTGTCGATGTACAGCGTCCCTGCCAAATGGTCGGTCTCGTGTTGGACAATGCGCGCCTGCCACCCCGTGAACCGGCGGGTGCGCGCGGTGCCCAGTTCGTCGTCGTACGCCAAATCCACTGTGGTGGGACGGTCAACCACGCCCTGCCAGCCTGACATCGACAGGCAGCCTTCGTAGTGGCTGGCTACATCGGTGCCGACGGGTGTGTAACGCGGGTTCAAGATGGTGAACAGTTCCAACGGCACGCGGTCGCGGGCGGCGGCATTCTCGGCGTCAACCTCATATTGGTCCTCCAACACGGCCAGTTGCAGGGGAATGCCGATTTGTGGCGCTGCCAGGCCGACGCCGGGGGCTGCCCGCATGGTTTCAGTCATGATCTCGATCAGCCGGACCAGCTCGGCAGCACTGAGCTGGCCCGTATAGGGCAGTGCCTGGGCGCGCAGCACGGGGTGCCCGGCTTGGACTATCGGAGGTAATTGCTCCGAGGCAAGGACTGCGGTAAGCGCCTGCTCGAGATAGCCGGCGTCGGGTTTCATGCCGTGGACGTTCGTCATGCGGGGCCCTCCTGGGGATTTGGTTCGCTTCCATTGTGCCAATCCTTTCCTCACCTCTGTTGCCTTCCCTGCCCTGCGGGCTATGGTGGGCTAGAAGGGGCACGCCGAGAAAAGGGATGATCATGGCAACAAATAGTTTCGACGCACGCAGTTCACTGACCGTTGATGGCCAAGACTATGAAATCTACCGATTGGACAAGATTGCCGGGTCGGCGCGGCTGCCCTACAGCTTGAAGGTACTGCTGGAAAACTTGCTCCGCAATGAGGACGGGCACCTTGTCACGGCTGAACAGGTCAGTGCAGTGGCGGAGTGGGAATCTGCGGCGGAAGCCAGTCGCGAGATCCAATACACCCCGGCCCGCGTGCTGATGCAGGACTTCACCGGTGTTCCCTGCGTTGTGGACTTGGTGGCCATGCGCGACGCCATGGCCGACCTTGGCGGTGACCCCACCAAAATCAACCCGCTGATTCCCGGCGAGCTGGTCATTGACCACTCCGTCATTGCCGACGTCTTCAACGTTCCCAGCGCGTTCTCCATCAACTCCGAATTTGAGTTCAAGCGCAACCAGGAACGCTACCAACTGCTGCGCTGGGCGCAGCAGTCCTTCGACGACTTCCTGGTGGTCCCGCCGGATACAGGGATCTGCCACCAGGTCAACTTGGAATACCTGTCCCGGGTGGTGTTCACCCGCGAACTCGACGGCGTGAAGCAGGCCTACCCGGACACTCTCGTCGGCACTGACTCGCACACCCCCATGGTCAACGGCCTTGGTGTGCTGGGCTGGGGAGTGGGAGGCATCGAGGCAGAGGCCGCCATGCTGGGCCAACCCATGAGCATGCTGGTTCCGCAAGTGGTGGGCTTCAAGCTCATTGGTGAACTGCCCGAAGGCACCACGGCCACCGACCTGGTGCTGACGGTTGCCGAGCTGTTGCGCAAGAAGCGCGTGGTGGGGAAGTTTGTTGAGTTCTTCGGTCCCGGCGTGGCGAATGTACCGCTGGCCAACCGGGCAACTTTGGGCAACATGAGCCCGGAATACGGCTCAACTTGTGCCATCTTCCCGATCGACGACGAAACCCTCAGCTACATGCGCCTCACGGGACGCAGCGAACACCAGATCAGCCTCGTGGAAGCCTATGCCAAGGAACAGGGCATGTGGCACGACCCGGACCATACGCCGGAGTTCAGCCAGGTTGTTGAACTGGATTTGGCAACGGTGGAAAGTTCCATTGCCGGTCCCAAGCGCCCGCAGGACAGGATCCCGCTGAGCAGCGCCAAGCGTGCAATCCGCGGCCTGTTGGCGGGGGAGTCCCAGGAAATGGCCGTGCGTGCCGGGGGGCTGGACGATGCAGGGGACGAATCGTTCCCCGCTAGCGACCCCGTCGCCATCAGTTCCAGGATCGAGCGGGACGACCCGCCGCGTGTTTTCGAGGACGACGGCGTAGACCTCGATTGGCCCAGCGACCCGACGGACATGGTCATTGATGGGCAGAAACTGACCCTTGACCACGGTGATGTGGTCATCGCGGCCATCACCTCCTGCACCAACACCTCCAATCCGTCCGTCATGATCGGCGCCGGGCTGCTGGCTAAGAAGGCTGTGGAGCTCGGGCTCTCCAGCAAACCGTGGGTGAAGACCACCTTGGCGCCGGGCTCCCGCGTGGTGACCGACTACTTCGACAGGGCAGGGCTGACCCCCTATCTGGAGAAGCTCGGCTTCGCACTGGTGGGCTACGGCTGCACCACCTGCATTGGCAACTCCGGCCCGCTCATCCCGGAAGTCAGCCAGGCAGTGAACGCCAACGACCTGTCAGTTGCGGCTGTCCTTTCCGGCAACCGCAACTTTGAAGGGCGCATCCACCCCGAGGTGAAGATGAACTTCCTCGCCTCCCCGCCGCTCGTCATTGCCTACGCCCTGGCAGGGAGCATGCATGTGGACCTGCTGAAGGAGCCCCTCGGGGAGGGCGCCGGCGGCAAGCCCGTCTACCTGAAGGACATCTGGCCCACGACGGCGGAAATCAAGGAAGTGGTTGACGCCAGCCTCGAGGCACAAATGTTCAAGGACGGCTACGCGGATGTCTACCACGGAGATGAGAACTGGCGCGGCATGAGCGTCCCCGAGGGGGACATGTTCGCCTGGTCCGACGATTCCACGTACGTGCGCAAGCCACCATACTTTGACGGGATGCAGCGTGAGCCGGCTCCTGTGGAAGACATTGTGGGCGCGCGGGTATTGGCCCTGCTGGGGGACTCTGTCACCACAGACCACATCTCCCCGGCAGGAAGCATTAAGAAGTCCTCTCCGGCCGGGCAGTACCTGCTGGAGCACGGCGTGGAGCAGGCGAACTTCAACTCCTACGGTTCCCGCCGCGGCAACCACAACGTCATGATCCGTGGCACGTTCGCCAACATCCGCCTACGCAACCTGCTGGTTCCCGGCGTGGAGGGTGGCTTCACGAAGCGCTCTGCCGACGAGGATGTGGAAACCATTTTCGACGCCTCGACTGCGTACCTGGCCGAGGGTACCCCGCTGGTGGTCATTGCCGGCAGCGACTACGGTTCCGGATCCTCCCGCGACTGGGCGGCCAAGGGCACCGTCCTGCTGGGCGTGAAGGCCGTAATCGCCACGTCCTTTGAGCGCATCCACCGGTCAAACCTGATCGGCATGGGCGTGCTGCCTCTGCAGTTCAAGGACGGCGAAACTGCCGAATCCCTGGGCCTGACGGGCATGGAGACGTATTCGATCACGGGGATTGCCGGCGTCAGTCCGCTGCCTCGGGAAGTCACCGTGCGTGTTGAAGACGGTGGGAACACGCGGGAGATTCTTACCACTCTTCGCATCGACACCCCGGCGGAGGAGTCCTACTACGTGCACGGCGGCATCCTCCAGTACGTGCTGCGCCAGCTGCTGGACGCCTAGGTATTACGGTTGCGGCCCTGGGGGCGTCCTGCGGGGCGGAACCAGGGCCGTTGGCGTGCGCAAATATTACGTTGGCAGCTGCCCTGGTGGGGCTGCACCGGGCTCAGAACGCACCAACCATGCATAATGAACGAATGACTCAAGCCATTAACACTGAACGACTTGCCCTGCGTCCGTGGGAAGACTCCGACGTTGACTTTGTCTTTGACCTGTATTCGCGCTGGGTGGTGCAGCGCTTCATTGGCAATGAACCGGCCGTCATGAACAGTCGCAGGGAAGCGTTGGACAAGGTGGCACGATTCCAAAGCATCGACCACCCGGTTCACGGGATCTGGGCAGTGACGCGCAAGGAAGACAGCACTCCCGTGGGCACTTTGCTGCTCAAACCGATTCCCGCCTCGGGTGAGGAACCGCTGGAAGCCTCGTCCGACGTCGAAATTGGCTGGCACTTCCACCCTGACCACTGGGGCAACGGGTACGCCACCGAGGCGGCTGCGGCCGTGCTTGAGCATGCCTTTGCCGCAGGGCTGGAGCAGGTGGTGGCCGTGACGAACCCCGCCAACGAGGCCTCGCAAAGTGTGTGCCGACGCATAGGCATGGAACATCAGGGACAAACAGAGGATTATTACAACGCCACCTGTGAATTCTTTACGGTGGCAAAGCCCGCAATTTCCTAAAGACAAGGGACACTGATGAGCACTGCTGGAAAGGCTGCACCGGAACGCGCCGGGGGGCATGCCGCCGACGGCCACGACCTCATTCGAGTCCAGGGTGCCAGGGTGAACAACCTCAAGGACATCAGCGTTGAGATTCCCAAGCGGCGTCTGACAGTGTTCACGGGGGTGTCAGGTTCGGGTAAGAGCTCGCTGGTGTTCGGCACTATCGCCGCAGAGTCCCAACGCATGATCAATGAAACCTACAGCGCATTCGTGCAGGGCTTCATGCCCACCCTGGCCCGTCCCGACGTGGACGTTTTGGAGGGGCTGACGACGGCTATTCTGGTGGACCAGGAGCGGCTGGGCGCCAACCCGCGCTCCACGGTGGGGACCGTCACTGACGCCAACGCCATGTTGCGCATCGTTTTCAGCCGCCTGGGGATGCCGCATATCGGTTCCCCGCAGGCGTTCTCCTTCAACGTGGCCTCCATCAGCGGTGCAGGGGCGGTCACCATGGAACGCCGGGGAGAGAAGATCAAGGAACGGCGCAGCTTTTCCATCACCGGCGGCATGTGCCCGCGCTGCGAAGGCATGGGCAAGGTCAGTGATTTCAACCTTGATGCGATCTTCGACGCCAGCAAGTCACTGGCCGAAGGCGCCTTGGTCGTCCCCGGCTACAGCATGGACGGCTGGTATGGACGCATCTTTGCCGGCAGCGGCTTCTTCGACATGGACAAGAAACTGGGCAAGTTCACGAAGAAAGAACTGGCTGACCTGCTGCACAAGGAGCCGGTCAAGATCAAGGTTGACGGCATCAACTTGACGTATGAGGGCGTCATTGTGAAGATGCAAAAGTCCATGTTGGCCAAGGACGTGGACTCCCTACAGCCGCACATTCGTGCGTTTGTGGAGCGCGCCGTCGTGTTCGCCACCTGCCCCGACTGTGGCGGGACACGGCTGAATGAGGGCGCTCGCTCGTCCAAGGTGGCAGGAATCAGCATCGCCGATGCCTGCGCCATGCAGATCAGCGACCTTGCCGTGTGGGTCCGCGGCCTTTCGGATACTTCGGTGGCACCGCTGCTGGGGGCGTTGGGGGACACCCTTGACTCTTTCGTGGACATCGGACTGGGCTACCTTTCCCTGGAGCGCCCCTCCGGAACGCTCTCAGGAGGTGAAGCGCAACGGACGAAGATGATCCGCCACCTAGGCTCCTCCCTGACGGATGTCACCTATGTCTTTGACGAACCGACCATTGGACTCCACCCTCATGACATTGCACGCATGAACACGCTGCTGCTCCAATTGCGCGACAAAGGCAACACCGTCTTGGTGGTCGAACACAAACCGGAGACCATCGAAATTGCGGACCACGTCATTGATCTAGGGCCGCATGCCGGCTCTGCCGGCGGGGAAGTGGTGTTCGAGGGCACCGTTGGCGGGCTGCGGAAGAGCAGCACCGTGACGGGCAGGCACCTTGATGACCGGGTCTGCCTCAAAGCCACGCTACGCCCTGCGGCAGGCTCCATGGACGTACGCGGCGCCAACACGAACAACCTCAAGGACGTGGACGTCGACATCCCGCTCGGTGTGCTCACAGTGGTCACTGGAGTTGCAGGCTCGGGAAAGAGCTCGCTCATCCGTGAATCTGTTTCCGGGCGCGACGGCGTGGTCACGGTAGACCAAGGCGCCATCCGTGGTTCGCGGCGCAGCAACCCGGCAACGTACACGGGCCTGCTGGAACCCATCCGCAAGGCCTTCGCCAAGGCTAACGGCGTCAAGCCCGCACTGTTCAGCTCGAATTCAGAAGGCGCCTGCCCGTCCTGCAATGGCGCCGGCGTGATCTACACGGACCTGGGCATCATGGCCAGTGTGTCCACGGTGTGCGAGGAATGCGAAGGCCGGCGATTCCAGGCCACAGTGCTCGAATACCACTTGGGCGGACGCAACATCAGCGAAGTCCTGGCCATGTCTGTCGACCAAGCAGAGGCATTCTTTGCCGACGGGGATGCCAAGCTGCCTGCTGCACACACCATCCTGCGGCGAATGGCCGACGTCGGACTTGGCTACCTGACGCTGGGCCAGCCGCTGACAACGCTCTCCGGCGGTGAGCGCCAGCGCATCAAACTGGCCACACACCTGGGGGAGAAGGGTGGGGTTTATGTGCTGGACGAGCCGACCAGCGGGCTGCACCTGGCTGACGTCGAAAAACTTCTGGCGCTGATGGACAGACTGGTGGATTCAGGGAAGTCGGTCATCGTGATCGAACACCACCAGGCCGTCATGGCCCACGCAGACTGGATTATCGACCTTGGCCCCGGTGCCGGGCACGACGGAGGCGCGATCGTTTTCGAGGGCACGCCTGCAGAAATCGTGGCCGACAAATCAACCTTGACAGGCCAACATCTTGCGGCCTACGTTGGGGCATGACGAAACGATCGAACATTAATTCGAGTGACGCCCCGATACTGCGGGGGAGTCGTTGGTGATGTACGCAGACAAAGGGACGTTCGCTGATGAACAGGAAAATGCGTTCGTTAGCCACCCGCCGGAACCCTGCGCGTGGATTTGAAGCAGGCAAGCCATGACGCCCACCTGGACCAGTTTGAACAGTGGATCAACGCGTTGAAAGCGTTCTCGATGCCGCGGTGACATGCGGTGTTCGGCACTTCCAAACGACTGTCGATAGAACGCCGATAATCTACATTATGTAA
>NZ_JAUNVV010000072.1:0-13065 GCF_030540645.1 Arthrobacter sp.
GATCCCTCCACCCTCACGCTGTTGCGCCAAGGTCAGCTTGTCACCGTGGTGCTCAGCAGCAGCACTGGACTTGACGGACCGGTCGGCAATGAACTCCTGGCCGAAAGAGTCCCCGTGCTGTGGACACCAGCCCTGTCACAAGGACATGGCGGGCTGCTTCCCGTGCAAGACAATGAAGGAATTGTGGTCGTGGCAGCTTCTGCCGAGCAGGCCGTGCGGCTGGCCGGAGCCATCAGCCGGGGGAAAGTCTTCCTGATCTTGTTGAACTAGCCCTGCGCTGCTTTCCCTGACACCGGGTAGGCGCCAGGGATCCGGCTAGCTTCTCGCTGCCTTGACAGTCGCAAAGAAATGATTGGGTCCAGGCAGATAGCACAGCCCCACGGCCACGGCACCCAACACAATCTGAGCCACGGTAGTCAGGCCTTCAGGCAGGGTGATCCCCAGCAACTGCATCACTGTGAGCAGCGCCAGCACGCCAGCGGCAACTCGGGCCCAGGAACGGCCCTTGGCCAGAAATAAGGCAAAAAGCACGTACGCGGTTATCGTGGCGATCCCTGAGATTACCACGGTGAGGATTCCCAGATTCCGCATCATTGCCAGGCTCGGAGTGCTCCCGGTCATGGCGTCAATCTGGAGCTGGATGGCATCCAGCCGTGCGGGTGAGGCGGCGTAGACCACGGCAATCACCGAGGCTACTACCTGAACAACCGCGGCAAGCAACAGCAGCCGTGAGGCCACTGTCACCAGCTGCGGTGTGGGTGGTTTCGGCGTACCGGTGTTCTTGTCCAGGAAGGTGCCCAGACCAGGCACCCTTGGCGGAGTGTCCATGGAATTCCTTTGAATATCTAGCCCCAATGTGGAGGCTTGTTCTCGCGTAGCCACGCGTCGTGGCCGCGGTCCTCGGGGTTGTCCCCCCATGTGTGAGCGGCGTCGTTCGATGGCTCCTTGGGCAACACTTCCGATTCTATGGACGGTGTTGCTGGTGTTGCAGCACTTTTTGACTCGGCTTCAACAGCTTTTCCTTCGCTGCCTTGGTCCCCAGCCTCTTCACTCATGGGCGGCACACTTTCATCGTTTTCTCTGGCTGCTCCCGCGGCCTCTGCCGCAGTGCCTGTCTCTGCGCTGCCGTTGTCAGCACTGCCGTTGTCTGCTGTGCCGTTGCCTGCTGGACTGCCGTCAGCCTTATCAGCTTTGCCCGCTTGTGCTGTGGCGTCGTCGACGCTGACCTGGGCTTCCGTGGACTCCCCCTCGACATCCTTAATGGCGTCAGCGGTACCAGCAGCACTGGCGTCATCGCCATCTGCGGCGTCTGCACTGGCGGTGTCAACATCTGCAGCAGCGTCCTCAGCACTGGGAGTTGCTGTGCCGTTGCGGCGGCGGGAACGGGGTGAGTCCATGACCGCTGTCATGGACGTGTCCATGGATGTGCCTATCAGCGAGGCCAGGTCTGCATCTCCGGCAGTGGAGGGCAGCCCCAAGTACCGACCAATCTCATCGGCGCAGCTGGAAGGATCGGTGAAGACCTCAATGGTCCACAACGACACATACCGCCAGCCGAGTCGTTCAAGCATTTGCGGGCGAAGCCGGCTGCGTTCGCGCACACTCATGTTCTTGTACTTGGCCGTACCATCGGATTCAACGGCCACTGGCACCGGGATCTCCTGCTCCTCGCGGCCCAGGAGTTGGATCGGGTCTGGGGCTGCTGCCATGTCAAGGGCACCATCATAGTGGTGCCAGACACGGGCACCGCGGGCATGGAGCCTGTCTGCAAGGTCGGCCACCAGCGGGTCTTCCCCGGTTTCCCGTTCACTGTCCTGTGCACGTGATGCAGGGGTGCCCAGCAGCGAGTTGCCCGCAAGTTCCCGGTTCAACAGTTCGAACAAGTCGACAGCACCATGGCTAAGCCTGCTCTCGTCAAGATCCTCCGGCCTGAAGCACGTGACAATGTGGATATGCGTACGCGCCCGGGTCATGGCCAGCGCAAACTTCGCCCGGCCATCCGGTTCAGACAACGGGCCCAACCCATGCAATGCCCTGCCATGCGGTGTGCGTCCGTAGCCGAGTGAGAAGATGACCCGGTCCCTGACAAGCCCGGCAGCCCTATCCACCGTGACTACGCGGAACGACTCGGGGCCGGAGGCGAAGAAGTCGGCAAGCATCGGATGGTTGGCCATGTGGACGCGAATGGCCTGGGCAACCCTGACGGCGTGGCGTTCGCTGGCTGTAATGATGGCCAAAGATTCAAGCGGCCGGACCCTGGCGTGTTCAAACACGAGGTCAACGACGCGGTTCACCTCGGCCACCACGGACTCCACGCCGTCGCTGCTGGGAAGCCCCTTGCCGTCCGGGAGATAGTCCACGGTGAGGGAACGATCAAGCCCCGTCAGTGCCCTGCCGTCCGGCAGACGTTCGAGCTGGGAATCATAGAATCCGGAGCTGAGCTGGCGTACCAGGTCCTCGTCGACGGAACGGTACGCCATGGTCAGCCTGTGGCGGGGCAGAACCCTGGACAACGCACCGAACACGCTCTCCAAGGGGTGCTGGTCCGCGCCCCGGCTCCCCGGCGCACTGACAGCAACGCTAAAGCTCTTCGGACACGCTGTTTGTTCATCACCGAACGCCACTACTTGTTCAGCACGTGCCAACGCCGGAAGTGCGGACTGCAGCGATGTCGCCTCGGCATCCAGAATCACGACGGCGTCAAAACGCAGTCCTTCAGGAATGGCCGTGGGCACCACAAGTGGGCTCAGCACAAAAATGGGAGCAAGATTACGCAGCAGGTCAGGTGCCTGTGCGCTCAAGGCTGCCAGTGAGACTCGGCCGTCCTTCAACACGTTGCGCAACATCTCACCTTGGCGGTTGCCACCAACGAGCACCTCGGCCCACCGCTGGGCCAAGCGCCAGCGGATCCGGCCCGGCCCGGAAGCAACGTGCACCTGGTCTGCGATGCGGAACTCTGCTTCGAGACGGCGGAGGTTCTCGCCGTCGGACATGGCAAGGTATTCATCCCCGCTGATCATGGCCTCCAGTGCGGACTGCCACCAAGCAAGTTCCAGCTCGGGCCCAGTTAGCCCTGCAGGCACCTCACGGCGGGCCAGGTCATCGAGCAGCTCGCCCAGGCCTTGCGCACGCATGCCTTGCAGCAGGAGGGTGCGCTCGGGAAGTGTCTCCAGCGACTCCTTCGCGGCAACCAGCGCCTCCAACCGGCCCACGAGTTCGCCTGCGTTGAAATTCAGCAGGTCCCCGCCGTCAACCGTCTTATCGAGAACAGCGCCCAACGTCAGGAGCTTCTCGCGCAAGCCCATGTACGTCCGGCTCAAATCAGCCAAACCGGAAGGCACTGTGGGGTGGCGCTTGCTATTGGCGGCCTTGGCCCACAGCACGCTTTGTTCCTTGACGAGCAGCAGGGAGGCATGCAGATCGGCGATGTGGACGCCGGGGCGCACCAGATCCTTGGCGTTGCGGCGGAAGCGGGCGCGCTGCAGGGCAGGCATCTCCACGCGGTGTTCCTTGCGCCAAGCTGAGGTTGCTGTGGCGGCGATCATTTCATCGGTCGACCAGTCAAAAATATCGGCGCTGAACTTGTCCAGGCTTTCACGGATAGCAACCAGCATGTTGAGCTGCCGGCCCCATTCCGCAAAGGAATGTCCTTGGCGGATCTGGCCAAACTCTGCCACTTCATGCATTTTGGTCGCGAAGTCGGGCACGTGCGTCAACAGTTGTTCAGCGAGTTGGTACGCTGTTTCGGTTTCCTTGCGGGTCACCATGCGGGCACCATGCCAGGCGCTGCTCACGGCGGCCCGGCTGAATGCGCCCAGGTCGGCTGCACGGCGCAAGCTCACCTTCAGGTCCGTGCGGTCGCGGATGCTGTCGAGCACACTGCGCTTCAGACGCACGGTGGTGGAGGGAGCCGGGTGGATTGATGTCAGCTCGGCCAGTGACTGCATGGCCTCGTAGGGTGAGCATCCCCAGCGTTCACGCACATTGTGCAGGCTCGCCACATGATCAACCAACTGATGGCGGTGGTCCACCAACATCTCATGCAGGCTTCCCAGTTTCGGTTCCTCAGCCTTTTCGTTGCGGGTGATGGCCCTGATCAGCTGTGACTTGATTTGCTGTGGACCGGTTTGCGCACTGAGCTGCAGCAGCAGTGAATCCAGGCCGTGCTCTCCGAATATCTGCGCCAGCTCATTCAAAGTTCCACGCCGTTCGCCCACCACCAGGACACTCTTACCGTCGTGGACCAACGCGGCAATGGCGTTGATGGCCGTCTGGGTCTGGCCCGTACCTGGAGGTGTGGAGACCAGTACGGACTCTCCATTACGCACCATGTCCAGCACGTATTGCTGCTGCGGATCGGCGTCCAGCACCAGGAGTTCGTCCTTGGGGTTTCGCTCGTCCAGACTGTCAAACCGAGAAAAGTCCGGTTCCAGCTCCACCGGAAGGACATCGTCACCGCTGTGGCTTTGCAGGAGTTCAAGCAGCGGACTGCCGGCCTTCAGGGCCGGATCGTTCAGGTTGTCGGCGAGGAAGGCGAACGTTGAAACGATGAGTTCATGCTCCACCTCGGCTCCGGCGATGGGCGCCAGCAGCGTGCGAACCCGATCCAGGACAGGTGCGGGGTCAAAGCGTGCGGTGCTGTAAGCCAAACGTCCCAGGGCGGGTGCGTCCAAGTGGATATTGGAGTGCTGGGCGAGATACTTCACCAGTGCCGGGTTGACTTGGGCCTGCTCCATCAGTTGAAGCTCGTAGTCATCCTGCCCGGGGCGCACGGTAAGTGCGACGGCGGCCAGCAGCACGGGAGCGCAGACGTCGCCACTGCTTGGTCCGCCGACTGCGGACCAGCGGGCCATCCCGGCGGCGAGGTATCCGACGTCGATCCCGCGGTCGGTGCTGAGTTCGAAGATTTTGGCCCGGAGGGCGGCGGCAGCTGTTTTGGCTGCGGCATAGAGTTCGGGTTCGCGGATCAGCGTGGAGAGGCGGGTTTTGCGGCCCGCCAAAAGCTGGGCGAGGCCCGAGGGGTGGGCGTGCGTGAGAGAGATGCTGCCATACTCGGTTTTGGTGAAGGCAAGCGCCGTGTCGGCTCCGGAATAGGAATCCAATCCAGCAAGCCAGGTTTGGAGCTCCAATGAACTCTCATTGGGGCCTGCAACTTCGGACACGGGTGCCTTCTTCTCTGCACTTGAGCGGAACGGTCTTGACCATACTGACATGTATTTCAGGCTATCGCTCCCAGCCTGAGAATGCCTGTTCGGCACACTGGAGGGTGCCAAAATAAGCCTGGAATAAGTGACTCAGGCGCCCTCCAGCGTACCTAGAGGGGATTTACTCCCACTCAATCGTTCCCGGTGGTTTGGACGTGACGTCCAAGACAACGCGGTTTACGCCGTCCACCTCGTTGGTGATCCGGTTGGAGATCTTCGCCAGCAGGTCGTACGGCAGGCGTGACCAATCAGCTGTCATGGCATCTTCGGAGGACACCGGGCGCAGCACGATCGGGTGACCGTAGGTGCGGCCGTCGCCCATGACGCCAACGCTGCGCACATCTGCGAGCAGCACAACGGGCATCTGCCACACTTCGTTGTCCAAGCCGGCTGCGGTCAGTTCGGCGCGGGCAATGGCGTCTGCCTTGCGCAGCAGTTCCAGTCGTTCGCCGGTGATCTCGCCAACGATGCGGATGCCCAGGCCGGGGCCGGGGAACGGCTGGCGGCCGACGATTTCGGCAGGCAGGCCGAGCTCGGCGCCCACGGCCCGGACCTCGTCCTTGAACAAGGCACGCAGTGGCTCGACGAGCTCAAAGCGGAGGTCCTCTGGGAGCCCGCCCACATTGTGGTGGCTCTTGATGTTGGCTGCGCCTTCACCACCGCCAGATTCCACCACATCGGGGTACAGGGTTCCCTGGACCAGGAACTTGATCTCTTCACCTTCGGAGGCGGCAGCGACCATGATGGCCCGCTCTGCTTCTTCGAAGGCGCGGATGAATTCGCGGCCAATGATCTTGCGCTTCGTTTCGGGGTCAGAGACCCCGGCCAACGCGTTCAGGAAGCGGTCCTGTTCGTTGGCAACATAGAGCTTGGCACCCGTGGAGGCCACGAAATCGAGTTCAACCTGCTCGGCCTCCCCTGCACGCAGCAGACCGTGGTTGACGAATACGCACGTGAGCTGGTCGCCTACGGCGCGCTGCACGAGGGCGGCTGCAACAGCCGAGTCAACGCCGCCGGAGAGGCCGCAAATGACTTGGGCATCGCCGATCTGTTCGCGGATGCGATCAACCTGCTCGTCAAGGATGCTGGTGGCAGTCCAGTTCTTCTCGAGTTTGGCACCGTTGAACAGGAAGTTCTCCAGTACTTTCTGGCCAAACTCCGAGTGCTTGACTTCCGGGTGCCACTGGACACCGAAGAGGCACTTTTCCTCATTGGCAAACGCGGCAACGGGTGCCCCGGGCGAAGATGCCAGCACATCAAAGCCTTCGGGTGCTTGCTGAACGCTGTCACCGTGGCTCATCCAGGTCGTCTGGTCAGCGTTCGTGGAGCTCAGGATGGAACGGCTTTCACCGAGGATCTGCACCTGGGTGGACCCGTATTCACGCTGACCGGTTTGGGCAACAACTCCACCGAGGGCAGCAGCCATGGCCTGGAAGCCGTAGCAAATGCCCAGGACCGGAATGCCGGCTTCAAACAGGTCTGCACCAACGTTGGGTGCGCCCTCAGAGTAGACACTTGAGGGTCCACCGGAGAGGATGATGGCAGCTGGGTTCTTAGCCAGTAGCTGCGCAGTGGTGTAGGTGTGCGGAACGATTTCCGAGTACACGTTGGCCTCACGCACACGGCGCGCAATCAACTGGGCGTACTGGGCGCCGTAGTCCACAACCAGGACGGGCTTCTGGGATGTCTGGGCCGGAGCGGGATTAGTCACCTAATAATCTTAACCCACAGCGCAGTCGCCACGTCACGGTGCCGAGCATTCCGTGACAAGAGACTCAAAATTGCCGTGGGTTGACAGGTGTTCAAAAGCAAGACCGCAGCCAAGCCCCCGCCACCACTACCGACGCTCCCGCACTTTCTGGGGGCAATTAGGCAACGCTCCCGCACCCATTTGAAGAACGGTTCCTGAAAAGGCCCCGAAAAGTGCAGGAGCGTCAGTAGGTGCGGTGGGGCTCAGCGGGTTAGTACCGTTTGCCGGCCTTCGGATTGGCCGCAACCTCGGCCAATACTTCCTTGTGGATCCGTCCTTCAACAATGAACGACAGAAACGGGACCACTCCGCCCAGCGCAATCAGCACCAACTTGCCGAACGGCCAACGCATCAGCGTCCACAGGCGGAAGTCGGCGATGAGGTAGACAACGTACATCCAGCCGTGCACGATCAGCACCAAAGTGGACAGATTCACACCGCCACTGATGGCCATGACGCCGCCGTCAAGGCTGACAAACCCCAACCCGTGGGCAGCCCCGGCGGTGTCGGTGCCTCCTGCCACAAGCACGCTCTGGAACCCGTAGCGCACTACAAGTTCAACTACGAGCAGCAGCAGCATGGTGCCCGTTGCATAGGCCAGGACCTTGTAGAACTTCAGTGCGCTCAGAATCTGTGCTGGCGTACCGCCGAAGCGGCGCTTGGGTGCAGCCTTGGCCGCCGGTGCCGCAGCGGAGGCGCTGGCAGGCACTGCGTTGTTCGGCACTGCGTTGGTTGGTTCGGCGTTGTTGGGCTCGGTCACGGTGCCGGCTCTCCTCAATCTGTGGATGGTGTCAGACTGGCCAAAATCCAGTCCGGATAAATTCTCTGTCAGTGTGGGCTGTCAGCCCTGGGGTGTCAGTTGTTGGCGTCGTCTTCTTCGACGCTGTCGTCGTCGCCAGCGAGGTCAAAGAGTTCGTCCTGGGCACGGCGGTAGTCATCGGCCACCAAGCGCCACCACACGAACACGGCAAACCCGGCGAACAGCACCCATTCAAGGGAGTAGAAGATGTTCAGCCAGTTGACCTTGTTGTTTTGGTCGGTTGCGGTGACGGTGATGGGAATCAGTCCGCTGCTGGTGGACGCTGCGCCAACTTCGTGCCCGTCGGCCAGCTCGGTGTGGGAGACGATGAAAGCGGAGTATGTGGTGACGTTCCAAATATTGCTCAGCTCGGCAGAAGACAGCATGCTGATCTGACCGGCGGGAAGATTCTTATTCAGTTCCGGACCTTCGGAATTGAGCATCCGGCCAACAAGATCAATGCTGCCGGTTGGTGCGGCGGGCACGTTATCCGGGGAGGCAATCCAGCCGCGGGCTACGGGGATGACCACTTCCTTGGTGGCGGCCACGCCGCTGAGAACCGGTGCACCGTCCACTTCGAAGGCCGTTACCACCCAGTATCCGGTGTTGCCATCTTGCAGCCGCGAAGGAACAAGCAGCTGCTTTGCCGGATCAAAGGCGCCCTTCGCCGTGACAATCTGCCCTTCGACGTCTCCCATCATCGGCTCCCCCGGCTTCAAGGCATCCAGCAGCGGCTGGACCTTTTCCGTCACTTCAGGCGGTGCCACGTCCTTTTCCAGCGAACGGGAGAACTGCCATTGGCTCAGGATGACAAAGACGGAAGCCACAACCAGCGCAAACACCAGCGCGGCGATCCATTTGGGTTTTACGGCAGTTTTCAACACGCTTCAACGTTACTTCGTCTCTCTGTAGAACAGCGAATGCTGCCCCTAGTGATCGAAGAAAACCAGCGAGGAGTTGATCAACTCGGCGATGACCTCGGCGTCGTGTGCCCGGCGCAGAGACTCGCGGAAATTCTCCTTGAAGAGCGAGCGCGCCAGTGTCGCCAACACTTCCAAGTGGGCAGAGAATGAACTGGCCGGGGTGGCTATAAGCAAAATCACGGTGGCGGGGCCGTCCATCGCACCAAAATTGAGGCTGTGGTCGAACTTGGTGACGCCCACGGCGATGGAAATTTCCTTGACGTACTCGCTTCGGGCGTGCGGCAGACCGATCCCTCCGGGCAAGCCGGTAGCCATCTGGTGTTCGCGGGCGTTGACGTCACGCAGGAAACCATCAAGGTCCGAAATCCTGCCCTGCTCAAACAATTTGGCAGCCAACTGGGCGGCGGCGTCCTCTTTGGAATCGGCCACCATTTCCAAAATCACCAACCCGGGATTGGTCAATTCTGTGTTGTAGCGTTCCAGCGAACCCGATGTCATTGGTACCTTTCGCGACGTTTGGTCAAGAAGCTCCCACCAGTCTACTCTCGACACCTTGCTGGAGCGGGTGGGCAGGGACTGCCCAAATGCAGCAATGCCCCGGTCCGCAGCAGCGGTCCGGGGCATTGCCAAGCCAGTCAATTACGGCGAAACGATGACGTCGATCCGCTGGAATTCCTTCAGGTCCGAGTACCCTGTGGTGGCCATGGAACGACGCAGTGCACCAATCAGGTTTGAGGTTCCATCAGCCTGGTGGGCAGGCCCAAACAGAACTTCCTCCAGGGTGCCCACAGTGTTCATCTTCACCCGGTGACCGCGCGGCAGTACCTGGTGGTGTGCCTCGGCACCCCAGTGCCACCCCTGCCCGGGAGCCTCTGCGGCACGGGACAGTGCGGCACCGAGCATGACGGCGTCGGCACCCATCGCGATGGCCTTGACGATGTCCCCACTGGAGCCCATGCCGCCGTCGGCGATGACGTGCACATAGCGCCCGCCGGACTCATCCATGTAGTCGCGGCGTGCCGCCGCCACGTCGGAGATGGCGCTGGCCATCGGTGAACGGATGCCCAGCGCACGGCTTGTTGTGGTGGAGGCGCCGCCGCCAAAGCCCACCAGGACCCCTGCTGCGCCGGTACGCATCAGGTGCAGTGCTGAGGTGTAGCCAGCCGCACCGCCCACAATGACGGGGACGTCAAGCTCGTAGATGAACTGCTTCAGGTTCAGCGATTCAGTGGTTTTGGAGACGTGCTCGGCTGAAACGGTGGTTCCACGGATGACGAAGATGTCAACGCCAGCCGCAATCACGGTCTTGTAGAACTCCTGTGTGCGCTGCGGTGTCAGCGAACCTGCCACGGTCACGCCAGCAGCGCGGATCTCCGCCAGGCGTGCCGTGATCAGCTCCGCCTTGATGGGCTCGCTGTAGATCTCCTGCAGGCGGCGGGTAGTCTCCGGGTCAATAACGGAGCCTTCCAGTGCGGCGATCTCGTCCAGCACCGGTTGCGGATCTTCGTAGCGGGTCCACAGGCCTTCCAAGTCCAGCACGCCCAAGCCGCCGAACTTGCCCAGGGCAATGGCAGTTTCCGGGGACATGACCGAGTCCATGGGCGCGCCAATGACGGGCATTTCAAACTGGTAGGCGTCGATCTGCCATTTCACCGACACATCTTGGGGATCGCGCGTGCGCCTGGCCGGCACAATCGAAATCTCATCCAACGAATATGCGCGGCGTCCACGCTTTCCACGGCCAATCTCAATCTCATAAGTCACGCCCCCTAGCCTATCTCAGCGAGGGCCCCGGGCTTCAAAATGCTTCGCGGACGGCTGATTGCAGGGCCAGCGCGGCCGCGGTTTCCCGTTCTGCTATCGCTTCGACTTGAGCAGCCATGGGCGTGAAGCTCGTTTCTCCGGCAGCCCCAATCGAGGCCACCAGCTCCTCCCACTGCTCCCCCAGGAGCTCGTAATGTTCCGCCGCGTCCCCCAGTTTTTTCAGGTTCACCCCGGAAAGTTCGACGCCGGCACTCCCCCGCCCGTACCCCGCCACCTCGCACAGGAATTGCGCATACAACGGACGCAACGCACCGGGCCCGCTAAACCGCTTTCCAGTCAGCAGCCCGTGCAACATGCCCAGACCCGCCACCGCGCGCTGTGGATCACCAAAGATCCGCGACCAGCCTTGCCGTGTGGAGGTGTCGCGGAGCCGCTGTGCCCACGACTGCATGCCTACGATGCCGAAGTTTTTCGCGTAGCTGGGTGGAACCCCAGGAGGGGCTTGCTGGGACAAAAGCTCCTGCGCTGTCTCAGCCATGGCGTGGCGCAGCACCTCCGTGTTCAACGCCTCTGCGACGCCGCCTGCCACGTGGGCCTGCCAGTGTTTGTCGGCTTTGCGGGAGGCGCGCGCTGCAGCCAGCGCAGGGACACTGATCCGCTCAAGACGCCCACCGCCGTCGTCCACGAGGTAGTCTTCACCGTCCCGGGCCACCACCGCCACATCCACGGAATCCATGTCCGCGAGCGGATCTGACGGCACCCACGGGAGTGTTCCGTGCACTACCCGTACGACGGCGGGCACCCCGGTTTCCAACGCAGCGTCCAGTCGCGACTGGGCCAGTGGCGCGCTGCCGGTTTGCTGGATATTGATGTTGGCCCCGCAACGGCGCAGCAAGTTCTCGGTGTACGGCCCGGGATGAAAGCGTGTCACCACAGAGGCGGTGGTGGTGTCCTTGTAGTCAAAAGTGAAGATCATGAAGCCGATGCCCCCGCCCAGCCCCGCCAGCACCGCCTCGCTGAAAGGCTCGTCTGTGAACGGGTTCTGCACACCCGACGCGGCCAGGACGCGGTTCCATAAACCGCAGTCCCAATGCGAGTAGTCGGTGCGGGGATTGTAGTCGGGGAGCATTTGATGATTGTAGCGGGACGACTGGTTATTCAGTGGATAGAGTTGAGAACTGCTGGCACAGAACTCCCACCATGCTTTCAACCATGAGGAAACCATGACCGACGAATCAGATCTTTTGCTGACCGACCACGAACTCCTGGCCCTGTTGGCCATGAATCCAACCGACTCCGCAGCGGCCACACGCGACCTTTTCCGCCTCTCAACCGTGGCGCACCGCGACGTCTTGGAACGGGCTGGCGTCACCACGCTGCTGGCCCGCGGCATGGCTGAACCCAACGGGGAAGACATTGTCCCGGTGGAACGCGGCGCTCTGGTGGCAGCTGTCCTCACAACGGCCACCGAATGGTTGGAGGTCGCTTTCGTGACGCCCAGCTCAGACCACATCATGTTCGTGGCGGCCTCTGAGCATGGTTCCCTCCTGCTCTCCTTGAACCGGTTGGGCGCCCACCAGGTGCGTCCCGTCGACACTGCCGAAGGGCTTCCCCGGTTGGGTGTACTGCTCTCACAGGCCTATCTCGAGGATGCCACTGACGGGCTTCCCGCCTCCGCGATGGTCACGTTCCACCCGGCCTCAGGCACGCCGCTCACGGTCCAGCTCAAAAGAGATGAATCGGAAACGTGGACGCTGCTCTCGGGCAGCGGCGATGCGGTACAGACGGAAACCATCCCGGCCGCTGCAGCATTCGAAAGGCTCAGCGCGGCCTTGTCCTGCTGATCTCCCCTTGGGACGAGGTAGCCCCGCAGCGCACAAAATTCATTCATCGCAAAGGAACAGGCCCCATGAGCTATTCGGACCCGTTCCCTCCGCTGCGCGGGCGCCCACTCACCTACTGGCTTGATTCAGACATGGCCCGCACGGCGCCCGAGACGAGCACCTCCGCGCTGCGCGACATGGCCTGGATTCACGGACAGTGGCGGGGCCTGTCCGGTGCCGCCACCGGTCTGGGAATCGCCTTTCTCGGCGGCGGCCTTCTTTCCCTGGCCACTATGACAAGCGCCATAGACCTGTGGCTGTCCTTGATTCTGACCGGCTTCGCCTTGTTGGCCACCGGAGCTCTGGTCCGGGCCATGAAACTGCCCAGAATTCCGCAGTCACGGCGCCCCATGGCCTCCCGCGCACCACAAAAATTCACGTCCGGAATCAACCTTGCCATCCTCATCACTGCCGCTGTGGGCCTCCCCGTGGCCTTCGCCATCTCCGGTTGGCTGGCACAAGGCCTGGGACCGGCTTTCTCCTTTATTGCCGTGTGCCTGCTCATCGTCCTTGGCACATCCAGCATCTTCGCTGTCCCGGCCTACCGCGCAGAAAATGCGCGCCGGGACTTCCGCAGGTACGTCGACCGAAACGCAGCAATGCGGTCTGAACTGGAGAACCTGTCCATGACCTGTCACGACGAACATGGCGAAAGGAACTTTGGCCCGCTCTAGCTCGGCCGATACCGCTTTCGTGCCTCCCCACACCTCGCTTCGCTCGGCTGGGGCCCCTCGGCCGATAC
>NZ_JAUNVV010000072.1:13165-19019 GCF_030540645.1 Arthrobacter sp.
GCTTTCGTGCCTCCCCACACCTCGCTTCGCTCGGCTGGGGCCCCTCGGCCGATACCGCTTTCGTGCCTCCCCACACCTCGCTTCGCTCGGCTGGGGCCCCTCGGCCGATACGCTTAGTCCATGACTGACACTGAATTGCACATGACTGACCACGAACTCTTGACTTTGCTTTCCATGACCCCCACGGAATCGGCTGCCGTCACACTGGGCCTGCTGCGCCTTGACCAGCACGGCGACAACCAACTGCTGCACAATGCCGGGCTGACCACGTTGATGGTGCGCGGGCTTGCCACCCCCCAAGGCGAGAAGATTGTGCCCGTGGATAAGTGCGCCGTGGTCGGCTCTGTCCTTTCCCAAGCTCAGGAGTGGCTTGAAATCTCCTTGACCACACCCAGCAGCAGCCATGTGTTGTTCGCCGTGGGCTCCAATGTTGGCGCCATCCTGCTGAGCATCAGCCCCTACGGCGTACATGAAATCCAGCCGATCGAATCCGGTCCGGCTCTGCTGGAACTCGGCCTGCATTTGGGCAACGAATACCTCACAGGTGCAGCTGAAGGGCTGCCGGCCACCGCAGTGATCCGGCGCCTGCGCGTCGACTCCGAGCCGATCGTGGCCCAGCTGACAGCGGTGGAGTCCGGTGACTGGGTGCTGCGCAGCGGCTCTGAATCTGAATTCACCGAGGAGAGTTTCCCCGCCGCAGAAGCCATGGACCAGCTCAAAACGGTGCTGTCCGCCCAGCAGGATGTGGCCCCTTCACAGTAGATGGCTCTCCGCCAAGAGCTTGCATAAGCGAACGACGGCGGCGACCCACTTTTGAAAGGTGGGTCGCCGTCGTCGTTTTTTGTCTGTTTTTGGAGCCCCGCTACTTGTTCAGGTAGTTCGGCGCTTCCACCGTCATGGTGATGTCATGCGGGTGTGATTCCTTCAGTCCGGCCGCGGTGATGCGCACGAACTTGCCGCGTGCCTTCAGCTCCGGGATGGTCGGTGAGCCGACGTAGAACATGGTCTGGCGCAGGCCACCCACCAGCTGGTAGGCAACCGATGCGAGCGGTCCACGGTAGGCCACCCGGCCTTCAATGCCTTCGGGGATAAGCTTCTCGTCCCCGGACACGTCCGCCTGGAAGTAGCGGTCCTTGGAGTAGGAGGTGTTCTGGCCGCGGGACTGCATGGCGCCCAGAGAGCCCATGCCGCGGTACGCCTTGAACTGCTTGCCGTTGACGAACACGGTAGCGCCGGGAGACTCCTCCGTGCCGGCCAAAAGCGAACCGATCATGACGGTGTCGGCGCCAGCCACCAGTGCCTTGCCGATGTCGCCGGAGTACTGCAGACCGCCGTCGGCAATCAGTGGCACACCGGCAGGGGTTGCGGCCTTGGCCGATTCGTAGATGGCGGTGACCTGGGGAACACCGACTCCGGCGACCACACGGGTGGTGCAGATGGAGCCCGGGCCAACGCCGACCTTGATGGCGTCAGCACCGGCGTCGATCAGTGCCTGGGCACCCTCACGGGTGGCCGCCTGGCCGCCGATGACGTCAACGTGGGCGGCTGCCTTTTCCTTCTTCAGGCGGGCGATAATTTCCAGCACACCTTGGCTGTGGCCGTTGGCGGTATCCACGAACAAGGCGTCAACTCCCGCTTCAACCAGTGTCATGGCTCGCTCGTAGCCGTCGCCGAAGAAGCCGATGGCTGCACCGACGAGCAGGCGCCCTTCGGAGTCCTTCGTTGCCAGCGGGTACTGCTCGGCCTTGGCGAAGTCCTTCACGGTGATCAGTCCGCGCAACACACCGGAGCTGTCCACCAGCGGGAGTTTTTCAATCTTGTTCTTTGCCAGCAGGCCGGAGGCTTCCTCGCGGCTGATGCCGACGCGGCCGGTGATCAGCGGCATGTGCGTCATGACGTCGCTGACCTTGCGCTTCGGGTATTCGCTTTCCGGGATGAACACGGTATCGCGGTTGGTGACGATGCCCACGAGACGGCCACCGCCGTCGACCACTGGCAGGCCGGAGACCCGGAAACGCGAACACAGCTCATCCAACTCGGCGAGCGTGGCGTCCGGACCAACGGTCACCGGGTTGGTGATCATGCCGGACTCGCTGCGCTTGACCAGGTCCACTTCTTCAGCTTGGCGTTGGATGGACAAGTTGCGGTGCACCACGCCCAAACCACCCTGACGGGCCATGGCGATGGCCATGCGCGACTCCGTCACGGTGTCCATCGCGGCAGACAGCAACGGGATCTTCACCGTGATGCGCTTGGACACCCGTGAACTGGTGTCAGCTTCGGACGGGATGACGTTGGTGTGGCCGGGAAGGAGCAGGACGTCGTCATACGTCAAGCCGACTAAGGCAAAGGGATCATTGATTTCAGGCTGGGACACGAAGGCTCCTTGGCGGGGTAGAACCGGTGGAATGTGCATCCAATGGCCAGCCCCGTCATTACGAAGCCAGTCTGTGCGTTGTTTACAGTCTAAAACGAAAGCGGGCCTGACACTATTCCGGTGGGGCGCATCACAAACCACACAGATTTTCGTGGGTTCAAGGACCCGCAGCGGTGGCCCTCCACTCCGCCTCGAGCATGTGAGCGGGGAACTGCGTCAGCTTGCGGGCATAAACCATGGCTTCGAAGGAGATGGTTTCAATCCAGGGGATGGAGCTTTCCCTTCGTTTCCAACCAATTTTTCCAATGTAGCCAGCGCACCAACTTTTGTGCCCGAGGAGTTGCCATCCCCTAGAATCAAGCGCACCAGCCGGCACAGTAAAAGGACACTCCTATGGCGTTGCAGATCCGCATTGTTGTCCCGTCGACCACAGCGGATGAGGTGGTCGAGATTGCCCGCAGCCACCCTGGAGTTTCGGAAATTTCACGCTCGAAGGGCGCGTCCCTGGTCCCTGAAGGCGACGTCGTCGTACTGCAAGCTGTGCGCGAATCCGTGGAGTTGCTGTTGGAAAAGCTGCACAAGCTCCACATTGACCAGCAGGGCTCCATCAGTGTCACAGCTCCAGAACTCATGATTTCCGACCGTCTGGATAAGGCCGAGGAAGAGGTGGCTGGGGACGGCGCCGACGCCATCATCTGGGACGAAGTGGAGAAGGACACCAACTCTGATTCAAAGCTGACCTGGAGTTATCTGGCCTTTCTGATCATCGCCGTGCAACTGGCGGGGATAGGCATCGTGACCAACTCCACCATCGCCATCGTCGGAGCCATGGTGGTGGGGCCTGAGTTTGGTCCACTTGCAGGGCTGGCCTTGGCCGTGGTGGACCGGCGGTGGAAACTCGCCCGACGGGCGGTCTTGGCACTTCTGATCGGTTTCCCCCTAGCCATGGTGCTCACGGCGCTGGCCACGGCCGGATCCGTGGGGTTGGGTCTGTTTACCCCAGCTGACGTGCTCAACAACAATCAGGCCACCGAATTCATTTACCACCCGGGGCCCTACTCCTTCATCGTGGCGGTGTTGGCGGGGGCAGCAGGCATGCTTTCCCTCATCGGAAAGAAGTCTGCGGCCTTGGTGGGTGTTTTCATTTCCGTCACGACGGTTCCCGCGGCGGGTTATGTGGCGGTCGCGCTGGTGTTGGGTGAACATGGCCGGGCGGCAGGGTCTGCTGTGCAGCTTTTCCTGAACGTTGCAGGCATCGTGGCCTCCGCAGCCGCCGTGCTATTGATCTACCGCATGGTCCAGCGACGGCGCCCGGCTCCCACCCTGTACTCGGCCGCCCACGCTGCGGCAACAGCTCGGAGCGTGGGCTCAAGGAACGCCTTCCGCCGCTGAAAGCACCTTCGCATTTGCCCCTGTTCGGCCGGGGCACTGGGATTGGCGGCGTACCTGGGGCAGAGTAAGAGCATGGACGACTCCCGCACACCCACCGTCGACACTCCTGCTGTAGGCCATACCGGAACTCCCCTCGTCGGGGACACACCTCCCAGGCCATTGCTATCCATGGCTCTTCGGCGCTATCCCGTGGTCGCATTGACGATTTTGGTCGGCCTGGCAGTGACTGTTTTGCTCCTTTCCGGTGCGGACTCTGCTGCACGCTGGGTGGCCAGCATCTTTGCCTTGGCCGTGGCCGCCCACCAATCGATCGGCATGGTCCGGGACATCATGCGCGGGCACTGGGGCATCGACATCCTGGCCGTCACCGCCATCGTGGCAACCGTGTCCGTGGGCGAATACATTGCCTCATTAATCGTTGTCCTGATGCTCACCGGCGGCGCTGCGTTGGAGGATTACGCAGCGGGCCGTGCCACGAAGGAACTTACCTCCTTGCTGGAGCGGGCACCGCGCACAGCACATCTGGAGAATGAAGACGGCAGCACCACCGAGGTCCCCATCGACACCATCGAAGTCGGCGACGCTCTCTTGGTGAGGCCTTCAGAGGTGGTTCCGGTTGACGGGTTGTTGCTCTCCGGCGCCGCCATTTTCGACGAATCCGCACTGACAGGTGAAAGCCTCCCGGTAGAGCACGAGACCGGCAGCCCGGTGCCAAGCGGTGTGCTCAATGGTCCCTCCGCCGTCCGCATACGGGCAACCGCACGGGAGGAGGATTCCCAGTACAGCCGAATCATTGCCCTGGTGCGCGAGGCCTCCGGAAGCCGGGCTCCCGTGGTGCGGCTCGCAGACAGATACGCTGTCCCGTTCACAGTATTTTCATTGCTTTTGGCCGCGGCAGCTTGGTATTTCAGTGGGGACCCTTCCCGCTTTGCCGAGGTCCTGGTGGTGGCAACACCGTGCCCCCTGCTGATCGCTGCACCCGTGGCATTCCTGGGCGGTATGAGTCAGTCCGCCAAGGCCGGGATCATTGTCAAGGGTGCGGGCACGCTGGAGCAGCTGTCCCGGGTGAAGACCGCCGCCTTCGACAAGACGGGCACACTCACCGGCGGCGAACCCACTCTGGAAGAGATCCGCAGCGCATCCCTTGATCCCTTGGAACTGCTGGCCCTGGCAGCCTCCGCCGAGCAGTACTCATCCCACGTGCTGGCCGCCGCTGTTGTGGCTGAGGCGCTGGACCGTGGGCTGTCCTTGGAAACCACCGACAACGCCACCGAACATGCCACGCACGGTGTCACGGCGCTCTTTGCGGACCGCCGGGTACTGGTGGGCAAACAGTCATTTGTGGCAGAAAATGCCACAGGCGTTCAGGCAACACAGATAGCCGCCGGTCAGATGGCCGTCTATGTCGGCGTGGACGGAGAGTTTGCAGGCACGCTCATCATGCGCGACCCCGTCCGCCCCGAGGCCCCGGCAACACTGACGGCGCTGCGGGAGATGGGGGTCTCCGAGATAGTCATGCTCACCGGTGACGCAGAGGCCACGGCCCAGTTCATCGCCAAGGAGGTTGGCATCACCCAGGTGTGGGCCGAGCTTTTACCCGAGGACAAAGTGCGACTTGTCCACGAGCTGCCGCAGCGTCAAGTGATGATGGTGGGCGACGGCGTCAATGACGCCCCTGTACTTGCCGCATCCGATGTTGGCATTGCCATGGGGGCCAAAGGCTCGACGGCGGCCAGCGAGTCTGCCGACGTAGTGATCCTCCACGACGACCTGGCCAAGGTGGCAGAAGCCGTGCGGCTGGGTCGTCGGACCATCCGCATCGCCATCCAGAGCATCTGGATCGGCATCATCCTCAGCGTGGGATTGATGATTGTGGCCGCCACCGGGAAGATTCCTGCCGTGGCCGGTGCCCTGTCCCAGGAGTTCGTGGACTTGGCCGCCATCCTCAACGCCCTGCGGGCCCTGTCCCCCGGCAAGAAACGCCGCTGAGACAAAAACCGAGACAAAAAAGGACACCGCCTGCGCTTTCTTCCACCGAACAACGGTGGAAGAAAGCGCAAACGGTGTCCTTCAGCCAACCCGTCC
>NZ_JAUNVV010000073.1 GCF_030540645.1 Arthrobacter sp.
CCATGACCATTTGGACCTGCGCCACGTGCGCCATTGAACACCCGGACACGTCAGAACCTCCGCCGTTGTGCGAAATCTGCTCCGATGAGCGTCAATACGTCCCGTCGAGTGGCCAGCGCTGGACTACACGCGAGGAACTCGCTGCTGCGGGCTTTCGCATCGAGGTGGCGGAAGTGGGTCACGGGCTCCACTCCGTGGAAGCCACGCCCAGCCTCGGCATCGGCCAACGGGGCCTGCTCCTACAGACCGAACATGGCAACCTTTTGTGGGAACCGCCGGGATTCATCGACGACGCCGGCTTGGCCGCTGTCCGTGCGTTGGGCGGTGTCGTCGTCGTCACGGCCAGCCATCCGCACCTGACCGGCTCCTCCATCCAGTGGAGCCACGCTTTTGACCGCGCGCCCGTTTATGTTGCCGCCGCAGACAAGCAGTGGATCTGCCGCCCGGATCCAGTCATCCAACTGTGGCAGGACGTTCAAGAATTACTGCCGGGGCTGACCATGCACCAGTTCGGCGGCCACTTTGCCGGCAGCAGCATGGTCCATTGGCCTGCTGGCGCCCAGGGTCGCGGCGCGCTGCTGGCGGGTGACACGGTTGGCGTGGGCCGGGACAGGAAGTCCGTCAACGCCATGCGCAGCTACGTCAACAACATCCCACTGCCCGCCCGTGCCATCCAGAGAATTCTTGACACGTGCGCACCCCTGGCATTCGACCGCATCTACGGTGCGTTCGCAACCATCGACACCGGAGCAAAAGAGATCACCGAGCGCTCCCTGCGCCGTTACATCGACTGGGTGACAGGATCCATCGTCGACGAATAAACGCAGGACAAACACCCCCACTACCAACGCTCCTGCAGCTTTGGGGCGTTTCTTCAGAACGCTCCCGCAGCAACCTGCAGGACCCTTCGGGAAAATGCCCCCGAAAGTGCTGGAGCGTCGGTAGGGGCGGTGGGGCGGGTTGCTGGTATTACAGGGCGTCTAGCGCCTGCTCCAGGTCTGACAGCAGATCGGCGATGTCCTCGATGCCCACGGAGAGGCGGATCAGGTTGACGGGCACTTCAAGCTCGGTGCCCTTCACGGAGGCGTGCGTCATCTCAGAGGGGTAGTTCATGAGCGACTCAATGCCACCCAGTGACTCAGCCAATGTGAACAGCTTCGTGGATTCAGCCACCTTGCGGGCAGCATCTTCCCCACCCTTGAACTGCACGGAAATCATGCCGCCAAAGCCGCGCATCTGACGGGCCGCCAACTCATGGCCGGGGTGGCTGGGCAGGCCCGGGTACAGCACACGCTCCACCTCGGGACGTTCCAGCAGCCACTCGGCAATGGTCTGGGCGTTGGAGCAGTGCCGGTCCATGCGCACGCCCAGCGTCTTCAACCCACGCGTGGTCAGCCACGCCTCCATCGGGGCGGACACGGCACCGACGGCAAACTGGATGAAACCAATCTTCTCGGCAGCCTGCGCATCGTTGAGAATCACGGCACCGCCGGAAGCATCCGAGTGCCCGCCAATGTACTTCGTGGTCGAGTGCACCACCACGTCGGCACCGAGCGCCAGCGGATTTTGCAGGTACGGGGAAGCGAACGTGTTGTCCACCACCAGCAGCGCACCGGCGGCATGGGCCACCTCGGCGAGCGCGGCAATGTCGGTAATTTTCATCATGGGGTTCGACGGCGTCTCCACCCACAGCATCTTCGTCCCACCGTCCGGCCCGCCTGCGGCGACAGCGGCAGCCAGCGCCTCGGCGTCGGACATGTCCACGGCGGCGTTGGTGATGCCCCACACGGACAGGATGCGGTTCAGGAGCCGGTAGGTGCCGCCGTAGACGTCGTTGCCCATGACGATATGGTCGCCCGGGACCAGCAGTGCGCGGATCAGCGCGTCCTCGGCGGCCAGGCCGGATGAGAAGCTGAACGCGAATTCTCCACCTTCAACGCCGGCCAGCTGGGCTTGGAGCGCGTCGCGGGTGGGGTTGGTGCCGCGGCCGTACTCGTAGCCGTTGCGCAGCTTCCCGATCCCGTCCTGCGCGAAGGTGGTGGTTTGGTACAGGGGCGGGATGACGGCGCCGGTGGTGGGATCCGGTGTCTGGCCGGCATGGACGGCGCGGGTATTGAAGCCTTTAGTCATGATGTTCTCCTTCTAAATCGGTCGTGCTAAATCAGTCGTTGAGGTAGTTCAGCAGGTCCAGGCGGGTCAGTACCCCGACGGGGGACCCCACAAATGTCACCATCAGCGCGTCCACGTCCTGCAGCTTGGCGCGTGCGGCGGAAATGGGCTCCAGCGAACCGATGATCGGCAGCAGCGGCTGCATGTGCTCGGTGATCTTGTCGGTCAGTTTCGCCTCTTGCCGGAACAGCCGCCCGGTCAGGGTGCGCTCATCCACCGAGCCAAGCACCTCCCCCATGACCACCGGCGGTTCGGCACTGAGCACGGGAATCTGGGACACCCCGTATTCGGCCATCAGGTTGATGACGTCGCGCACGGTCTCGTTCGGGTGAATGTGCACCAGGTCCGGCAGCCCGCCGGTCTTCGCCTTGAGCACGTCGCCAATGGCCGGCTCGTCGGTGGTCTTCAGGAAACCGTACGACTGCATCCACTTGTCATCAAAGATCTTCGCCAGGTAGCCGCGCCCGCTGTCCGGCAGAAGCACGACGACGACGGCTTCCGGCCCCAGCCCCTTGGCGGCTTCCAGCGCGGCCACCACCGCCATGCCGGACGAGCCTCCCACCAGCAGGCCTTCCTCGCGGGCCAGCCGGCGGGTCATGGCGAAGGAGTCGTTGTCGCTGACGGCGATGACTTTGTGCGGGACCGTGGGGTCGTAGGAGGCGGGCCAAACATCCTCACCCACGCCTTCGACAAGGTAGGGCCGGCCGCTGCCGCCTGAGTAGACGGAGCCTTCGGGGTCGGCGCCGATGATCTGCACTTCCCCGCCCTGCGCTGCCGGGCGGTTCTTGGAGGCTTCGCGCAGGAAGCGGCCCGTGCCGGTGATGGTGCCACCGGTTCCCACCCCTGCCACAAAGTGCGTCACCTGCCCGGCGGTGTCGGCCCAGATTTCCGGACCGGTGGTTTCGTAGTGGCTCAGCGGACCATTTTGGTTGGAGAATTGGTCGGGCTTGTACGCGCCCGGAATTTCCTGCGCCAGCCGATCGGACACGCCATAGTAGGACTGCGGACTGCTGGCAGACACGGCCGACGGCGT
Organism: Arthrobacter sp.; assembly: GCF_030540645.1. GTDB lineage: Bacteria > Actinomycetota > Actinomycetes > Actinomycetales > Micrococcaceae > Specibacter. The sequence goes on from NZ_JAUNVV010000073.1 coordinate 3,203, forward strand.
GACAACAACCTCGGCGCCGTAGGCCCGCAGGACCGAGCGCTTGTCTTCACCCACTTTGTCAGGAACCACAAACACGCATTTGTAGCCGCGCAACTGGGCCACCATGGCCATGGCCACCCCGGTGTTTCCGCTGGTGGGTTCCACCACGGTGCCACCTGGCAGAATTTTGCCTTCTTTGGCGGCTTCGTCAAGCATCTTCACCGCGATGCGGTCCTTGGCGGAACCACCCGGGTTCATGTACTCAAGCTTGACAAGAACTGTGGCCTGGATGCCTTCGGTGACTTTCTGCAGTTTCACCAGCGGGGTGTTGCCAATGAGGTCCAGAACGGAGTTTGCGTACTTCATGACTCAAACGTAGCCTCCCGGCGGGGAAAGTGACCACTGCTCGTTACGTCCGCTGACTCAGACGCCCCACACATCGAGACGGGAGCGGTCTGCAATGTTCGTCAAAAACATTGCAGACTGCTCCCATCTCGAATTGCTCAGAAGGTGTTCCGCACCAGATTTTGCGCTAGATCAGCCCGTCCGAGAGGTGGTCCGGGGTGCCAAAACGGTGCGCGGTGATGCTGATGGCCTGCTCGTGCAGGAACGGCAGCATCTCCACACGCCCGGCCTCGGTAACGTCGCCGTGGTAGATCGCCAGGTCCGGGCGCCCACCGCTCGCCGCGTACAGTGCCGATGCATCCCCGCCGATGAGCCGAATGCGACCCGCCCCGAAGCTGCGCCCCAACCAGTCTGCATCGCTCTCCACTGTCACCTTCAGGTGCTTGCTCAGCAACAGTGCCTGCACTGCCTTGGGAAGCACGACGGCGCTGGAGACTTCCGGGGTCGACCCGGCCAGGATTCCTGCCGCAAGCACACGCATCAGCTTCACGACGGGCTCGCCTTCGCTCAACCGCACCAGGGGGTGCAGGGGCAGGTAGCGGAACACGTTGCGTTCAGCGGACAGCGCCGAGACATCCTTGGCATTGCCAAACTCTTCCGCCCAGGCCGCCGCATCGCTGTGCAGCGCGCGCTTCAGGAATGCCCGGTCCTCTTCGGACAGGACTGCGCCGGCTGCCGCCGGGCCGGATACGCCTGTGTCGGCATGGAGCATCTTCGTGGCTGCGTCGCCCAGCGGCGCAGTGGCCGAGGAAGGCGCACTACGCCAGCTGCCCAGCCCCACAAGGTAGTTGGGTCCGCCTGCCTTGGTGCCCGGCCCCACGGCCGATTTCTTCCAGCCGCCAAAGGGCTGGCGCTGCACAATGGCGCCCGTAATGCCACGGTTGACGTACAGGTTTCCGGCCTGGATGGTGTCCAGCCACACGCCGATCTCCGCCGAATCCAGTGAATGCAGTCCGCTGGTCAGCCCGTAGTCGACGCGGTTGACCAGCGCGATGGCCTCTTCAAGTGTTTCCGCCCGCATGACGCCCAGGACGGGGCCAAAGTACTCGATGAGGTGGAAGTCGGAGCCGGGCGCAACCCCTGTGCGCACGCCCGGGCACCAGAGCCGCCCGGTCTCATCGAGCTGGCGTGGCTCAATGGCCCAGGCTTCGCCGGTACTGAGGGTGGTCAGCGCCGTGTGCAGCTTGCCGGCGGCCGGTTCAATGATGGGGCCCATCTGGGACGTGGCCTTCTCCGGGTAGCCAACGCTCAGGCTGGCGGCGGCGTCGAGCAGCTGCTTGCGGAACCGCACCGATGAAGACACTTCGCCGACCATGATCACCAGTGACGCAGCAGAGCATTTCTGGCCCGCGTGGCCAAACGCGGACTGGACCACGTCTCTGGCAGCCAGGTCCAGGTCAGCGCTGGGAGTGACGATGATGGCGTTCTTGCCCGATGTCTCGGCCAGCAGCGGCAGGTCACTGCGGAAGCGCCGGAACAGTTCGGCGGTCTCGTAGCCGCCGGTCAGGATGAGGCGGTCCACGGCCGGGTGGGACACCAGCGCCTGGCCCAACTCCCGCTCCCCCAGCTGGACGAGTGCCAGCACTTCGCGCGGCACGCCGGCATCCCACAGCGCCTGCACCATGACGGAGCCGGTGCGCTGGGCCTGCCGTGCAGGCTTGATGACGACGGCGGAGCCCGCGGCCAGCGATGCCAACGTGGACCCTGCCGGGATGGCGAGCGGGAAGTTCCACGGCGGAGTCACGACGGTGAGCTTCTCGGGGACGAACGTTGCGCCGTCGACCGTTTCCAAATCCTTGGCACGCTCGGCGTAGTAGTGGGCAAAGTCCACGGCTTCACTGACTTCGGGGTCACCCTGGTCAAGGGTTTTGCCGGTCTCGGACGCCATAACCTCCATGAGCTCGGCGCGGCGGGCTTCCAGGATGTCACCTGCACGGTGCAGCACGGCGGCGCGCCCGGCACCACCCAGGGCAGCCCAGTCCGCAGCATGCTCGACGGCGGTGGCGACGATGGTGTTCAGTTCGTCCAGTTCGGTGACGGTGGTGGCCGCAACGAGGTCATTGCCCAGCGTCGATCCGGGGATGCGGGCCAGGATGTCCCGGCCCCAGGCCTGGTTGGCAGGAAGCGCCGGGTCGGTGTCGGGGGTGTTGGCAAAGGAGTCGGTGGGTGCAGGTGCCGGGGGCTGATTGCGGTCCTGATCGCGGTTGCTGGCCGGCACCTCTGTGTCCACGCCCTGCAGGGAGGCGAGGAAGCGCTGCTTCTCACGCTCAAACAGGGACTCGTTGTCGGAGAGCTCAAAGACGGCGGACATGAAGTTGTCCTGGCTGGCGCCTTCTTCAAGGCGGCGGACCAGGTAGGCGATGGCGACGTCGAACTCGGCAGGGTGGACCACCGGCGTGTAGAGCAGCAGGGCGCCAATGTCCTGGCGGACGGCTTCAGCCTGCCCGGTGGCCATGCCCAGCAGCATTTCAAATTCGAGGGCGCGGCCTGTGGCATCAATGCCACGCTGCTTGGCCAGCAGCCAGGCGTGGGCCACGTCGAACAGGTTGTGCCCGGCCACGCCAATGTGGACGTTGCTCAAGTGTTCAGGTGTCAGTGCATAGTTCACCAGGCGCTTGTAGTTGGTATCGGAGTCCTGCTTGCTTCCCCACGTGGCCAGCGGCCAGCCGTGGACGGAGGCCTGGACTTCTTCCATGGGCAGGTTGGCACCCTTGACGATCCGGACCTTGACCGGTGCGCCGCCGTCGGCCCTGCGCCGTGCAGCCCACTGCTGCAGCTCGATCAAGGCTTCGAGGGTGTCCGGCAGGTAGGCCTGGAGCACAATACCGGCTTCGAGCTCTTTGAACTCGGGCTTTTCCATGATCCGCTTGAACACGGCGATGGTCATGGTGAGGTCCTTGTATTCCTCCATGTCCAAGTTGATGAATTTCGGTTTGGCGAAGGAGTTGGCCAGCGTGTACAGCGGGGTGAGCCGCTCCACGACATGGGTCACGGCGTCGTCGAACGCCCACGGCGAGTGCGGCGCCACGGTGGAGGATTCCTTGATGGAGACGTAGTTAACGTCCTCCCTTGCCAGCAGCGCCAACGTTCCTTCAAGGCGGCGGCTGGCTTCATGCTCGCCCAACACTGCTTCACCAAGAAGGTTGATGTTCAAATCCACGCCATCCTTGCGGATCTTCGCGATGGCCGGGCCCAGCTTCGCGTCGGTGGCGTCCACAATCAAGTGGCCCACCATTTCCCGGAGCACCCGGCGGGCAACCGGGACCACAATCTGCGGCACAACCGGGGCCATGATGCCGCCGAGGCGGACTGCCCCACGCATGTACCAAGGCAGGAAGGCAGGCACCTTCGGTGCCAAGGCGGCAAGGTTGCGCCCGGCCACGGCCAGATCCTCGGGACGGACCACACCGTCAACGAAGCCCACCGTGAACTCCAGGCCGTGGGGATCCTTCAAAACACCCGCCAGGCGTTCGGCGGAGACGTCCGCGGGGAACTTCGCAGCCTCGTTGAGCCAGTGGCGCACAAGGGCGATTGTCTCCTCGACGAGGTCGTCCCCGGGAGTTGGAATATTGGCGGTGGTAGCCGCGGAAGTGGTGCTTGTCATGGTCGGTGCCTGGTTCGTTTCTGTCAGTAGCCAATGTGCCTGCCGCAAAGGCATGCCTGACACCAGTATGAGTCCGACCTTCAATAAGGAAAAGCGCTGATTTATAATCAATAACAGTCAGTATTACTACATGGTTGGGAGCCCTGCGATGCTTGACGTCAAACGCCTGCGCTTGTTGCGTGAATTGCACCTCCGCGGCACCTTGGCTGACGTTGCCGCCGTGCTGCAATACAGTCCCTCGGCCATCTCCCAGCAGCTGGCTTTATTGGAGAAGGAAGTGGGCGTGCCGCTCCTGCTGAAGGTGGGCCGGCGCGTTCAGCTGACACCCCAGGCAGAGATTCTCGTTACCCACACGGCAGAGCTGCTGGAAACCCTGGAGCGGGCCGAAGCCGCCATCGCCGCCTCGCTGACCATCGTCACCGGGACCGTGAAACTGGCCATGTTCCAGTCGGCGGCATTGGCGCTGCTACCGAACCTGCTCACGGCCATGGCACAGAAGTATCCGGACGTGCGCATTGAAATGGTTCAGCGGGAACCCGAAGCTGCACTGCATGAGACGTGGACGCGGGATTTTGATCTGGTGGTGGCCGAACAATATCCTGGCCACGCAGCACCCATGCTCGCCGAGTTGGACAGGGTCACGTTGACCACCGACGCCATTCGGCTCGCCGTCCCGTTCCACGATGTGGTAGGCAGCATGAGCAGGATGCTTTCCTCCCCCATCACGGGGTTGGAGGACACGGCACAGTTGCCTTGGGTCATGGAACCGCGGGGCGCGGCGTCGCGGCACTGGGCCGAGCAACGATGCCGGCAGGCCGGCTTTGAACCCGACGTCCGTTTTGAAACGGCCGATCTACAGGCCCAGATCCGGCTCATCGAGTCAGGCAACGCAGTGGGTCTGATGCCTGACCTGATGTGGACCGGACGCCAGCCTCACCTGAATCTCATCGATCTACCCGGTCTCCCCCAACGCACGGTCTTCACCTCGGTCCGACGTGCCAGCCGCCGTCGACCAGCCCTTTTGGCCTGTCGGGAAATTTTGGAGCAGACGGCGCAGGACCTGGCCGTCCCACCTTCCCGTCCATGACCAAGTCACTGGCCGCCACCGTTCCAGCAGCGCTCTTCGCTGCGGGCCTGGTGCTGCTCGCTTCGGGGCTGCTGACCCCTGTCTCCGCAGTGGAGCTGGCAGCACGCACCGTACCGATCCTCGTGTTCGTGGTGGCCATGACCGTAGTGACGGGGCTGGCGGACTCCGCCGGGTTGTTCACAGTTGTCACCGCCACGCTGGCCGGTGTCCGCCGCACATCACGTCCCGGTACGACGCCGGCTGGCCGGGTCTGGTTGTTGTGGTTGCTGGTGGTGGTCCTTGCCACGGTAAGTACGGTGTTCCTGTCGCTGGACACGACGGCCGTGCTCGTCACCCCGGTGGTGGTCTCGCTGGCGCGGCACGCGCGAATCCCGCCGCTGCCGTTTGCGCTGACGACCGTTTGGCTGGCGAACACGGCATCCTTGCTGCTGCCGGTTTCCAACCTGACGAACTTGTTGGCGCAGCATCTTTTGGGTGTGTCGCCACGGGGTTTTGCCCAGCTGCTGTGGGCTCCGGCCGTGGTGGGCGTTGCGGTCCCGGCCGTATTCCTGTGGTTGATGTTTCGTACCGAGTTGCGCGGCAGCTTTCCCCGCCCTGCCGTGCCCACCGTCAGGGACAGGGGGCTGCTGTTCTTCAGTGCCGTCACGGTGGCCGTGCTGCTGCCACTGCTGGTGTCCGGACTTCCCGTCTGGATCCCGGCAAGCGTGGCAGCGGTGTTCTTGCTGGCCGTGTTCCTTCTCCACCGCGGCACGTCCCTGGTGCGGGGGTCGGCGCGGGGTGCGTGGGTCAAGACGTGGCGCATGCTGCCCGTCCAACCGCTGCTGTTGGCAATGGGGCTGTTCCTGATCATCCAGACCCTGCACGACCACGGCCTCGGCGCAGCCCTTGCCCATGCCGCAGGCTCCGGCGAGGATTTCACCGCACTGCTCCAGCTGGCGGGCCTCGGCGCGCTGAGCGCAAATGCCGTCAACAACCTGCCCGCTTATTTGGCGCTTGAACCGGCAGCAGGCTCCCCGCTCCGGCTGGCGGCGCTGCTCATCGGCGTGAATCTCGGGCCGCTGGTGTCCCCGTGGGCATCCCTGGCCACGTTGTTGTGGCACAGCCGCTTGCGCGCCATGGGCATCAACATTTCGTGGCGCGGCTACATGCTGGCCGGGCTCGCCGTCGTCGTGGTCCTGCTGCCGCTGTCGGTGCTGGCACTGTGGCTTTCCGCCGGGATGCCCGGTTAGCGCCGCCTGACTTCCCAGGAGGCGGAGCAGCTCCGTGGACCTGTGCACACCCGGTCCGTTTCCACCCACTGCTCTGAGGTTCCCAGCTGCGCGTGCGACCATGGTTCAATGACCGCCGCAGCACTCACCGGCCAGGCCTTGGCTTGGGACGCCGAAGGCCCCTATTCGCTTCAGCAGACGTTGGGCATCATTGGCCGCGGCCCCGCTGACAAGACCATCATGGTCACGCCCGGCACAGCTTGGCTCGCTTTCAACACCCCCGCGGGTCCTGCCACGCTGGGGATCTCCCAACGCGGCACCGAGCTGCACGCCCGCGCTTGCGGTCCCGGTGCGGAGCATGCCCTCGCAGGCACCCCGGCGCTGCTCGGTGCGCAGGACGACTGGTCCCATTTTGACTCCCCCGGGTTCGCAAATTCCCTTCCTCACCGGGTGCAAGAAGCACGACGCCGTCACCCGGCAGTGCGCCTGCCCGCCACCGGGCGCATGGTTGATGCTCTGGTGCCAGCCATTCTGGAACAAAAGGTCACCGCGCTGGAGGCCCGACGCAGCTACGGCATCCTGCTGCAAAAGTTCGGCACCAAAGCACCGGGAGTCGGAACCGACCCGGCCATCCCAGCCGATCTGCGGGTGGCCCCCACCCCTCGGCAGTGGGCGTCCATCCCCTCCTGGGCGTGGCACCAGGCGGGTGTTGGACCACAGCGTTCGGCAACGGTCATGCGCGTGGTGGGTTCGGCGTCGGGCCTGGAACGGCTGGCTAAACTACCGGCGGCAGAGGCGGCTGTAAAGATGCAAAGCATCCCAGGCATTGGCGTGTGGACGGCCGCGGAAACCACTCAACGCACGCATGGCGACCCCGACCAAGTGGCGGTGGGCGACTATCATCTGGCGGCCTATGTGGGCTGGGCACTGGCAGGGAAAGCCGTGGATGATCCGGGCATGCTGGAATTGCTCGAGCCGTGGCGCGGGCACCGGCAGCGTGTGGTGCGGATGCTGCAGCTGAGCGGATTCCGAAAGCCGAGCTTCGGACCGCGCATGACCATCCAGCACCACCGCCGACACTGAGGAATCCAGTCCCGGAGCGTGGGGAGAGGTACCCATTGCCGCGGGGACTGGGCGCTCACTACCCTTGTGGAAAGCGATCAGGGAGCACCATGGCAGACGGATATTTGGGCAGCGACCCTGAAAATCTTCGCGACGCGGCAAAAGAGTTCGACGCCTGCGCCGCTCAATTGAAAGATGTAAGGACCACATTGGGCAGCCGGATCCGGCCCCAGTTGAGGTGGGTCGGTCAAGACTCGCAACGGTTCCAGCAGCACTGGCACACGGCGTTGGCTCCAACTCTGGCAGCCGCGGCCGATCTCCTGCAACAGACCTCGACATTGCTGCGTAAAAATGCCCAGGAGCAGGAAAAAGCCAGTTCGGTGTATGGGCAGGCTGACTTCTCTGATCTGCGCTCCAAGCTTCAGGACGCGTCCACCGATTCCGGCTGGGAAGACTTTTTTCTGGGCAATGAACACGACATTGACCAGCTGAGGGATGCACTTTCGAAACTGACACCTGAAGAACTCAATCAATTCCTGACTTCGCTGTCAGACGACGAGCTTGCGGCGTTGGCTAAAACCGCAGGAGAAGACGGCAAGGGCCTTTTCAATTGGTCGGGCATCGACGCGTTGGAACGCCACGACGTGCTGAGTGCCCTGCTGGCCAATGCCACGCCTGAGGAAGCCGCACGCATTGTCGCCAACTTTCCATGGGCCACGCCCGATGACACCTTGGTTACTGGTGACCCAGCCAATCCAGATCGCAAGATAACGAGCGGGCCTGCTGGCCACGACACTCCTGCTGGCACCGTTTTTGGGGAAAATCCCAGCTGGCGTGACATCCATCAAGGCAGCTATGGAGACTGCGGTTCCATGGCCACCTTGGCGGCCATGTCCTACCACGACTCATCGTTCATCACCGATCACATCAAGGACAATACCAACGGGACGGTTTCGGTAAAACTCTACGACAACTCCGGAGCGGAACACTGGGTGACCGTAACGAAGGACTTGCCTGTCAACGAGCAGGGTGGATATCTTGGAGCACGCGGTTCCAGCGACGGGGCCGGCATTGACAATCCCGCAGGTGCAAATTGGCCCTCATACTACGAAAAAGCGTTGGCCCAAGGCTATTCCAATGACGGCAACCCCGCGGGAACATATCACGGCATCGAAGCCCAGTGGCCTTCAAATCTTTCACCTACTGTCGCGGGCGGCGATGCCAGCACCCTGAAGAATCCGGATTCCACGTGGCAGGCAGTTCAGGACGGCAAACCAGTGGTAATTTCCACCACTGTCCCCGTTCGCGGTGACGCGGGAAGGCCCGAAAACCTGCCGGGTGCCCATGCGTTCTTCGCCAAGGGGCTCGATGGGGACGGGAACATTATTTTGGGCAATCCCTGGGGCCCACCGCAACCGGATGCAATCATGAGCAAGGAACAATATGAGAAGTACGTCACCGAGTCTGCAGTGATTGGAACGAAATGATGAGGGCAAACTGGCTTCTCTGGTCCACGATGAGTGTTGCGGTGCTGGCTGGATGTGCATTGCCAGCCCCTGCATCACCTGAAACCCCAGCACCGACAAAGGACAAGGCAATGAACACCTCCTGCACCCAAACCGGCGCCTACAAGCTGCGGCAGGGCATCGGTTTCTCAGAACCGGAACTTCCGGCAGCTGCATCAGAGCCGTCGCTTCGCCCGCGGTTGGGCATCATCGGCATCTTCGCAACTCCCGAACCCGCCGCGGTCACATTGACCGTCACCCAGCACGGGCCGGAGCCGTTGCCCAATTTCAAGGAACTGGAGCTCGGCGCGACCGCAGACTTCTACGGCTATTCCATCAAAATCACTTCAATTTGCAGTAACGAAATTCGTTTTGATCTGGTCAGCTCGCCGTAACGGAATACGCTGGGCACATTCCCATCGCCTAGGCTGATCCCATGAGCGAGATCATCAACCTACAGGCCACTTTCATCCCCAATGAGGGCGAATTCTTCCGTGTGAAGCTCGCCCTTGAGATTGCCATTGAGCAGGTCGTTGAAGAGGCCGGCTGCATCCAGTACGAAATCACCGAGGAATCAGAAGAGAAGATCGTGCTAACCGAGCAGTGGGCTTCGGAAGCGGACCTTGACAAGCACGGCAAGGGCATCGCGGTGCAGGACTTGAATGAGTCCTTGAGCGCCTTGCTGGCCGAACCGGTCAAGCTGGATCGTCGCTAACACCTAGTATTAGCGCACTTCATTAGAGCAATTCAGCCTGAAAAACCGTTGGAGATCATGACGCCAGGACGGTGTCATGATCTCCAACTGTGCGAGACGGCGTGGGTGTTACTTTGCGGCGTCGTCTTCGTCTGCCTTGGCGTCGCTGTCCTTGGCCGCCACAGCAGCATGGACCTCGGACATATCCAAGGCCTTGACGGCGTCAATGACGGAATCAAGCTGCGTTCCATTCAAAGCACCGGGCTGGGCAAATACCAGCACCTTCTCCCTGAAGGCCATCAACGTGGGGATCGAGGTGATGTTGGCCTCGGCCGCGAGCTGCTGCTGGGCCTCGGTGTCCACCTTCGCGAACACTACGTCGTCGTGCTTCTCGGAAGCAGCCTCAAAAGTGGGCGCAAAACGTACGCAGGGCTGGCACCATGATGCCCAAAAATCTACGAACACAATGTCGTTGCCCTCGATGGTGGGACCAAAATTTTCTGTGGTGATTTCAACTGTAGCCATGCTTCAACGGTACGGGATTTGGCGGAACTTTGGCCGATATTTCGCTCACCGCGTGAGTGCGCAGGCCGCCACCCCCATGGAAAAGACCACGGCGTTCACCGTGTTTTAGCAGGAAAGTCATAGGCAGTTCGCAGCCAGTTAACGTGGCGCACGCATACTTGCCTTGTTGACTAAGAACACAAGACACCAGCGACGTCCGTCACACCAGGAGAAATCATGACCCGCCCCACTCACAACCACATAGTCACCGCCCCCAGCGCCCATGAGGTCTGGCCTGTTCTGGCCAAGGACGAGCCCATTGCGCTTGTCAACGAGCGCGGCTGGCGGCTGTCCGGCCGTGTGGAGACATTGTCACGAGACCGCCAGTGCTTGTGGATTCAGCTCGATGCCGGCCTTGGGCGCCAGCTCATTCACCATCAGGATGGTTTTGTCCTGGAAAACGAAAGGCCAGCTGGCTGACCGCTCAAGACGAAATCTGATTGTCCGACCCCTCAGGGATCGGACAATTTTTTTTGGCTGGAATAAATACAGGGATCAGTTTTCTGGCCCGATCATGGAGACAAATTCCTTTGCCTCCGCCACACCAATGTCGGCGTGCTCGCGCAGCATGAGGGCTGCGCTCTCATAGTCACCGGACAGGGCCAGTTCACGGATGCGGCGGAAAATATCCTCGTTTAAGCGTGTGCTGGCCACTTCGCGAATCTCTTCACCCTGGGAAACTATGGCCCGGTAACGGTAGGCATTGGTCACGGCCGCAGGTTTCTGGACCACCTCGGGGACTTCGCCGCCCGGTTCCGGGGTCGCGTTGATGATGTCCTCCACCGTCAGCGTCTTTTCCCCTCCCATTGGCGGGGCAGACTCCGGGGTTGGCTGTGGGAACTGCGCCAATGCCGCCACTGCCGCCGCTGAATCTCCGAGGCCCAGGTGAGTGGCTTTTCGGTATTCCTTCACAGCATTGAGAACCTGGCGCTGGGCAATGTATGAGTACACCAATTGGTGGGTTTCCGGGGTGAGCCGTGCGCTGGCTTCTTCCGCGTCTTCACGGGAAATTTCCCGGCGCCTGCCACGACGGCGAGGTTTAGGCGTCGAGCCAACCTCCGGCCCTGCATCTGCCGTGCTGCGGTTCCTCCTGCCCACAATCCCTGCTCCCACCACCACAACGATGACAACAACGAGCAGGATCAGTAGCGGCACCAGATATTCCATGCCTCAACTGTAGTTTGATTTGTTCAAGGTTTCCGATGGCTGCACTGGTTGCTGCCCAGTTCCCGGGATTTGACGACAGGTGAGGTGGGCCCGGCTGGCAACGAAAAAGCCCGGAACCTCTCGATTTCTCTCGAGGTTCCGGGCTTTCCCGTTTTGGTGGCAGATACTGGATTCGAACCAGTGAAGGCGTTGCCAGCTGATTTACAGTCAGCCCCCTTTGGCCACTCGGGTAATCTGCCATGGCCACCAAACCCTGAACAACAGGTCCGGCTTTCGCCCCCAACAAGTGGAAGCAGTAAAACAATACAAGGAAATCTGCCAAGAATCGAATCGAGAACCGTGAGGTACCAAAATTTGCCTCATAGCCGGTGGAATACCGGCCATATTCCCGGCCGAAAACGTCCGCTGAAGGTCCCGGCCCGGCGCCTAGACATCGTTACGAATCCGTTTCACGAGCTGGTTTTCCAGGAATGCGGCCTGTTCGGGGGTGATTTGTTGCAATGCGACAGCCCGGGCCATGTCGTTCTGGACACCGGCAATGCGTGAAGATGCAGAATTCGGCGGTGAACCAATAATGCTGCCGGAATCAAGGCTCCCAGCCATGCCACCCACCACAGCAGGCCCGCCCAGCACAGTCACGGCCGCCAAGGTCACGGCGGCCATTGCCGTTCCCACCGTCTTCCGCTTTCGCCGGTGCCGGGAGTTCGTGCCACCGAAGGGAAGGACGCCGCCGGGCGTTGCCAGCTCAGTGCCAGCAATCCCCGTACTTTCAGCCATCGTCATTGGTCCTCCTCGTGCGGTCTCTCCTACAACCACTACTATTCCCAAGGCAAATGTGCGGTGGCCGCAGGAACCCTTGGAGGTCACTGTGAGCGGCTCGCCACCACCGATTGCAAGCGCCGCACGCTCGTGGCCAGCTAGGCTGGTAGGCAAATCATCCGCCCAAAATTCTAAGCATGTGGAGGAACCATGGCTAGTGAGTCAACGTTCGACGTCGTCAGTAAAGTGGACAAGCAAGAGGTCGCCAACGCCCTGCACCAGACCCAGAAGGAAGTGGCCCAGCGCTACGACTTCAAGGGCATCGGCGCAGAGATCGACTTCAGCGGCGAAAAGATCCTACTCAAGGCCAACTCGGAAGAGCGTGTCATGGCTGTCATGGACGTTTTTGAGTCCAAGTTGATCAAGCGCGGCATTTCCTTGAAGTCCTTGGACGCCGGGGAACCGTACGCCTCAGGCAAGGAGTACCGCCTGGAGGCATCCATCGTTGAAGGCATTGCCCAGGACGTAGCCAAGAAGATCAACAAGCTCATCCGCGAAGAGGGCCCCAAGGGCGTCAAGTCCACCATCCAGGGCGACGAGCTGCGCGTGAGTTCCAAGAGCCGCGACGACCTGCAGGAAGTCATGGCCATGCTGCGCAAGTTCGAGGACGCTGATCTGCAGTTCGTGAACATGCGCTAGACCAAACGATCACAAGACAACAAAAGTCGCTCATGTGACGAAATTGCTGGCGTTGAATTCCCTATGAATTAGAGAGGAATTCAGCGCCAGCTTACTTTTTGCCCTTGCCGGAACCCTGAACGCGACATAGTCTTCCAATTGCGTGCATAAATTCCATTCCGTCGTCTGGAGCAACCATGACCCTTCAGGTAATCCCTGCCGGCGCCCCGTGCTGGATTGATCTAATGACTTCAGATTTGGAGAAGTCCAAAGAGTTCTACACGGCGTTGTTCGGCTGGACCTATCTGGTAGGGGACGAGGAAAAGTACGCAGGCTACACCACGGCCTTCAAGGACGGTCTGCTCGTTGCAGGTTTCATGCAATGCCGGGAGTACAGCAACGGCCACCCCGACCTGTGGACGACCTACCTGCGCGTGGACAACATCTTTGAGTCGCTGGAAGCCGCCAAGAACGCCGGCGCCATCGTCTACCTTGAGCCTCGGGAAGTCCCTCAGCAGGGCAAAAGGGCCATCCTCGCTGATCCGGGCGGGGCCCCCACGGGGCTGTGGGAGCTTAGCGGCCATACCGGCTTCCAGGCTCACGAAGAACCCGGGGCCTCCGCCTGGCATGAGCTGCACAGCAAGGACTACGACGCCACCGTCCAGTTTTACGCGGAAGTCTTCGGCCTGAAAACCACCGTCATGAGTGATACCGCCGAGTTCCGCTACACGAACCTTCTCGATGGCGAAAGGGAACTGGCTGGCATCATGGACGCCGCCGCGTACCTGCCGCACGAGGCTCCGTCCAGTTGGCAGGTGTACTTCCAGACGGACGACGTCGACACCGCAATTGCGAAGGCCCTCACCTTGGGTGCCACCGTGGTCAACACCGCCGAGGATTCCCCCTACGGCCGGGTTGCCGGGCTCACCGACTGCACCGGGGCCCTGTTCAAGCTGGTCCAGCCACCGCATAGCAGCCGGGGAACCGCTCCCACCGTGCGCAAGCCCGGTATTCAGCTGCCTGGTTCAACCAAACCTGTCTCATAGGCCAGCACCACTGCCTGCACCCTGTCCCGAAGCCCAAGCTTTGTCAGGATTTTGCTGACGTGGGTCTTCACGGTCTGTTGTGCAATGAAAAGATGGGTGGCAATCTCCTGGTTCGAGAATCCGCGGCCCACGAGCCGCATGACCTCAAGTTCCCTGTCCGTGAGGCTGTCAAGACGGTCCCGGGAAAGCACCGGCCGGGTCCCTGAAACGGCAAACTGTTCGATCAGCCGCTTCGTGACGGACGGTGCAAGCAACCCGTCACCGGAGGCCACGATCCGCACCGCGGCCACCAGGTCTTCCGCCAATGCGTCCTTGAGCAGGAAACCACTGGCGCCCAGACGCAATGCGTCGTAGATGTAGTCGTCGGCGTCGAAGGTAGTCAGCATGAGTACGTGGGTTGAGTCCTCATCCGAATCAGATGCGTGTGAGTGGGCCAGGATTTGTCGTGCAGCTTCCAGCCCATCCATGACAGGCATGCGGACATCCATCAGGACCACGTTGGGACGGCATGCGGCGGCCATTGCCACTGCTTGAGCCCCGTTCTCGGCCTGTCCCACCACTTCAATGTCGTGTTGGGCGGCCAACAGGGCCGCAAATCCTTCACGGACCATGGCTTGATCATCCACAACAAGTACTGTGATGCTCATGAGTGGGTGTTTCCCTTGCTGTTGCTTGACGTTCTTGTATTGGCGTTCAGGGGCAGCCTTGCGGTGACGGAAAAGCCGCCGTCAACCGTGGCTGTGCAAATGACAGAACCTCCCACAATGTCGGCTCGCTCGCGCATCCCGATGAGGCCCTGCCCCAAGTGTGGGCCCCTGTCCAGCTGGGCCATGATCGCACCCACTGCAGAGCTTGAATTGACCACCGAGATGGCCAGCTTGTTGGCCCCGACGGCGAAGTTCACCCGCACGGTTGCACCGGGGGCATGCCGGATGACGTTGCTCAGTGCCTCCTGAACAATTCTGTAGGCGGTCAGGGCGATGACCTCACCAATCTCATGCTTGTCGACGTCGGGCAGTACGGGCTCCTCGATGTGGATCCCCGCTGAGCGTGCTGAGGCGAACAACCGAGGCAGGTCTGCCAAGGTGGGCTGAGGGCCCAACTCCCGCCCTGCTTCGGCGTTGCGCAGGGAGCCAAGCATGCTGCGCATCTCCATCATGGCGCGCCGGGAGTTCGCGGCGATGTCATCAAACTCCTTGGCCAGTTCAGGGCTCAGGCCCGGGTGCCGGTAGCTGGCGGTGGTTGCCTGCACCACCACCACCGACATGCCGTGCGCCACGACGTCGTGCAGTTCACGTGCTATGCGGGTTCGTTCCTCTGCCAAGCGCCGCCGTGACTGTTCCTCCGCGCTGACTGTTCGCTCTGCAGCCAGTTCAACACGCAAATGCTGCCACTGTTGGGCCACAACGGAGGCCATCATGAGCCCGCCTGCCACAGCCGCAAAAATCACCACATTTGTTTGAGCACCCGTCGTCTGCCCCTCCGGCATGCTCAGGTAGTTTGCAACAACGCCCACCATGACACTGCCCAACCAGGCCGCAGCGGGAACCATCCAGTGTGAACGAAGTCCGGCCACACAGATGACGAGCACCTGGGTGATCATGGCAACAACGCTGAAAGGCATGGGCGCTGCACCAATGGGATCGGAGACGAGCGGCATGACGGCAAGGGGCGCCAGCGAGACGATCACCCCGGCCACCGGGCGCGCTGCAGTCAGTCCCACCGAAGCTGAATGGAGGATCGCCATGCCAAGGGCAAACGGCAGGGCCATCTGATACAGGCCCATGTTCAGCGGCGCCCCCACGGCAAGCAGCGCAATACAGACCACTGCCGTGCCCAGCCAAACCCAGCTGATCCCTTTCAGCCGCCACAAGTGCGCGGTGCTGAAAGGGGTGGCACTCATCTCGGCAACGCCTCCACGGCCACTTTCAGCAAGCGCCGCAGCAGCGGTTCCTGACGCAGCGGTTC
>NZ_JAUNVV010000154.1 GCF_030540645.1 Arthrobacter sp.
TCGGGAGGGCTGACCCCTATGTCCTGCTTGTTCATCCTGAAGACCTGATTCGGGAACTACCTGAGGATCGGCCTGCTGTGCCTGCTGTGCCTGCGAGGGTGTGTGGCGCGCAGTAACTTCAGCACCTGCTTCAGCCTTGGCACGGGCCAATTGCGCGCGTACGGCAGCCAGCCCACCGCGGGAGGTTCCGGGGTCGGCATGGGTGGGCTCCGGCGTCGAACGTGGCTGTGACGAGACAGCGTCCGGGGAAGGGGAGGGGGCAGCCATTACCGGGGCATTCCCGGCAGCGGGTGCACCTGCGTAGTTGAGACGGCGTTCGAGCTGATCCAGGCGGGTGCCCATGCCGCGAACGGAGGAATCCGCGCCTGGCAGCAGGAGGCGTGCGCCGAGTAGTTCAAGGTGCAGACGGGGGGAGGTAGCGCCCGTCATTTCGTTGAATGCGGCGTTGGTGATGTCGGCGGCGCGGGACAACTCGGCGGCGCCGAGCTGGGCGGCTTGGGACTGCATACGGGCAATGAGCTCGTCAGGGGTGCCGCGCAAAATGGCGTGCGCACTTTCCGGCATGGCGTGCACAATGATGAGATCGCGAAAACGCTCAAGGAGGTCTTCAACGAAACGGCGGGGGTCGTGGCCGGTTTGGATGACCTTGTCCACGGACTTGAAAACAGTGGCTGAATCGTTGGCGGCCAGCGCTTCGACAACGTCGTCGAGCAGTGAGGCGTGGGTGTAGCCGAGCAGGTCCACGGCCAGGTCATAGTCCAAACCTGCGGCACCGGCACCGGCCATGAGCTGGTCAAGGACGGAGAGTGAATCGCGCACCGAACCACCGCCGGCGCGGACCACCAGTGAGAGCACGCCCGGGGCAACGGCAACATTTTCGCGTTCGCACAGTAGCGCCAGGTACGCCATGAGCGGTTCAGGCGGCACTAGCCGGAAGGGGTAGTGGTGGGTGCGCGAGCGGATGGTGCCAATGACTTTGTCAGGCTCCGTTGTGGCAAAGATGAACTTGATGTGCTCCGGCGGCTCTTCAACAATTTTCAGCAGTGCATTGAAGCCTGCCGAGGTGACCATGTGGGCCTCATCGATGATGAAGATCTTGTAGCGGTCGCGAATGGGCGCGAAGGTGGCACGTTCACGCAGGTCGCGGGCGTCGTCGACGCCACCGTGGCTGGCAGCGTCAATTTCAATGACGTCGAGCGAGCCGGCACCACCTCGGGCCAATTCGATGCAACTGTCGCATGTGCCGCACGGGTGGGAGGTGGGGCCTTGGGCACAGTTGAGGCAGCGGGCCAGGATGCGCGCAGACGTGGTTTTGCCGCAGCCGCGGGGGCCGGAAAACAAGTAGGCGTGGTTCACGCGGTTCTTGTCCAAGGCAGCCATCAAGGGTGCCGTGACATGTTCCTGTCCGATCACGTCGGCAAAGGAATCCGGACGGTACCGGCGATACAGGGCTGTTGGTGCGCTCACAGTTCAAACCCTATCTAATCCGCCTGACAAATTGCCGCCTTGATGCTGCAAATCCGGCATATCTGGGGATAAATAAAGACCCCCCATGCACCCGCCAGAGCCCGCTTACCCTTGCTACCTTCCGGTCCTGGGGGAGTTCACAGGGTGACGCCACATGAGGGGCCGGGAATCAGCTTACCTGACAGTGGCGGTGGGTGCGAATCCGCCAACCGAAGTGCCACGCAAGGCAAGGCATATCAATTTCTCTTCCACGGTGGTACGTTCGCCACATAGGGGCATTGACGCCATTGCCAAGCCGGTCCCGCCGCGCTTCCGCCCCTGCGCTACGAGGACCCACCGAGGGAGCGATCGAGAATGTGGTACGGAGTCTTCGAATGGGTATTTTGGGTGCTGGCCTTCGGTTGTGGAGTCATGGCACTGGTGCGCAGTGAAGTGTTTTCAACCAACACCAGCCAGCGAGTGCACCGCCACTCAGGTCAACAGTTCTTCCTGTGGGTCTTGGCAGCCACCTTTGCGGTGTCAGGATTCGTCACGGCAGCCTTGGCCATGCGTGCAGGGCACTGACTCGCGCCGACCCTTCGTACCGATTATTTAACGTGTTGAATTCCGGGCAGCAAAAATAGTGCGGAGTGAATGTGACACGCCTACATATCCGGAAATTCCGTAGCAATGTGACAATGTTGTAAAGTTGGCTGCGTAGTGCAGAAGGTAGTGGGAGCGCCGCCATCTGCACTGTTGGGACGTATTGCACGTCCTACCCTTGATGCGTTGCCTGCCTTCCGCAATGGACGCATAGGGAAATAAGGGCAGTAGGGCTTGAACGGGGTCGTACTGCCCTTATTTCTTGCAGTAAATCAGCCGTGCTAGCGGTCATATTTGGCCGCCCCGACCTTCGATTCGTGAGTTGGGCACTTTGTCAGGTACTCTTGAACCTGCCGTGTTTCGCACAGCAAGCTGGAGGATTCGCCTAGCGGCCTATGGCGCACGCCTGGAACGCGTGTTG
>NZ_JAUNVV010000074.1:0-14211 GCF_030540645.1 Arthrobacter sp.
CAACCGCTCCAGCTCGGAGACGTTGGTTGCGGTGGTGGGAAGGCTGATGCTCATGATTGCTCCTTGATGATATTGCGTATGTAAATTGCGAGGGAAGTCTGGGATTTCTGGGTGCTGCTGTTACGTCAGCAGGGGGGCCTTGGACGTTTCCTTGGCGAGGGAAACAGCTATCAGGGATACGACGGCGGCTCCCATCAAGTACCAGCCCGGTGCGATGTGCGAACCGGTGACATTGATCAGCAGTGTCGAGACGAAGAGTGCCGTGCCGCCAAAGAGTGCGTTCGAGAGGTTGAAGCTCACGGCGAACCCGCTGTAACGGACCTTGGTGGGGAACAGCTCAGCCAGGAAGCTGGGCAGCGTGCCGTCATTGAGGGTCAGCATGGCACCCAAGAGGATCTGGACCATGATGATGACGAGGAAGTTTCCTGTGGACAGGAGCAGGAAGGCCGGGACCGTCAGCAGAACGAAGAGGATCGACGCGGTGATCAGCACCCGCTTCCGGCCGAACTTATCCGACGCCATGCCGGTGAGGAAGATGAAGCCGATGTAGGTGGCGAGGGCAACCGTGGTGGCCAGGAAGGACAGTGAGGCGTCCAGTCCCACCACGTCATGGAGGTAGGTGGGCATGTAGCTCAGGATCACGTAGAAGCCGACAGCGTTCAGGACTACGGAACCAACGGCGATCAAGAGTGTGCGCCAGTGTTCGCGGAACATGGCCAGAACAGGAGCCTTGATGGCCTCGTCCTCTTTTTCCAGCGCCAGGAATGCCGGGGTGTCCTCCAGCTTGACGCGAATGTAGCGGCCGATCAGGCCCATGGGGGCTGCCAGCAGGAACGGCAGGCGCCAGCCCCAGGAGTTCAACTGGTCGGGGGAGAGGGATACGGAGAGCAACAGTGCAATCAGGGAACCGAGCAACAGGCCGGTGGCCGTGCTGGCTGGCACGACGGCGGCGTACAGGCCGCGCTTGTTCGGCGGTGCGTACTCAACCAGGAATGCCGAGGCGCCGGCGTACTCGCCGGCTGCGGAGAAGCCCTGCACGAGGCGGATGATCAGCAGCAGGATGGGTGCCCAGATGCCGATGATGTTGTAGTCGGGGATGAGCGCAATGGCAAAGGTTGCCGCGGACATGATCAGGATGGACAGTGACAGGGCGTTCTTGCGACCGACCCGGTCTCCGATGTGTCCCCAGATGAATCCGCCGAGCGGGCGGACGAAGAAGGATACTGCGAAGAGACCGAAAGTCAGCAGCAGGGCTGTCTGCCCATCGGCTTCGGGGAAGAACACGTGGGAAATCGTAACCGCGAGGTAACCGTAGACGGCGTAGTCAAACCATTCGACAAAGTTGCCGATGAAACTGGCGCCGACAACTTTTCGCAGGGTTTGCTTGCTGGGGCCGGTGCCGTCATCAGGACGAGGCTGGCCGCTCAAGGTCAAGTTTCCGTTTTTGTTCGGCACCGTTGCCGTCCTTCCGGAACCAGAAGATTTGCTGTTTGTCATTGAATCCACCAAAAAGTTTGGGGTTGCGTCTTACGCAACGCTGTTGCACCAGACTATGTGTGTGCTGGGTCACTGTCAACGGGTTGTCTGTAGAAATAGCAAAGAATTTTTTATTACGACTAAAGGACCATAAGTTACCGACTGGTCTATTGACCTACGTCACATTTGGCCCTATTGTTTCATTCAATGCAACTGAGTTGCACTGAAAGCGACTAAACGAAGGAATTACGATGACGTCCATCCTTGAGGGCTCACTGGCCACAGTCGACAGCGAAGTCGACGAAGCCATCGCAGCCGAACTCCAGCGCCAGCAATCAACACTGGAGATGATCGCCTCCGAGAATTTCGCCCCGCAGGCCGTGATGACGGCGCAGGGCTCCGTATTGACCAACAAGTACGCAGAAGGCCTGCCCGGCAAGCGCTACTACGGCGGCTGTGAACACGTCGATGTCATTGAGCAGCTCGCCATTGACCGGGTCAAGGCACTGTTTGGTGCCGAGGCAGCCAACGTCCAGCCGCACTCCGGTGCCCAGGCCAACGCCGCGGCCATGTTTGCGCTGCTGAACCCCGGTGACACCATCCTGGGCCTTGATCTGGCCCACGGTGGCCACCTCACGCACGGCATGCGCATCAACTTCTCCGGCAAGCTGTACAACGTGGTCCCGTACCATGTGAGCGAAACAGACATGAAAGTGGACATGGCGGAGGTGGAGGCACTCGCCGTTGAGCACAAGCCGAAGCTGATTGTGGCCGGCTGGTCTGCCTACACCGGTCAGCTGGACTTTGCCGAGTTCCGCCGCATCGCCGATTTGGTGGGTGCCTACCTGATGGTGGACATGGCCCACTTTGCGGGCCTGGTTGCCGCCGGACTGCACCCCAACCCGGTGCCGTACGCCGACGTCGTCACCACCACCACGCACAAAACCCTGGGCGGCCCGCGCGGCGGCGTCATCCTGTGCAAGGAATCACTGGCACGCAAGATGAACAGCGCCGTGTTCCCCGGCCAGCAAGGCGGCCCGCTGGAGCATGTGATCGCCGCGAAGGCAGTGTCCTTCAAGATCGCCGCCACCGAAGGTTTCAAGGAGCGCCAGCTGCGTACCCTTGAAGGCGCCAAGATCCTTGCCGAGCGACTGCTTGCCCCGGATGTTGCCGAGCATGGCATCTCCGTGGTGGGCGGCGGCACCGACGTGCACCTGGTTCTGGTGGACCTGCGCAACTCCGCACTTGACGGCCAGCAGGGTGAAGACAGACTGCACCGGATCGGCATCACCGTCAACCGCAACGCCGTCCCCTTTGACCCCCGCCCGCCGATGATCTCCTCCGGGCTTCGCATCGGCACCCCGGCACTGGCCACGCGCGGCTTTGGCCCGGCCGAGTTCACCGAGGTTGCCGACATCATTGCCGAAGCCATCAAGGGTGAGCTCAGCGAAGAAGCCGCAGTGCTCCTCCGCGACCGGGTCACCGTGCTGGCCGAGAAGTTCCCCCTCTACCCATCCCTGACCGGCACCAGTTCTTCAAACGGCGCCGGAACCACCTCGAACGGAGACAGCCAGTGAGCGCCGACCACCTGCCAGAACACCCGGAATTCCTCTGGCGCAACCCGGACCCCAAGAAGTCCTACGACGCCGTGATCGTCGGCGGCGGCGGGCACGGTCTGGCCACCGCCTACTTCCTGGCCAAAAACCACGGGATGCGCAACATCGCAATCCTGGAAAAGGGCTGGCTGGCCGGTGGCAACATGGCCCGCAACACCACCATCATCCGCTCCAACTACTTGTGGGATGAAAGTGCGGCAATCTACGAGCACTCCCTGAAGCTGTGGGAGATCCTGCCGGAGGAACTCGACTACGACTTCCTGTTTAGCCAGCGCGGTGTCATGAACCTGGCCCACACCCTCGGCGACGTGCGTGAGAGCATGCGCCGCGTGGGAGCCAACCAGCTCAACGGGGTCGACGCCGAATGGCTGGACCCCAAGCAGGTCAAGGAACTGTGCCCCATCCTGAACATCAATGACAACATCCGCTACCCAGTCATGGGCGCCACCTACCAGCCGCGTGCCGGCATCGCCAAGCACGACCACGTGGCCTGGGCCTTCGCTCGCAAGTGTGACGAGATGGGCGTGGACATCATCCAGAACTGTGAAGTCACCGGCTTCATCAAGGACGGCAACAAGGTCACCGGCGTCAAGACGACCCGCGGCAACATCAACACCGAAAAGGTGGGCCTTTGCGCGGCCGGCCACACCTCAGTGCTGGCGGAGATGGCAGGATTCCGCATTCCCATCCAGTCCCACCCGCTGCAGGCACTGGTCTCGGAACTTCACGAACCGGTCCACCCCACGGTGGTCATGTCGAACCACGTGCACGTCTATGTATCCCAGGCCCACAAGGGCGAACTGGTCATGGGCGCCGGCGTGGACTCCTACAACGGCTACGGCCAGCGTGGCTCCTTCCACGTCATCGAGGAACAGATGGCTGCCGCCGTCGAGCTTTTCCCGATCTTCGCAAGGGCCCACGTGCTGCGCACCTGGGGCGGCATCGTGGACACCACCATGGACGCCTCACCCATTGTCGGCACCACGCCGGTGGAGAACATGTTCGTGAACTGTGGTTGGGGGACCGGCGGCTTCAAGGGAACACCCGCCGCCGGGTTGACGTTTGCGCACACCATCGCCACCGGTTCACCGCACACGCTGAACAAGCCCTTTGGAATGGACCGGTTCGAAACCGGGCACCTCATCGATGAGCACGGCGCCGCAGCCGTCGCCCACTAAAACCGGCCCCACCAAACACGAGAAGGAGCAACAGATGTTGTTGTTTACCTGCCCCAACTGCGGGCCGCGCAACGAAACCGAATTCCACTACGGCGGACAGGCCCACGTGGCCTACCCCGAAAGCCCGGGGGAGCTCTCCGACAGGGAGTGGGCAGAATACCTGTTCTACCGCGAGAACACGAAGGGCCTCTTCGCCGAGCGGTGGGTGCACAGCGCCGGCTGCCGCAAGTGGTTCAACATGGTCCGCGACACCGTCAGCTATGAGGTCAAGGCCGTTTACCGGATCGGGGAACTTCAGCCCGAAACCCTTGAACGAGTAGCGTCGGCGACGGCACCCGAACAAGCCCAACCACTGGCCCCGGCCCAGGCAAACCCCACCACAGCATCGGAAGGAGTGTAGAGATGACCACTGAGAACCAGCAGCAGAACCGGCTCGCAACCGGCGGGCGGATCGACCGCAGCACCACAT
The DNA here is from genome assembly GCF_030540645.1 of Arthrobacter sp. Taxonomy (GTDB): domain Bacteria; phylum Actinomycetota; class Actinomycetes; order Actinomycetales; family Micrococcaceae; genus Specibacter. Next base: position 4,740 of record NZ_JAUNVV010000074.1, read on the forward strand.
TGAACTTCACCGTGGACGGAGTCCGCTACACCGGCCACCCCGGTGACACCGTGGCTTCGGCCATGATCGCCAACGGCCAGGTGGCCGCCGGCAACTCCCTCTACGAGGACCGCCCCCGCGGCATCCTCTCGGCAGGAGTTGAAGAGTCCAACGCCCTCATCAAGGTCGCCGGCCGCTTCCCGGGCCACGCAGCCGAATCCATGTTGCCCGCCACCACCGTCTCCCTCGTGGAAGGGCTCGACGTCGAACTCCTCTCCGGGCTCGGCAAGCTGGACCCCTCCGAGGACGAGGCCATCTACGACAAAAAGTACGTCCACACCGACGTGCTTGTGGTTGGTGGCGGACCCGCAGGGCTCGCCGCAGCCCGGGACGCTGCCCGAACGGGCGCCCGTGTCATCCTCATCGATGACCAGCCCGAACTCGGCGGGGATCTGCTCTCCGGCCGCGACGAGAACGTCGAAGGCAAACCCGCATTGGAGTGGGTTGCCGGCATCGCTGCCGAATTGGCCGCAGCGCCCGAGTGCACCGTGCTCCACCGCACCTCGGCATTTGGCTCCTACGACAGCAACTACGTCCTGGCCGCCCAAAACCGCACCGACCACATCGATGAGGCACCGGCCGACGGCGTGTCCCGCCAGCGCATCTGGCACATCCGCGCCAAGCAGCTGGTCCTGGCCACCGGCGCCCACGAACGCCCCATCGTGTTCGAAAACAATGACCGCCCCGGCATCATGCTCGCCTCGGCGGCACGCAGCTACCTGAACCGCTACGGCGTGGCAGCCGGCTCCCGCGTAGTCATTGGAACCACCAACGACAGCGCCTACCAGCTCGCCGCAGACCTGCTCGCAGCTGGAATCGACGTCGCAGCCGTGGTGGATGCCCGCCCGCAGTTCTCCGAGCTTGCAGCAGCTGCAGCCCTCAGCGAAGACGTGCACGTCATCACCGGTAGCGCAGTGGTCAACACCGCAGCCGACGCCGACGGCCGGCTCTCCTCCGTGACCGTCTCCGCCATTGACGAGGACGGCTCACCAGTGGGTGACGCCGAGGAAATCGAGGCCAACCTGCTCGCCGTTTCCGGTGGTTGGAGCCCCGTGGTGCACCTGCACAGCCAACGCCAGGGCAAAGTGCGCTGGGACGCCGATCTGGCGGGGTTTGTGCCCGCCAGTGTGATCAATGACCAGCAGAATGTGGGTGCCTGCCGCGGCAGCTACGCACTGGCTGACTGTGTGGCCGAAGGCGCCGCTGCAGGTGCTGTGGCCGCCGTGAACGCCGGCTACGCCACCTCCGTGGCCGTTGCCGCCGCCACCGCTGCAGCATCCCGTCCGGCCCGCCCGGCACAGCCCACCGGCCCCACCCGCGCACTCTGGCTGGTCGGCGGCACGGAAGGGACGGCGTCGGACTGGCGCCACCACTTCGTTGACTTCCAGCGCGACCAGACCGTGGCAGACGTCTGGCGTTCAACCGGCGCCGGGCTGCGCAGCGTGGAGCACATCAAGCGCTACACCTCCATCAGCACCGCCAACGACCAGGGCAAGACCTCCGGCGTGAACGCCATTGGCGTCATCGCCGCAGCATTCCGTCAGCAGGGCACCGTGGTGGACTCCGACATCGGTGCGATCGGCACCACCACGTACAGGGCGCCCTTCACACCGGTGCCGTTCGTGGCCTTGGCCGGACGCCAGCGCGGGAACTTGTTCGACGCCGCCCGGCGCACCTCGGTGCACACGTGGCACGAGGACCGCGGGGCACTGTTCGAGGACGTCGGCCAGTGGAAGCGGCCGTGGTACTACCCGCTGCCGGGTGAGGACATGGACGCGGCAGTGCTGCGCGAATGCGCCGCCACCCGCGAATCCGTGGGTTACATGGACGCCAGCACCCTCGGCAAGATCGAGATCCGCGGCAAGGATGCCGGAGAGTTCCTGAACCGCATCTACACCAACGCGTTCAAGAAGCTCGCCCCCGGCTCCGCCCGCTACGGTGTCATGTGCACCCCGGACGGCATGATCTTCGACGACGGCGTGACCTTGCGCCTGGACGATGACCGCTACTTCATGACCACCACCACAGGAGGCGCCGCCAAGGTGCTGGACTGGCTGGAGGAATGGCAGCAGACCGAATGGCCCGAGCTGGACGTCGTGTTCACCTCGGTGACGGAGCAGTGGAGCACCATCGCCGTCGTCGGGCCCAAATCCCGCGCCGTGCTGGCCAAGGTGGCCCCGGAGCTGGACCTCTCCAACGAAGAGTTCAAGTTCATGACGTTCCGCGAGACCGTATTGGCCTCCGGCGTCCCCGCCAGGGTTTGCCGGATCTCCTTCTCAGGGGAACTCGCCTACGAGATCAACGTGCCGGCCTGGTACGGGCTGGCCACGTGGGAGGCTGTGACGGCCGCCGGGGAGGAATTCAACATCACCCCGTACGGCACCGAGACCATGCACGTGCTCCGCGCCGAAAAGGGCTACCCGATCGTCGGGCAGGACACCGACGGCACGGTCACCCCGCAGGATGCGGGAATGGACTGGGTGGTTTCCAAGGTCAAGGACTTCATCGGCAAGCGCTCCTACCTGCGTGCCGATGCCGCCCGTGAAGACCGCAAGCACATGGTCACCGTACTGCCGGTGGACGGCAGCATCCGGTTGCCGGAAGGCACCCAGCTGGTGGAAAAGGGGATTGTGGTCAACCCGGCCTACGGTCCGGTGCCCATGCAGGGATTCGTCACCTCCAGCTACCACAGTGCAGCCTTGGGCCGTTCATTTGGCTTGGCTATGATCAAGAACGGCCGCAACCGGATTGGGGAGTCCCTGCTGGCCTCCGTCGGTTCGGAGCTGGTCGATGTGGTTGTTGGAGAAACAGTACTTTTTGATGCAGAAGGGACGCGCCGAGATGGGTAACACAGCACAGAACACAGAAGTTTTGGCATTGCGCCGGAGCCCCGCACACCACTTGTGGACGGACTTCACCGTCGGCTCGGTAGCGGGGGAGCGCGGGGTCACCCTGCGCGAGATTCCCTTCCAGCGGATGGTCGGCATCCGCGTCGACCCGACCTCGGAGGCCGGCACCCGGATCGGGGAGCTCACGGGCGGACTGCCCTTGAACAGTGGGGACGTCACCACGGGTGAGTCAGGTGCAGCGGTGCTGTGGCTGGCCCCGGATGAGTTCCTGGTGGTTGCCCCGGACGACGGCGAACCCGGCCCCAGTGCCCTCGTCACCTCCCTGCTGGAAGCCTTGGGCTACGGGGCCGGGCAGGTCATCGACCTCTCCAGTAACCGCACCACGTTCGAGTTGTCCGGGCCCAGCGCCCGGGCGGTGCTGGAGAAGAGCTGCGCGGCGGACCTGCACCCGCGGACCATCGCTGCCGGTACGGCCATCACCACGGAGATCAACAAGATCCCCACCGTCCTGTTCAAGAGCGCCGATGAGACCTTCCAGCTGTTCCCGCGGTCGTCCTTCGCGGACTACCTGGGCCGCTGGCTCCTGGACGGCATGGTGGAATTCGCCGCCGAGGGCACATCATGGCCCTGAGTGTCCTTGACCTGTTCACTGTCGGCATTGGGCCCTCCTCCTCACACACGGTGGGCCCAATGCGGGCGGCCAAACGCTTTGCCGACGGCTTGGCGCACGACGGCGAGCTTGCCGACGTCGTGCGTGTCCAGACCCAGCTCTTTGGCTCCCTGGGGGCCACCGGGCGTGGCCACGGCTCCGACAAGGCCGTGGTGCTTGGGCTGCAGGGACAGGACCCGGAATCCGTGGACACCGCCACAGCGGACGACCAAGTGGCCGAGGCCGCCTTGGACGCCCGGCTGATGCTGGGCGGTACGCACCGCGTTGACTTCAACTTTGCCGAAGACGTGGTCCTGCACCGGCGCAAGTCGCTGCCGGCCCACCCCAACGGCATGACGTTCCAAGCCACCAACCACAGCGGCGCCGTGGTGCGTGAACGCACGTACTACTCAGTGGGCGGCGGTTTCGTGGTGGACGAGGAAGCCGTGGGTGCGGACAGGGTGGTCACGGACAAGACCGTCCTGCCCCACCCGTTCGGTACGGCGGATGAACTACTGGCGATCTGCGCACGGGAAGGCATGTCCATCTCGGAGGTCATGATGGCCAACGAGATGGTCTGGCACACCGAGGCGGAGCTGCGTGCAAAGCTGCTAAAGATTTGGGCGGTCATGCAGGAATGCGTGGACAACGGCTGTGCGGCGGACGGCATCCTGCCTGGCGGGTTGAAAGTGACCCGCCGGGCGCCCGGACTGCTGCGCACGCTGGAAAAGCCCACCAACGTGGATGACCCGCTGCGTGCCATGGAATGGGTCAACCTGTTCGCGCTCGCCGTCAATGAGGAAAACGCGGCGGGCGGGCGGATTGTCACGGCGCCCACCAACGGGGCGGCTGGCATCATTCCGGCCGTGCTGCACTACTACATGAAGTTTGTGCCCGGAGCCAATGAGGATGGCGTGGTGCGGTTCCTGCTGACGGCGGCTGCCATTGGCATCCTGTTCAAGCTCAACGCCTCCATCTCCGGTGCAGAGGTGGGGTGTCAGGGCGAAGTGGGCTCGGCCTGCTCCATGGCAGCCGGGGCGCTGTGCGAGGCGCTGGGCGGAACACCGATCCAAGCCGAAAACGCGGCGGAAATTGGGATCGAACACAACCTGGGGCTGACGTGCGATCCCGTGGGCGGGCTGGTGCAGATCCCCTGCATCGAACGCAACGCGATCGCCAGCGTCAAGGCGATCAACGCCGCGCGGCTGGCCACGCACGGTGACGGCAGTCAAAAAGTATCATTGGACAAAGCGATCGAAACGATGCGTCAGACAGGTGCCGACATGATGACGAAGTACAAGGAAACCTCCCGTGGGGGCCTCGCCGTGAACGTGATTGAGTGCTGAGCCATGGATGCCACCAACACTGAACTTCGCCAAGGCGAGGACATCGGCGTCCGGGCTGCAACAAGTCAACATGTCTTGACGTTGGATTGTCCTGACAGTGCCGGCCTTGTGAACGCCGTCTCCGGCTTCCTGCTGGAACGCGGTGCAGACATCATCGACAACCTGCAGTTCAGCGACCGCAGGCACATCGAGCAGGGGGCCTTCGGTGCCAACGGACACCAAGGTGAACCCAAAGGGCACTTCTTCATGCGTATCCACTTTGAAGCCCCGGCAGGAGCGGAGAGTGTGGAGGAGCTGCGGAAGCAGTTCGAGCCGTTGGCCCGGCGACACGGCATGCGGTGGCAGCTGCGCCCCCACGGGGCAAAGCGGCGCGTGCTGATCATGGTCTCCAAATTTGAGCATTGCCTCAACGACCTGTTGTTCAGGACCAGGACCGGGGAACTGCCGCTGGACGTCGTCGCCGTCGTCTCCAACCACCTTGACCACCAGAGGTTGGCGGAGTGGCACGGGATTCCGTTTTTCCACGTGCCCATCACGGCTGCCACAAAGCCGGCGGCAGAGGCACGGCTGCTTGAGCTGGTGGATGAGTTCGATGTGGAACTTGTGGTGCTGGCCCGTTACATGCAGGTTCTCAGTGATGGCCTGACCCAGCAGCTGGAGGGGAAGGCCATCAATATCCACCACTCGTTCCTGCCCAGTTTCAAAGGTGCGAAGCCGTACCACCAGGCGTATGCGCGCGGTGTCAAGACGGTGGGTGCAACCGCGCACTACGTCAACAGTGAACTGGACGAGGGTCCCATCATCTCCCAACAGGTGGTGGAGGTGGACCATACCTTTGGCCCCGACGACCTCGTTGCGGCCGGCCGGGACACCGAATGCAAGGCGTTGAGCAACGCCGTGCGCTGGCACTGCGAAGGAAGGGTGATTGTCCAAGGCAACAGGACGATCGTGCTGCGCTAGGAACTCGCAGAAGGTGGCGGCCAGCAGTGGCCGCCATCTTCTGTGCGGGCTATTGAACGTCGGCTTGCCAGAGGTCGGGACCGAAGGCCTCGTATTGGATGTCTCGTGGGTGGACGCCGAGTGCGAGTAGGTCTTCCCGCACGGCTTGCATGAAGACCACCGGTCCGCACAAGTAATATGTCGCACCCACGGGGAGATCCACGGAGCGGACGTCCATGAAGCCGCTGCGCACATCGGCGTCGGGAGCGGAGTTTTCTGCGCCTTTCTCATACCATATGGTCATGGCGGCATGAGGCAGTGACGCCAAATCCGCCGTCACTTGCTCACGCAATGCGAAAGTCTGGGCAGAGGTGCCCGCGTGGAGGAACTTCAGGCGAATGCTGCAATGGATCCAGCAAGGGCCTGCTGCTACTGCCCGTCAGCCTGATTTCCCCGGTTGAACAGTCCGTCCAGCAGCTCCGGGTGGGCGCCGCTGCTGGTTGTCTCGTCGCAACGCAAAAAAGCTGGCAACAGACGGTGAGGCTCACGCTAGCCCGCAACTGCAGAGAGTGGTTCACGATGCCGATGGTTGACCGTGGCTCATCTCGGAGTTCATGATTGGAGGGAAGCATGCTGGCCGCTTCGGAGAGATTGACGCCATGGCAGTTCATGAACAACTGGGCCGCGTGTTTGTGCAATTGGCAGACACCTTGGTCAACGATTTTGATATACCCGATTTTCTGTTCAACCTCACAGCCCGAGCTGTTGAGCTCTTGGACATCGACGCGGCGGGGCTGCTGCTGGCCGACCCAAACGGCAGGCTCCGGGTCATGGCCACTTCCAGTGACCGTGCCGAACGGATGGAAATGTTTGAGCTCCAGCACTTGCAAGGTCCCTGTCTGGAGAGCTTCACCTCAGGCGAGCCGATCGTGAATGTTGATCTTGCTGCCAACGCTGAGCGATGGCCAAGGTTTTGTGAAACGGCCAGGGCAGCTGGATTTACTGTTGCCCATTCCCTTCCGCTGCGGCTACGGGACGAGGTGATTGGCATCATGAGCCTGTACGGTGTCGAGCCCGACTCCTACCTGACCCAAGCTGATGTGGACCTCGCGCAGGCCTTGGCGGATGTGGCCACCATAGGACTCCTCCAGGAACGCTCACTTCGTGAACAATCCACGCGCAACCGGCAACTCCAGCTTGCACTGGAAAGTCGGACTGTGATCGAGCAGGCCAAGGGGCTGCTGGCAGGAATTACGGGAATACCTTTGTGGGAAGCCTTTGCAACGATTCGTTTCTACGCCCGAGCGCACAACCGTAAAATCAGTGCCGTCGCCCAGGAAGTCGTCAATGGCGGCCTTGACATCCGCACCCTTCGCCAACGCTGACCCCACTGACGACGTTTGGCGCCCTGCTACCTCCGGCGCGGAATCGTGTCGACCTTGTCCCAGCCGCGGCGGCGTGCGCGTGATCCTTCATGATCGTCCCGGCTGCGGTAGAGCACGTAGGGCCTGAAAATGTATCCAACGGGTGCCGTGAACACGTGCACCAGCCGGGTGAACGGCCACAGCGCGAAGAGCAGAATCGCGAAGATTCCGTGCAGTTGGAAACTGAGCGGCGCCACCACCATCAATTCAGGCTGCGGATTGAAGTAGAAGATGCTGCGGAACCAGACCGAGACGCCCTCGCGGTAGTTGTACGTCGTGGCAACTCCGGAGACGGTGTTAATAAGTCCCAGCACCACCACCAGGCCGAGCATGGCGTACATGACCTTGTCCATCTTTGTGGTTGCGCCGAGCACTGCTTTTGTGAAGCGGCGGCGGTAGAGCAGGCCAATCAGGCCGGCGATGGTGCAGAAGCCGGCGATCGCACCAACCGAGACCGCCATGATGTGGTACGTCGTTTCAGAGATTCCGACGGCGTCCGTCCAGCTCTGCGGTATGCCCAGGCCCATCACATGGCCCATGAACACTGCCAGGATGCCGAAGTGGAACATGGGATTCGCCCACCGGAGGATCCGGCTTTCGTACATTTGGCTTGATCGGGACGTCCAACCGAACTTGTCGTACCGGTAGCGCCCGATGTGGCCGAGAACGAAGATGGTGAGGCAAATGTAGGGGTAGATCAGCCAGATGAATGTATTCCAGACACTCATGTCATACCTCCGGGCGTTGATGTCATGGGGGCTGCCCCGTAGGGTTCCAGGCCAACCTCTTCGTCGGGCGGACCCTCCGCGGCAAGCCGTTGGATGGCTTCGTTTTCCTTGCCCTTCAGCGCCGGAAGTGTCTTGCATACTGCCTGCAGCGCACCGGCCCAAGGGGAATTGATCTCGGTGAGGTGCAGCCGCAAAAGTTCAAGTCCAGCGCGGTTGTCCAACAGGATTTTTAGTCCAGCCCGTTGGTCTGTAATGGCGGCGAATTCGAGCACAACACACAAGTGGTCCGGCAGTTCGTCCTCTCTCATGTTCAGGCCCGCTTTCGTGTAGACCTGTTTGATCCGTAGCAGTGCCAGTCCGCGTTTACGAGTTTCTCCGTTGGAGAAGTAGGTGAGAAACATGCACCCACGGCGGCGGTTGTCGAAGGTTTCCACATACTCACTCTGCAGTGTGGACAGGGATGCAGTGCGCAGATGGAACAGCGTGGCTGCCAGGGGGCCGCCTAGATCTGTGGGCAGGCTGGCGGCAATTTGGTCGAAAAGGTCGAGCTGGTTTATCTGTTGCTCAGTGGGGTAATCGAGCAGTAGCGACGCTGATTGCCACACGCGGGTGAGCTGGTCGGCGTGGTATTTCAAGGTGGGAATCCGCCCAGTCATGCCGATCCTCCCTTCTCGGCCTGTTCGGAGGAAGAGGGGAACATGCCCTTGGGTGTGCCGGTGCCGTCCCAGTCCAGCAGGTTGATGCGCACACCCTCGGGACGGGACGGTGTGCTGGGCGAACCCACGGCCGGGTCGGCACCAAAAGAGGCGTCCATACCGCCCATGCCCCCCATGCCGGGACCGCCGTCGACGTTAAGGGAACATTCGGTGGCGACATTCTCCAGCTTGTGGGCATCCTCGTAGTGCGCGGAGGGGATCACGTAGCGTTCGTCGTACTTGGCGATGGCCAGCAGCCGGTACATGTCCTTGATCTCCTGGCCCGTCATGCCCACCGCTTGCGCAATGGCTTCGTTGGTATCCCAACCCAAGTTGATATCACGCATGTACGAGCGCATGGCAGCCAGTTTGCGCAAGATCAGGTCCACCGGCCGGGCATCGCCAGCTGTGAAGAGCTCGGCAAGGTAGTCGATGGGGATGCGCAGTGAGGCGATCGCATTGAACAGATTTGTATGCGATTCACCGTCTTCACCGGTTTCCGTGACAACGTCCACCACTGGCGAGAGCGGCGGGATGTACCAGACCATCGGCATCGTGCGGTATTCCGGGTGCAGGGGCAGAGCAACCTTGTACGTGTTGATCAATGCCCAGATCGGGGAGCGCTGCGCAGCCTCGATCCAATCTTCGGGGATCTCCGCCGCGCGGGCAGCTGCAAGCACCTCGGGATCCTTCGGGTCGAGGAACACTTGGCGCTGTGCCTCATAGAGATCGTGTTCATCAGGCGTTGAGGCGGCTGCGAGCACGCGATCGGCGTCGTAGAACATAAGCCCCAGATAGCGCAG
>NZ_JAUNVV010000074.1:14311-18630 GCF_030540645.1 Arthrobacter sp.
GCCAGGTTGTCATCCCAATTCGAGGACCACGTGATGGAGGTGTCCTCGCCGGTGAGCAGCGATTTGGGCCGGGCCACCGGCATGTGCTCCTGTGCCGGTGCCGTGGTGAGATTCTCATAGTCGTAGGTCCAGGGCTCGTAATAGTCCTTGATGCCCGGCAGGTTCGGGTTGGCGAAAATAGTGGCCAGATTCTTCAACCGGCCGCCAGCCTTGAGCTTCAGGCGCCCACGTCTGTCGAGCTTCCAGCCGCCTTTCCAGCGTTCCTGGTCCTCATACGTGCGCGGATAGCCCTGCCCAGGCCGGGTTTCCACGTTGTTGAACCAGATATGCTCGGCGCCGGAGCGGTTCGTCCACACCTGTTTGCACGTTACTGAACACGTATGGCAGCCGATGCACTTGTCCAGGTTCATCACCATTGCCATTTGGGCCATGATGCGCATCAGTACCTCACCTCCTGGTTGCGTCGCCGGATGACGGTGACTTCGTCGCGTTGGTTTCCCGTGGGGCCCATGTAGTTGAACGCGTATGTTAGCTGTGCGTATCCACCGATCATGTGCGTCGGCTTGATCATCAGCCGGGTGAGGGAGTTGTGGTTCCCACCGCGCTGGTTGGTCGTTTCAGAGACCGGCATGTCGATCAGTCGGTCCTGCGAGTGGTACATGAACACAGTCCCCTCCGGCATGCGGTGCGATACGACTGCACGGGCGTTGACCACGCCGTTACGGTTCACGGCCTCGATCCAGTCGTTGTCATGGACGTCGATCTTTTCGGCGTCTGCCGGACTCATCCAGATTGTTGGACCACCGCGGAACAGAGACAGCATGAGCAGATTGTCCTGATACTCGGAGTGGATGGACCACTTGTTGTGGGGCGTCAGATATCGCACGGAGATGCCCTTCCCCGGAGTATCTCCGATGGCCGGCTCGTCGAACAGAGCGGTCATGTCCAGTGGTGGGCGGAACGTGGGCAGGCCCTCGCCCAGTTCGGTCATCCAGTCGTGGTCGAGGTAGAAATGCTGCCGCCCGGTCAATGTGTGCCATGGTTTGAGCCGTTCGACGTTGATGGTGAACGGAGAATAGCGGCGGCCGCCGGTTTCGGAGCCGGACCATTCCGGCGACGTCATCACGGGGACGGGTCCGGCTTGGGTGTCGCTGAACGTGATCCGCTTGCCCTCATTTTCCGATGCGAGGTCGTGCATCATCTGGCCGGTGCGCTTTTCCAGGGTGCGGAAGCCTTGGGTGCCCAGCCGGCCATTGGTCGTGCCGGACAGGGCAAGCACCATTTCGCAGGCCTGCACGGCGTGCAGGATGTCCGGGCGCCCATCGGCCGGTCCACCGCGGACCACGCCGTTCTTCGCCTTCAGATACTCGATTTCAGCGGACAGCTCGTACGTGATGCCCTTCGTCGTTGCGCCGAGGGTGTCAAGCAGCGGGCCAACGGAGCGCATCTTCGCGTCGATGGCCGTGTAGTCACGCTCCACCTCGATGATCTTCGGCATCGTTTTTCCAGGCACGGGCTCACAGTCGCCCCGCTTCCAGTCCTTGACCCGGCCATGCGGATACGCCATGGCATCAGGGGTGTCGTGTGTTAGAGGTGCCGCCACAATGTCGGTCTGTTTGCCCAAGTGCTGTTCGGCCAGCTGGCTGAACACACGGGCGATCTCCTGCCACGTGTCCCAGTCGGTGCGCGACTGCCATGGCGGGGAGATGGCCGGATTAAACGAGTTGACGTAGGGGTGCATGTCCGTGGTGGATAGATCGTGCTTTTCGTACCAGGTCGCCGCCGGCAGCACGATGTCAGAAAGCAGGGTGGAGCTGGTCATCCGGAAATCCAGGGTGGTCAGCAGGTCAAGTTTTCCTATCGGCGCCTCGTCGTGCCAAACGACGTCGCGTGGACGGAACTTCTCCGGCGTTTCCTGTGCGCTGACGGTGTTGTCGGCACCGAGCAGATGCCCAAGGAAATATTCACTGCCCTTGGCCGAGGAACCGAACAGGTTCGTGCGCCACAAGGACAGAACTCGCGGAAAGTTCTCGGGGGAGTCCGGATCTTCGGCCGCGAACTTCAAGTTCCCGGTCTTTAGCTCGTCGACGATGTAGTCAGCCGAGGACTTGCCGGCAGCGCGGGCCTGTTCGCTGATGAGCAGTGGATTTCTATCGAACGTGGGGTAGGACGGCATCCATCCCAGGCGCGCCGATTGTGCGATCACATCTGCCGTCGTCACGCCGGCGAGCTGCCCCTTGCCCGTCTGTGCGCTGAGTGTGTCAGCGCCGAACTGGTCGTAGCGGAACTGGTCGGTGTGCAGGTACCAGTACGCAGTCTGCACCATGTTCCGTGGTGGCCGCACCCAGTCGAGTGCATTGGCAAGCTGGGTGTACCCGGTGAGCGGCCGTACCTTTTCCTGACCGACGTAGTGCGCCCAGCCGCCGCCGTTGACACCCTGGCACCCGGTGATCGTAGTCAGCGTCATGAACGTTCGGTAGATGGTGTCCGAATGGAACCAATGGTTCGTCCCTGCACCCATCAGAATCATGGACCGGCCCTTTGAATCATCGGCGTTCTGGGCGAATTCGCGCCCGATCCTTTCAGCCTGCTCGGCAGTCACCCCGGTGATTGATTCCTGCCAGGCCGGTGTGTAGGGGCTGTCCGCGTCGTCATATCCGCTCGGCCACTGGCCGGGGAGTCCCGGACGTCCAACGCCGTACTGTGCCAGCATCAAATCGAACACGGTGGTGACTAGCTTGCCGGCAACCCGGCGGACCGGCACGCCGCGCGGAATGACGCCGATATCACCTTGGGGGACGTCAAAGCGGGGCATATTGATGACCACCTGGGTGTCTGCACTGTCCAACAACGACAATTCCGGGTCAATGTCGCCTAAATCGAGGTTCCACTTGCCTTCACCTGTTTCGCCGTAACGGTGCCCAAGCGTGCCTGATGGCACCCGCAATTTACCAGTGGCTGCATCAATCAACACGGTCTTGAATTCGGCGTTTTCCTCTTCCGGCTCCACCTCGCCGTTCAGATCTGAAGCTGTGAGGAACTTCCCCGCCGTGTACACCGGATCATCAGTGTCCGTCTTGTCATCGGTTTCATCCAAGGTCACCAGAAATGGCAGATCCGTGTATTTCTTCACATACTGGGTGAAGTAGTCGCGTTGACCCTCAACATAGAATTCCTTGAGAATCACATGTCCCATGGCCATGGCAAGTGCGCCATCGGTGCCCGGCTCGGCGGGGAGCCACTCGTCGGCGAATTTAGTCGAGTCTGCAAAGTCAGGCGAGACGACTACGACCTTCTGGCCGCGGTAGCGGGCCTCCACCATCCAGTGCGCATCCGGGGTACGCGTGACCGGGACGTTTGTGCCCCAAATAATCAAGTAGCTTGCATCCCACCAGTCCCCGGACTCGGGCACGTCGGTTTGGTCCCCGAACACTTGTGGCGACGCGACCGGCATGTCCGCATACCAATCATAGAAACTCAGCATCGAACCGCCGATGAGGTTCACGAAGCGGGCGCCGGATGCATGTGAAACCATTGACATGGCCGGGATCGGCGAGAAACCGGCCACCCTGTCCGGCCCCCATTTTCGAATCGTGTGGACGTGTGCTGCGGCGACGATTTCCACGGCCTCGCTCCAATTGGCACGTACTAAACCGCCCTTTCCGCGGGCACTCTTGTACCGGGCCGAGCGTTCGGGGTCTTCCGTGATGTCCGCCCAGGCCAGCACAGGATCCTTTAGCCGCGCTTTGGCCTCGCGGTACATTTCGAGCAGCACGCCGCGGATATACGGGTACCGGGTGCGCGTGGGGGAATAGGTGTACCAGGAGAACGATGCACCTCGTGGACACCCGCGCGGTTCATACTCCGGCTTGTCCGGACCGGTTGTGGGATAGTCCACAGCCTGGGTTTCCCACGTGATGATGCCGTCCTTGACGTATACGTTCCAGGAACACGATCCTGTGCAGTTGACGCCGTGTGTCGAGCGGACTACCTTTTCGTGGCTCCACCGGTCGCGGTAGAACGCGTCACCGGACCGCCCGCCGACCTTGAGCAGAGTACGGCCATCAGGGGAGACTTCCTGTTTCGGCGTGAAAAATCGTCGCAACCTGATAAGCGTGTCGGTGAGTGGGCTGTTCATGGTGGCATTCACGGAGCCTCCCGGCGGCGGTTCGAGTTGGCCCTCGGTTTTCGAGTGCGTCGAGATTTAGATCAGTCGGTCTTGCGTGGCAGTGCTGACAACACGTCGGCGTTCAGGAAAGAGATCACATCCAGCGGGATCCCCACCGGGCAGACAGCCGTGCATTCGCCAATCTGCGTGC
>NZ_JAUNVV010000075.1 GCF_030540645.1 Arthrobacter sp.
GGCATTGTTGGCCTGTTCAGTTTGTGGTTCCCTCTGCCGTCCATGCTTGTTGCAGCGTGGATTGTTTTCACTCTGGTACCGAAGCTGGGTGGGCCTCCGCTCGCCACCACACTACTGTTCCAGCCCGATATTGGTTTGCTGCTCATCGCAACCGCGGTGACCGGTGTTCTGTGGGCCGTGTTCAGGCTCGGGGTGGCCTACACCGGAAGCGTAGGCCGCTCAGCTGTGCATGACTAGCCGAAGATCAGCGTTGCGACGGCGAAGATGGCCAGGCCGGCCAAGGAGCCAACGACGGTGCCGTTGATGCGGATGAACTGCAGGTCCCGACCGACCTGCAGCTCGATCTTTTGGCTGGTTTCCACAGCGTCCCATCGCCCCACGGTGTCGGAGATGAGCGAGGTGATCTCATGTTTGTACGTGCCGACAAGGTACGCGGCCGCGTCGGAAATCCACTTGTTCGCCTTGTCTGCCAGCTCCGAGTCCTCGATCAGTCTGGTGCCAAACTCCTGCACCACTGACGTGAACTTCAGGCGCAGCTCGGAATTTGGGTCTTCCGCGGCGTCGGTAATGGCCGTCTTGATGGTGCTCCAGGTACGTGCGGCCAAGTCACGCACTTCCGGGTCACCCAGGACCTGCTTTTTGATGGATTCAGCCTTGGCGATCATGGCCGGGTCATGCTGGAGCTCCTGGGCCAGATCTTTCAGGTACTCATCAAGTTTCAGCCGGACTTCGTGCTGCGGGTCATCCTGCACGGCGCGGGCAAACTTGTAAATCTCGGCGTAAATCTTGTCTCCCACCATGCCGTCCACAAACTGTGGCACCCAGCTGGGGGAGCGGTCTGTCACCAAGCCACTGATGGTGGTGTGGTTGCTGCGGATCCACGTGGTTGAGCGGTCAATGAGCAAGTCGACCAGGGCATGGTGGTGGCCGTCGGCGAAAATACGCTCGGCCACCTTGCCAATGGGCGGACCCCATGGCGGCTCAAGCACATGCTTGCGCACCATGGCTTCGATGACGTCCTTGACGTCCTCATCCTTCAACACTGCCATGGCCCCGCGCAGGGCTGCTGCACCCTCCTTTGCCACCCGCTGGGCGCTTGCAGGCTTGGCCAGCCATGCACCTATTTTTTGCGCGATTTCGGTGGTGGCGAGCTTCTCGGCCACGACGGCCTCTGACAGGAAGTTGTTTTCCACAAAGTCAGCCAGTGAAACGCCGATCTCATCCTTGCGGTTCGGGATGATGGCCGTGTGCGGGATTTTGATGCCCATGGGGTACTTGAACAGTGCTGTGACGGCAAACCAGTCGGCAAGCGCGCCCACCATGCCGCCCTCGGCCGCAGCCCGGACGTAGGCAAGCCACGGGTACTGGGGCTCCAGGGCGAAGGCCACGCAAAACACCACTGCCATGAAGAGCAGCAGGGACAGGGCGAAGCGCTTCATCCATCGCAGGGCCGCAGCCTTTTCCGCGTCGGTTTTCGAAACCTTTGCCAAACCCGTTGAGCCAAGTTGTTGTGTTTGCGCCATGAAGCAAGCGTAGCGTGGAGCCATGACGGTTCAGATCTACGCCCACCGCGGTGCCAGCGCCGCGTTTGCCGAGCACACCCGCGCCGCCTACCTTCAGGCCCTGGCCGACGGCGCCGACGGGGTTGAATGCGACGTTCACCTCAGCGCCGACGGGGAACTGATCCTGCTGCACGACGACACCGTGGACCGGACCTCGAACGGCACCGGACCCGTCTCCGAACTGACGCTCGCGCAGCTTCGGGAGCTCGATTTCAGCAGCTGGCACACTACACCGCTCCCTCCCGAGTTCGGCACCACCGCCACACAGCTGCTGACGCTGTCGGAATTGCTGCACATCCTGGCCAACGCCGGCAGACCTGTGGGGCTGGCCATCGAGTTCAAATACGGTGCACTCTTTGACCCCACTCTTGTTGAGGCCGCGCTGGAGGAGTTGCGCGGCCACGGATGGAGCGACGACGGCGGACAGGTCGGCAATGTGGAGGTGTCATTCATGAGCTTCCATCCGGAAGCAGTGGCATATTTAGCCCACCACGTCCCGGCGGAACAGTTGTGTCAGCTGCTGGAGGTCGCCACAGCCCCTGCTATTGAGGCCGTGGCTGCGGGGGAAAAGTTATTGGACGACGGCGTCGCCCACCTTGCCGGGCCGGGCGTCGGCTACGTGCGGGCGTACCCTGGCAACGTCGCACGGTGGGTGGCAGCTGGCCGTGTCCTGCGAGTTTGGACCGTTGACACCGCTGATGATCTGCAACTGTGCCTGAGCCACGGGGTGACACAGGTGACAAGCAACGTGCCCGCAGTGATCCGTTCAACTCTGACAGCTTTGCCGTTCATGTAGCAGCGCCCGGTTCCATGTGGTTGCATGGAACCATGGCATCGAGAATTGAAGACTATGCACTGCTTTCCGATCTGCACACCGGCGCCCTTGTGGGCCGTGATGGGAGCATCGACTGGCTGTGTTTTCCGCGTTTTGACTCCCACGCAGTGTTTTCGGCACTGCTGGGCACCACTGACAACGGACGCTGGCTCATGGCACCGTCACACCCTGAAGCAGCCGTTGAAAAGCGCAACTATCTCGGGCGGACGTTTGTGCTGGAAACGCTCTGGACAACTCCCGAAGGCACTGCACGTGTCACTGACTTCATGCCGATCGGGGATCGCCGGGCGTCCATTGTGCGCCGCATCGACGGGGTGAGTGGAAGCGTAGAATTCAACCAGGAAATTACCTTCCGCCCCGGTTACGGCAAGATCGTGCCCTGGATCCGTCGGGTGGAGGAGGAAGACGGCACGGAAGCAATCGTTGGTGTCGCCGGACCGGACGCAGTGGTGCTGCGTGGAGACCACCTGCCGCACGCCGTGGGCCGTTTGCACGGTGGCACGTTCACGGTGCAAGCCGGTGAGAAGGCAGTGCAGGAGTTGACGTGGTACCCCTCGCACCGCCCAGTTCCCAAGGCCGTTGACACGCAACCGGCGTTGGAACAAACCTGCAAATACTGGGAGGACTGGGCCAAGAGGTACAACCAGGACGGCAAATACGCACGCCTGGTGGAGAGGTCCCTGCTGGTGTTGCGGGCTCTGACGCATGCAGACACAGGCGGCATTGTGGCTGCGCCCACTACCTCGCTGCCGGAGGACTTTGGCGGAGCGCGAAACTGGGACTACCGCTTTTGCTGGCTGCGGGACGCGGCCCTGACGCTCGAGGCCATGCTCACGCACGGCTACGCCGAGGAGGCCTTGAAATGGCGCGACTGGCTGCTGCGGGCCGTGGCCGGGGACCCCGAGGACATGCAGATCATGTACGGGCTTTCAGGTGAGCGGAACCTGCCCGAACGCGACCTTGACCACCTGACCGGATACGAGGGCGCCCTGCCGGTGCGCATCGGCAACGGGGCAGTGGGCCAATACCAGGCCGACGTCGTCGGTGAAGTCATGGTGGCCTTGGAAAAGCTGCGGCTCGCCGGTGGACATGAAGACCATTTCTCCTGGCCGCTGCAACAAGCCATGCTGGGTTTCATTGACAAGCACCTGACGGACAAGGACCACGGCATTTGGGAGATGCGTGGGGACCTGCTGTATTTCACCCATTCGCGCGTCATGATGTGGGCCGCCTTTGACTGTGCCGTGCGCGCCGTACGCAACCACGGCCTGCCGGGGCCGGTTGAGCACTGGGAGAGCATACGCGAGCAGTTGCGGGAAGAAATTCTTGAACATGGCTTCAACAAGGAGCTGAACACCTTCACCCAAACGTACGGCGGAACCTCCACGGATGCCTCGCTGCTTGTCATCCCGCAGGTGGGTTTTGTGAAGTACACGTCCCCGGAGATGCTGGGCACGGTGGCGGCCCTCGAGGAAGAGCTTGTCGACGAACACGGACTGATTTTGCGTTACCAAACGGCGTCAGGGTTGGACGGACTGGCACCAGGGGAGCACCCATTCCTTGCCTGCTCCTTCTGGTTGGTGGAGCAGTACGCCCACACGGGCCGCCGCGCCGAGGCCGTCACGTTGATGGACAAGCTGGTGGGGCTGGCCAATGAGGAGGGTCTGCTCAGTGAGGAATATGACATGGCCCAGGGCCGGATGGCCGGGAACTTCCCGCAGGCCTTCTCCCACCTGGCGCTTGTCCGGGCCGCGGATGCCCTCCACGGCACTGAAAGCCTGAGCCTGTCCACGGAACCCATCGACACGCACACCAGGCCCATTGCCATCGTGCGGCAATAGGCTGGCAACCCGAACGGGCCTTCCCGGCCGTGCGCCCCTGCGGTGCACCGTCAGGGAGGCAGACATGACACCATGGTGGGGATGAAGCTCAAGGACTCCCCGGCTGCCAAGATTGGCGCCTCGATCGCCGTCGCCACCGGCTTGTATGGGGTTTCCTTTGGTGCGCTCTCGGTAGCTTCGGGTCTGAGCTTTTGGCAAACCATGGTGCTGAGCCTGTTGCTGTTCAGCGGTGGCTCGCAATTTGCGTTTATTGGCGTGGTGGCCGCCGGTGGCACGGGAGTTGCGGCCATGAGCGCCTCTGCCCTGCTGGGCATCCGCAACGGGGTCTACGGCATGCAACTCAACGCGTTGCTGCGGCCCACGGGCTGGCGCCGATTTGCGGCCGCCCACGTGACCATCGATGAGTCGACCGCCACGGCAACCGGCCAAAGCGATCCTGGGGAACAAAAGCGCGGCTTCTGGGTGGCCGGGCTGGGAATTTTTGTGTTGTGGAATGTCATGACAGCCGCCGGCGCCGTTCTTGGTGACGCCTTGGGTGACCCCAAACAGTGGGGTCTTGACGGTGCCGCAGTGGCGGCGTTCCTCGGCTTGTTGTGGCCGCGCATCAAGGCATTCCAGCCTGCCGCGATCGCCGTGGTGTGCGCCGTTGCAACGCTGCTGGCTGTTCCGTGGGTACCCCCGGGTGTGCCAATCCTGGTGGCCGCCGTCGTGGCCGGGCTGATCGGCTGGTTCCGCAGCGACCGCACGCCCGGCCATGCGGCGGGGCATGTTGATGACGGGCTGGAACCGGACCTTGAACCATACAAGCACGACGTCGTTACGCGCCCCAGGCACGCAGCGGTGGGAACCGGGAACGTAACGGCAGGAACGGGGCACCTCGTGGCCGGGAATGAAGGGGAACAGCCGTGAGTATGTGGTTTTGGCTGCTTGTTGCCGCCGCGTTGGCGTATCTGACCAAGCTGCTGGGCTACCTTGTGCCGGCAAAGGTCCTGGCCAACCCGCGGATGTCGCGGGTGGCAGGAACGTTGACCATCGGGCTGCTGGCCTCGCTGACGGTTGTCAACGCCGCAGCGAGTGGTACCTCGCTGGTGCTTGATGCCAGAATCGGTGCTTTGGTGGCGGCCGGGATCGCCCTTTGGCTCAAGGCACCGTTCCTCGTGGTGGTTCTTGCCGGCGCTGCGGCCGCTGCCGGGCTACGGCTGCTGGGTTGGCCCTGAACCGTACGGCGGCTGCGCCTGGGGGGCCTGCTGGCTGGGGTATTCCGGCTGCTGGCCCTGAAACTGCTGGCCCTGCGGGTCCTGATATTGCTGGCCTTGATATTGCTGGTACTGGCCTTGTGGGTCCTGCGGTCCGTAGTGTGACTGGTCGTACTGGGGCTGCCCTTGGCCAGGGTACTGCTGGGCGGGGTACTGCTGCCGCGGATAGTTTTGCCAGTACTGCTTCTGAGCAGGGGAGACGTAGGCCGGGCCCAAGTAGCGGGCGTCTCCATAGGAGAGGATGGCAGCGAACACCACCGGGACAAATATCAGGCCAACCGTATAGGCGACGTCCTTGCCGAAGGACTTGGCAAGATCATTGAGGGTGACGATCATCCAGTAAATTCCGGCATAGGGAATGAACTGCAACCAAAAACTTGATTCGGGGCGACCGGCAATCTTCACCATGACCCATGAATTGTAGAACGGCACAAAGGCAGCCCACTTCGGGTGGCCCGCCTTGTGGAAGAGACCGGCCCAGGCAAAGCCGTTCGCCAACCAGAAGACCACGAAGATCATAAAATAGATGCCCATGATCATCAGGACGAGACCCATGGAGGCCGCCGTTGAGGCGCCGTCGTAGCGGTAGTCATAAGGATCCGGGGCAGGGGCCAGCGGAAGCGAAAGCAATGAGGCAAGCATGGGTTTCATCGTATCCGCTCTGGAGGCACCCTCCCATGGGGTGAACTGCCCATAATGGAAGTGGACACCAGGCCGAATGCAAACATCGGCCCTCAACTCTAGGAGATCTTCATGATTGTTGCGTTTTCAGTTGCACCCAGCGGCACCCCGCTCGATGGACCAGCGGGCACGGGCGACGACGCTTCCGTGCACACGGCGGTAGCTGCCGCCGTCAAGGTGGTCCGTGATTCTGGGCTGCCCAACCGCACGAGTTCCATGTTCACCGAAATTGAAGGCGAGTGGGATGAGGTCATGGACGTTGTAAAACGCGCCACCGAGGCCATTGGGCAGTACGGCTCACGTGTTTCGCTTGTCCTCAAGGCGGACATCCGCCCGGGCCACACCGGTGAAATCACCGGAAAGATCGAGAGGCTACAAAGCGCACTGGGTGAACTTGGCTAGTAGCTGGCTGCAGGTGCCCGTCCGTCACCGGACGGGCACCTAAATCAGGCTGGGCATGCTCTGTGGTGACAGGAAGTCCCCACTGTGGGTGACAGGTGCGGCCAGCATGCCCGCCCCGGCGTCGATGAGGAAGTAGCCCACGGATGTCCAGCTGCCCTGCTGGGTGCCAGCCTGCAGCTGCGCCTCAAAGTCAGCACAGATACCCAGCGCCATATGTCCCAGGACACCGGCTCGCGCCCGCAGAATGGTCGGTGGAATTTCGCGCAGACCCTCGCGCATGCGCAGGAGCAAGTCATCGAAATCGTTGCTTGATTCGAAGGAAGACGCCAATACCTCGGACACGGAGGGGACGGTGCGCACTTGGTAAAGGAACCGCGCGCGCCAACTTGGCTGGGGCATTTCCGCAAGCTGCTCCACCCACGGCAGTATCCGGCACGCGATCACGGAGCGTAGATCTGCGTCCGCGGGAAGATCTGCGATGAGCTCCGCCCGGCGTCCTTCCATGCTTTGCAAGTGCCGTTCGAGCAGGGCGTGGATGAGTTTGTCGCGGTTGCCAAAGTGGTAGGCAACGGCCGAGTGGTTGTGCGTTCCCACGTGTTCAGCAATCTTGCGGTTGGAAACTGCATCCACACCATGCAGGGCAAATAGCTCCTCTGCCGCATCGAGTAGAGCCTCACGCGCCATGTCTCCATGATGTCCCATGTATCCCACCTTCCCTTCAATTCTCCACCGTATCGCGGACGGCAATGAGGTTTGCACTGGCCACCTGTTGTGCATTTTTACGCCACATGGCGTAAAGTGATCTAATTGCATCTTGCCCCACGACTTTGTGGTGTGTGAATGGCGCTTTCCGACCATGTGGGAAGCCATGCAACCTTAGAGCGCAGCAACAGGAGTACGAATTTGAGCAGCACCGAAGAAAATCCCAGCACCCACCCTCCGGGAGGGGAACTCCGCACACTGGAGGCGTCTGGCAAGGTCCAAGCACACGGCAACGAACCATCGGTAGAATCATCAGTCGATGGCCCAGCCGCGGTGGAAGCTGCAGCACGCAAGCGAGCCAGGGCTGAGACAATCGGGCGCTACACCGCCATGTTCATGATGCCGCTGATCATGGTCGGCATGATGGTGGGCGGATATCTGGCCGCAATGCACTCGCCGACGCCGAACAACATGCCCGTCGTAGTGGCGGGGGCCCCTGCCGCCGCTGCGGAGTTCGCCCAATCATTGGAGCTGGCTGACCCGGACGCAGTGGATGTCCGCACCGTAGCCACTGCTGAAGAAGCCCGCAAACTCGTTGTGGACCGCGACGTTGCAGCAGCGGTGGTGCTCGGTGAAGGCAATGCCTCGCTGTACACCGCCGGAGCCGCCGGTGCCTCCCAAGCCGGAGCCGTCACAGGGCTGCTGGCACCGCAGATCATGTCCCAGGGGCTGGAACTGCACGCCGAGGATCTTGCTCCGCTCCCGGATAACGACAAGTCCGGGCTTGGTGCCATGTTCATGACGACGGCCTTGATCATGGCCGGGTACCTGCCGTTCAGCCTGACGCTTTCAAATTCGCCGGAATTGCTGCGCTTGCGCCGGGCCGTGCCACTGCTGGCCGGATGGGCGGCGCTCGCCGCCGGTCTTGTGTGGGCCGTGACGGGTCCACTCCTGGGGGTGGTTCAGGGGCATGCATGGGCAGTGCTGGGAGTCTGTTGGCTCGGCGTGTTTGCTGTCGGCGCCGTGCAATTGCTGCTGACCCGGCTCATGGGACCCATGGCCATCATCGCGGCCATGTTCCTGCTGATGGTGCTCGGTGTCCCGGCGTCCAACATGGGCATGTCCGTCTACACCATGCCTGACCTCTATGCGTTCCTGCACAACTTCTTGCCCACCCCCGCACTGGGTGAGGCGCTGCGCTCCGTCATGTACTTTGACGGTGCCGGAACGGGACCCTATTTGCTCGTTCTCGCGGTGGGTGCCGTGCTGGCACTACTCCTCACGCTCGGCTTCGACGCGAACAAGCGACGCAAGAACCCGAACGCGGCCCTTCCCATGGTTGCTGTCCAATCGCTTCACGGCGGGCCCCGCCCCAAGACGCGGTTCTGGCGCTATGCCGCACTGTTGTTCTTCCCTTTTGCCATGGTAGCCATGATGATTTCCTTTATGCTCGGCGCCATGTTCGAGCCGACGCCGCGTGACATGCCGGTCGCCGTCGTCGGTGCCACCATGGAAGTTGGGCAGGAAGCGGTGGACAAGCTGGATGCCGGCATGCAGGGGCTGTTTGAGCTGCGCGCCGTGGATTCGGAACAGGAAGCCCGCACTCTGGTTGGCGACCGCACGGTCAGCGCCGCTCTGGTGCTGCCCACCGCACCGAACGGCGCCGCCCTGTTGCTGACCAATGAGGCGGCCAGCTCCAGCGCACAACAACTCGTCACCACCATCTTCGGTCAAGTGGCCGCAGGGCAGCAGATGGGTTTGGACACCGAAAACGTGGCGCCGCTGCCGGACAGCGACAGCGCCGGAACGGTGGCCATGTACATGGCCATGGGCTGGATGATGGCAGGGTTCATGATCATCGTGGTGGGTGCCAATGCGGCGCCGGCTTCGCGGCCGCTGCGCAAGCTCCTGCCAATCGTTGCCGCCTGGTCCGTATTCATGTCCGCTGTCCTCTACATGATTGCCGGGCCCATGGTGAGGGCCATTGACGGGCACTTCTGGGCACTGTTTGGCACTGGTGCCGTGGCGATCTTCGCCATGGCCATGTTCGCCACAGTGTTTGAACGGCTCATCGGCATGCTGTCGATCATCCCGGTGGTAGCCATCTTGATGTTCCTGGGTGTGCCTTCTTCTGGCGGGGCACTGTCGGTCTACATGGAACCGGAGATCTTCCGGGTGCTGCACGACATCCTCCCAATGCCTGCGGCCGTGGAAGCGACGCGTTCAATCCTGTACTTCGGTGGCGACGTGGTGGGTGGTGCGCTGCTGAACTTCGCCATTTGGGGGGCCGTGTCACTGGCAGTTGTGGCAGTCATTGACAGGTTCAAGCCGGTGAACGGCAGGAAAGAAGTGCCGCCGCACGGCGACACTTCAACCGGGTCTGTCGCCAGCCTTGTGGCCCAGCCTGAAGTGCCGCGGGAATTGGTGCCTGCCTAAAGCCGGAACGGCACTAGGCTGGGCCTATGGTTGAGCATCAGAGGCGGCTTGGCTGGGCCGATGTTGAGGACTATTTGTCCGCCACGCTTGTACAGGGTGGTTCCAGCATGGACAGGGTGCTGCGCAGCATCGACGACGCCGGCATGCCACGCATCGAGGTGGCTCCGACGGAAGGGAAACTGCTCATGCTGCTGGCCCGCATACAAGGGGCTAGGCGCGTGTTGGAAATAGGCACGCTGGCTGGTTTCAGCACCATTTGGCTAGCTCGCGGACTGCCCGACGACGGCCACATCACCACATGCGAATTTCTGCCCGAACATGCTGCCGTGGCGAAGGCAAACATTGCTGCCGCCGGCTTTGCTGACAACGTGGACATCCGGATAGGCGCTGCCTTGGACACCCTGCCCACCCTCGTTGGCGTGGAGCCCTACGACTTCGTCTTTATCGACGCAGACAAGGGCAACAACATCGAGTACCTGAAATGGGCGGTCAAGCTGGGCCGGCCCGGGACCGTGGTTGTTGTGGACAACATGATCTGGGAGGGCACCATCCTGGCGCCGGGGAAGGACCCCGACGCGGCCGCCATCCGGGCATCCCTCGACTTCATGGGCAGCAGCCCCGACCTTGACGCAACAGCCATTCAAACGGTGGGGACCAAGGGCTGGGACGGATTCGCGATCGCCGTCGTGCGCTGACCCTGCACTACGCTGGCAGGGTGACTATTTCGCTGACTGCCGCCATCCTCCTCAACTGCGGGAACCCCTAATGGGGCGCCAGCGCACACCAAAGAATGTTGGGGTGGAACCAGTCACCGTGGGCAAGGGACCCGTCGCCGGCACGTTTCAAACCGACACCGGCACGGCAGAGCTGATCCCCGACGGCGACAACCCCCACGGTTGGCTGCTCATGCTCAACGGCGCACAAAGCTCCCACGTGGACCTGGCAGACCCGCTTCGACTCGAGTTCGAGTACATGCGTTGGATCATTGCCCTGGTGCACGATCGATGGGAAGCCGCGGAAAAGCTGCGCACACTGAACCTGGGAGGGGCGGCCTGTTCCATGCCGCGCTACCTCGTTGCCGCCTACCCGAATTCGCGCAATATTGTTGTGGAAATCGATGGAAAACTGGCCAACTACGTCCGCGACTGGTTCGACCTGCCCCGTGCCCCCTTGTTGAAAATTCGTGTGGGAGAGGCTCGTGAAGTCACGGAATCGCTCACGGAAGCCAGCCGCGACCTGATCATTCGCGACGTTTTTGCCGGAGCCAAGACCCCGTACCCGCTCACCACGGCTGAGTTCACTACGGCCGCCAAAAACGTGCTTATTCCTGGTGGCGTATATGTCGTGAACTGCGGGGATTCACCCGCGCTCACGACGGCCCGCCGCGAAGCCGCCACGATTGCCGCAGCCTTCAAGCACACCGTAATCATTGCCGACCCACCCATGCTCAAGGGCCGGCGTTCCGGCAATGTCATCATCGCCGGCAGTGATGCGCCCCTGGGCGACGGTGCGGGCCTGGCCCGGGTTTTGCTCGGTGGTGCCATGCCCGCCCAGCTGTGGGACGACGCCAAGGTCCGCCACTTTGGCCGCAGCGCAACGATTCTCAGCGACGCCGAGCCCGACTGACGCTCAGCCAGCTGGGATTCACGCGTCAACGCAGCCTACGTGAGTGCCGGAGCGTCCGTATCAGCAGCCGCGGGGAGAGGTGCCGACTCATCGGGGAGGTGGGCCCGGCGTCGTCCGTCCCCGTGCACCCACAGCTTAAACGCGACGGCGAGCAGCACCAGCCACGCTCCGCCTACCCAGAGCGCCACGCGAGTGTCCGGGTAGAGGCCCAATAGCGCCAGCACGCCGGCCATGAACAATGCGGTCAAGACGGAGGCCAGTGGCCAGAGCGGGACGGGAAACTCGGACGGGGCGAGGTTGTTGCGGGCGATCTCGCGCTTCATGGCCACGTGGGAGGCCAGGATCATGATCCACACCCACACGGTGGCGAACGTGGCGATCGAGGCAATGAGCAGGAATACGTCCGCGGGGATGGTGGCATTGAGAACAACCCCGAGCAGCAGTACCCCTGTCATGAGGACAACGGTCATCCAGGGCACGCCTGCGCGGGAAATTTTGGCGAAGATCTGAGGTGCGTGGCCTTGCTGCGAAAGGCCGAACAACACGCGTCCGGCACCAAAGATGTCACTGTTGACGGCGGAGAGGGCTGCAGTGATGACCACCGCATTGAGGATGTGACCGGCCAAGGGGAGGCCGAGGGAGTCGAAAATCTGGACGAACGGGCTGCTCTCGCCCGTGATGTCCTGCCACGGGACCAGACTCATGAGTACGCCGATGGTCAGCACATAGAACAGTAGAATACGCACGGGGACCGTGTTCACGGCCGCCGGGATGCTCTTGCCGGGATCCGCAGCTTCGCCAGCTGTCACGCCAATGGTTTCAATGCCGCCAAAGGCGAACATCACCACGGCAAAGGCCGCCAGCAGCCCGGTCCAACCGTTGGGCATGAAGCCGCCGTGCGCCACCAGGTTCCCCAGCCCTGGAACGGATTGGCCGCCGTCGAACTGGAAGCCGAACACAATGATGGCTGCGCCTCCGGCGATCATGGCGATGATGGCCGAAACCTTGACAAGGGAGAACCAGAATTCCAGCTCGCCGAATACCTTCACGCTGAGCAGGTTGAGGGCGGCCAGGAAGAAGATGATGGCCAGCACCCAGATCCAGCGTGGGACGTCATGGAACCAAAAGCCCATGTAGATGCTGAAGGCCGTCACATCGGCAATGGCCACAATCGCCATTTCGAAAACGTAGGTCCAGCCGGTGACGAACCCGGCCAGCGGGCCGAGGTAGCGGCTTGCATACTGTCCAAAGGAGCCCGAGACGGGGTGGCGGACAGCCAATTCGCCCAGGGCCCGCATCACCATGAAAACCGCCGCGCCGGCAATGATGTAAGCGAGTAAAACTGCCGGGCCCGCCTTTTGAATGGCGCTGGAGGAACCATAAAACAGACCTGTGCCGATGGCCGAACCGAGCGCCATGAAACGGATGTGGCGGGCATTCAAGCCGCGGGTCAGGACGGATCCCTTGGAGTTCATGCGTGAGCTTTCTTACATTGCGGGCTGTCGGAAATGGCCTGCCGCCAGCCCATTTCCCGTCGCGGGGCTCACTCCAGCACCTGATTTTGGCGCAAAAGTGCCCATATTATGTTTAGAATCTGGGATTTCAGACGGCAATATTCTATATTGTGCAAAGACTGAACGCGATTTCAGTCCAATGCCAAGGGAGCCATGCCAAACATAGAACGCACACCGTCGAAAGTACCGGCTGCGGAGAACACACTGCGCATTTTGAAGCTGTTGTCTTCGAAGCGGGGACCGTTGGCCGCGTCGACCATCGCCACCACGCTGGAACTGCCGCGCTCCAGCGTCTACCACTTGCTGGGGGTCATGGAGCAGAGCGGCTTCGTCATGCACCTGGATGAGGAACAACGCTATGGATTGGGAATTGCCGCCTTTGAGCTGAGCAGCGCCTACTCCCGGCAGGAACCCCTGTCCCGTTTGGGCCGGCCGTTGCTGGCAGCGCTCGTGGACAAAATTGGGCAAAGCGCGCACCTGGCTGTGCTGCACGGGCGCGATGTCCTTTACATTGTGGAAGAACGCGCCAAGAACCGGCCATCCCTTGTGACGGACGTTGGCGTGCGGCTGCCCAGCCATCTCACGGCAAGCGGGCGGGCCATTTTGGCGGCGCTGCCCAAGTCGCAGGTCCGCGCGCTGTACCCCAACACGGCAGCGTTCTCCTTGCGCACTGAAGCCCCGAACCCCATCGTGAAGTATTCCACCCTGTCCGCGCACCTCGATCAGGTGCGGCTGCGCGGATATGCCACCGAGAACGGAGAGGTCACGGACGGCTTGGCCTCCGTGGCGGTCGCCGTGCCTGACCACTTGGGCTGGCCTGTTGCGGCAGTGGCGGTGACGTTCCTCGCTGAGAAGGTACCTGGCGACCAGTGGCCGGACCTTGCTGAACGG
The DNA here is from genome assembly GCF_030540645.1 of Arthrobacter sp. Taxonomy (GTDB): domain Bacteria; phylum Actinomycetota; class Actinomycetes; order Actinomycetales; family Micrococcaceae; genus Specibacter. The sequence goes on from NZ_JAUNVV010000075.1 coordinate 13,747, forward strand.
GTGAAGAAGGTGGCCGGAGAGCTGTCGGGGCGTATTTATGGTCGCCGCGACGGCTGATACGCCACTGGCGCGAAGACGGGGGCTGATATGGTCCCAGGACCCTGCTATAGCGGGGTCCTGGGACCATATCAGCCCCCGGAGCAGAGTGCGGCCGTACGCACGTCCGTTTGATGTGCAAATATGGTGGTCTGGGATGCCGGACACCCGGGCACAAAATGAGGAGGTGCGGCGACGGTAAACCGTGGATAGTTGCAATCAAGCAACCGAACCACAAAGGAACCCGTCATGGCCGCCGCCGTTTTGCCCCACACAGTTCTCCTCTCCTCCTCCGGCGTCACATTCGAAGACGTCCTCGCCGCCGCCCGCCATGATGCGAAGGTGGTGATCAGCGACGAGGCGCTGGCCGGCGTCGCACGCGTCAGGGCACACATTGACAAACTGGCACACTCCGAAACACCCGCCTACGGCATTTCGACCGGTTTCGGCGCCCTGGCCAACCGGCACATCCCCGAGGGCAAGCGCACGCAGCTGCAGAAGTCGCTCATCCGCAGCCACTCAGCCGGCATGGGCCCGGCCGTGGAGCGCGAAGTGGTCCGCGCGCTCATGTTCCTGCGCGCCAAGACGCTCGCGAGCGGCCGCACTGGTGTGCGCCCCGTGGTGCTGCAAACCATGGTGGACGTGCTCAATGCGGGCATCACTCCTGTAGTGCGTGAATTCGGCTCGCTCGGCTGTTCCGGCGACCTGGCCCCGCTCTCGCACTGCGCGCTGGTGCTCATGGGTGAGGGCGAGGCGGCAGGGCCCGACGGCACGCTTTTTGGCAGCAAGGGCACCCGGCCCGTCTCCGAACTACTGGCCGAGGCGGGCATCGAACCCGTGGAACTGGCGGAAAAGGAGGGCCTCGCGCTCGTCAACGGCACCGACGGAATGCTCGGTATGCTGCTGATGGCCATCGCCGATTTGAAGCTGCTGCTCACCACTGCGGACATCACCGCAGCGCTCAGTGTCGAGGGGCTGCTGGGCACTGACCAGGTGTTTGTGCCCGAGCTGCACATGCAACTGCGCCCGCACCCCGGCCAAGCTGTCAGCGCGGATAACATGCTGCGCGTACTGGCGAATTCGCCCATCGTGGCCTCGCACCGGGTGGGGGATTCCCGCGTGCAGGACGCCTACTCGCTGCGCTGCGCCCCACAAGTGGCCGGGGCGGCGCGCGACACCGTGGACCACGCGCTCATGGTTGCCACCCGCGAGCTGGCCGCCGCCATTGACAACCCCGTGGTCTTGCCGGACGGCCGTGTGTCCTCGAACGGGAACTTCCACGGCGCCCCCGTGGCCTACGTGCTGGACTTCCTCGCCATTGTTGCAGCCGACGTCGCCTCGATGGCCGAGCGCCGCACCGACCGCATGCTCGACCCCGCCCGCTCACAGGGCCTGCCCGCCTTCCTTGCGGGGGACCCCGGCGTGGATTCGGGCCTCATGATCGCCCAGTACACGCAGGCCGGGCTGGTCTCCGACTCCAAGCGACTGGCCGTGCCCGCCTCTGTGGACTCCATCCCCAGCTCCGCCATGCAGGAGGACCACGTCTCCATGGGCTGGCACGCCGCACGCAAGCTGCGCCGCTCCGTGGAGAATCTGCGCCGCGTGCTGGCCATTGAGCTCGTCGCAGCCGCCCGCGCCATTGACATGCGCACTGCCATGTCCGACGGCGTACTGGTCCCGGGCCCGGCAGGCGCCGCCGTGATTGAGCTGCTTCGCCAAACGGTGCCCGGGCCCGGAGCTGACAGGTTCCTCTCCCCGGAGCTGGAGGAGGCGGACCAGCTGGTCGGTTCCGGCGCCATCCGGGCCGCAGCGGAAAAGGCCACCGGCCCGCTGAACTAATCCCCGCGCCCTCCCACCGCTCGTCCCTCGCGGCGGGTCCCTCGGGTGCGTGGGCCCATCCACGCCGCCGTTGTTCGTGGGGCAGGGAAAGTATTTCTTGTGCATGGTGTGCTGAACATGTTTAATGTTCGTTACGCCATCCTTCAAATATATATTCGAATCGAATCTCGCATTGAAACTCCTTCGGCTCTCCATCAGCCATGCAAAGCCGTACAAAGCATGGATCGCAGCAGTACTTGTATTGCAATTGATCTCCACCATTGCGGCGCTGTACTTGCCTACGCTCAATGCCAGGATCATCGACGAGGGCATTGCAAAGGGTGACACCGACTTCATCTGGTCAACCGGAGTGACCATGGTGGTGGTGTGCTTCATCCAAGTGATGAGCGCCATCGGCGGGATCTACTTTGGGGCGCGGACGGCCATGGCGATCGGGCGCGATCTGCGCCGTGAAGTGTACTACCGGGTCAACGCCTTGGGCGCTTTGGATGTGAGCCGCTTTGGCACGGCGACGCTGATCACCCGCAACACCAATGATGTCCAGCAAGTGCAGATGCTGCTGCTGATGGCGCTGAACTTCATGGTTTCCACACCCATCATGTGCATCGGTGGGATCATCATGGCCCTGCGAGAGGACGTGGGGCTGTCATGGCTCGTCTGGGTGTCGGTGCCGCTGCTTTTCGCGGTGGTGGGATTTCTCGTGGTGAAGCTGCTGCCGCTGTTTCGCGAAATGCAGGACCGGATCGACACCGTCAACTGTGTGCTGCGCGAACAAATTACCGGTATCCGTGTCATTCGGGCGTTTGTGCGGGAAGACTATGAAGCCGGACGCTACCGGGATGCCAACCTCGCCCTGACGAAGGTCTCGGTCAGGGTGGGCAACCTGTTTGTACTGATGTTCCCGGTGATCATGATGATCCTGCACCTGGCCACCGCCGCCGTGCTCTGGTTTGGCGGGCACCGGGTGGACGCTGGTCAAATGCAGATCGGTTCGTTGACCGCATTCCTGCAATATCTGCTGCAAATACTCGTTGCCGTGATGATGGGCGTGTTCATGGTCATGATGATTCCGCGGGCAGCGATTTCCGCTGAACGCCTCGATGAGGTGTTCAGTGCCGAACCCAGCTTGGCCGTGCCGGCCGGGACGGATCAGCCGGAGCGCCACGAAGTTGAATTTTCCGCTGTTTCCTTTGGCTACCCCGGTGCTGAGCGCCCGGTGTTGAACAACGTCAGCTTCACCGCACGCGAGGGACAGACGACGGCGATTGTCGGCTCCACGGGTTCCGGCAAGTCCACGCTGTTGAACCTGATCCCGCGACTTTTTGATCCGCAGGCCGGAACGGTGCGCATCGGAGGGGTGGAGGTCAGCGAATTGAGCCGCTCCCAAATGGCGGAACTCGTGGGACTCGTGCCGCAAAAGCCCTACCTATTCTCCGGCACAATCGCCAGCAACCTGAAGTTCGGCCGCCCCGACGCCGGTGACGACGAGTTGTGGGAGGCCTTGCGAGTGGCTCAGGCCAAAGACTTTGTAGACGGCAAACCCCACCGGTTGAACACTCCCATTGCGCAGGGAGGGATCAATGTCTCAGGAGGCCAGCGTCAGCGCCTCTGCATTGCGCGGGCCTTGGCTGCGCGTCCACGCATCTACTTGTTTGACGATTCCTTCTCAGCCCTCGATGTCGCCACCGACCAGCGGCTGCGTGAATCCCTTGCTGAGGCCACTACGGGAGCAACCGTCATCATCGTGGCCCAGCGCGTCTCCACCATCCGGGAAGCGGACCACATCATTGTGCTGGACGGCGGTGAAGTGGTGGGTGCCGGAACACATGAGGAACTTCTTGAAAGCAACGCCACCTACCGGGAAATTGTTGAATCCCAGCTCAGTGTTGAGGGTGTGGGGTAATGATGCGTAAAAACAAAGCGGAATCCAGCACGGCGGCGTCCAGCACGGCCGGGTCCAAAGAAACTGCTGAACGTGATGCAGAGGCGCAGGCACTGGAAGAACTTGTCCCTGAATACACTCCCACTGAGGCTGATGGGGACATGTTCGGCGGAACTCCTGCCAAAAAAGCCGAACACTTTTGGCCCTCAGTCAAGCGGTTGGTGGGCCTGCTGCGACCTGAAAGTGCCCAGTTCTCACTGGTTGTGGTCCTGGTGACGGTATCAGTGGTCATGACCGTCATTGCCCCGAAAATTCTGGGTGCGGCGATGGACGTCATCTTCAATGGGGTGATTGGCTCCCAGCTGCCCCAAGGTGTTCCGCTGGAGACGTTGGTCGCCGCGCAGCGGGCTGCCGGCAACGAACAGTTTGCCGACATGCTCGCCAAAGCCAACATGGTCCCCGGCGCAGGCATCGACTTCGTTGAACTGAGCCGGCTCATTGTCATAGTGCTGGTTCTGTACATGGTGGCCTCGACACTTGTGTGGTTGCAAGGCTATCTGCTCAACGCCCTCGTCATGAGGGTTGTTTACAAGCTGCGTGAAGACATTGAACGTAAACTCAACCGCCTGCCGCTGGGCTACTTTGACACCCGCCAGCGCGGTGACTTGATGTCCCGGGTGACAAACGACGTCGACAACATCCAGGCCGCCCTCCAGCAGGCATTCTCGCAGCTGGTGCAGTCGGCACTGACGGTTTTGGGCATTGGCGTCATGATGTTCATCGTGTCGTGGCAGCTGGCCCTGATCGCGTTGATTGCACTGCCGCTTTCTGCCGTCATTGCCGGTGTGATCGGCTCGCGCTCGCAGAAACTCTTTGCCGCGCAGTGGAAGCA
>NZ_JAUNVV010000076.1 GCF_030540645.1 Arthrobacter sp.
GTCCAAGCTGCGCCATCCTTCGCGATCACAGGTGCTGCGGGACTACCTGGACTAGTCCCTACGCCCTCCCAATCAATGACTCGCTAGCGAGTCATTGATTGGGTCCCTCGGGCGCAGGGGCCCCAATGCGTTGGGTCCTGAGCCGTGGCCAGTTTTAAACAAGTGAAGGGCCCTGGATTTCCAGGGCCCTTCACTTGCAGCTGTTTGTGTCGGCTGGAGGCATTAGTCGACGGGCAGCGGATCCTTGTCATGCAAACGGCTTGTCTCGTCGTACCATTCGGAGGCCAGCGGCTTCAGAGTGGATTCCACTGCGCGAGCATGGTGGCCACAGAAAAGCAGTTCTCCTCCGGAGGATTCCAAAACCACACGGACATAGGCTTGGGCGCCGCAGCGGTCGCAGCGATCAAGGGTAGTCAGCTGGGGGCTGGTAACGGTCGTGGTGGTCATGATGGCCTCCTTCATAAGTTCTCTTGTACTTTATACAACCACCATTGGTCCCACTTACTTCCATGACGGGGCCGACTTTCGCTAACCGCGTATCCGCCACGTGGGGGGACAAGAGCGCGGAGCCTGTCCGAAAAAAGTCGCCACAACCATTAACCTTGGTAGTAACCGGCCAATAACTTTCTTGAAGGAGTACGTCCACGTGGCACGCCAGAGTTCCGATTACAGTGCCCGCCACCTCTCCGTGCTGGAGGGTCTGGAGGCCGTCCGCAAGCGGCCCGGCATGTACATTGGCTCCACTGACTCCCGGGGGCTGATGCACTGCCTGTGGGAGATCATTGACAACTCCGTGGACGAGGCCCTGGCCGGGTACGGACAAAACATCTCCGTCATCTTGCACAAAGACGGCTCCGTCGAGGTGCACGATGACGGCCGTGGCATCCCCGTGGACGTGGAACCCAAAACCGGGCTGTCCGGTGTGGAAGTGGTGCTGACGAAGCTTCACGCCGGCGGCAAATTCGGTGGCGGCTCCTACGCGGCCTCCGGAGGTCTGCACGGCGTGGGTGCCAGTGTTGTCAACGCCCTGTCCGCACGCATGGATGCCCAAGTGGACCGCGGAGGCAAAACATACCAGATGAGCTTTCGCCGCGGTGAGCCCGGCCATTTCAAGGATGTCGGGCGGACCCTGAGCCCAACAGTTGAGTTCGCACCCTTCACCGAGGCATCCAGCCTTGACGTTGTCGGCAGCACCAAGCGTGGGGTGACGGGCACCCGCATTCGATACTGGGCTGATCCGCAAATCTTTACCAAGGACGCAAAGTTCTCCTATGACGAACTAGTTTCCCGTGCGCGCCAAACATCGTTCCTTGTCCCCGGGCTCAAAATCAAGGTCGTGGATGAGCGGCGCCTGGCTGGAACCCCCGGTGAATTCGCCACTCATGAGCAACTGTTCCACCACGACGGCGGCATCTCCGAATTTGTGGACTTTCTTTCCGTCGGCGGTGCAGTCACAGACATTTGGCGGCTCCAGGGCCATGGCACCTTCACCGAGACAGTTCCCGTCCTGAACGGGCAGGGCCACTTGGAAAGCACGGCAGTGGAACGTGACTGTGAAGTGGACATCGCGTTGCGTTGGGGGATCGGCTACGACACGACCATGCGCAGCTTCGTCAACATCATTGCCACACCCAAGGGTGGCCGGCATCAGGAAGGGTTCGAGCAGGCCCTGCTGAAAACGTTCCGTAAGGTTATTGAAGCCAACGCCCGCAAGCTCAAAGCCGGCAATGACAAGATCGAGAAGGACGACGTCATGGCCGGGCTGACGGCTGTGCTGACGGTTCGTCTGGCCGAGCCGCAATTCGAGGGTCAGACAAAGGAAATTCTTGGTACCCCAGCTGTGAAGAACATCGTGGCGAAGGTCGTGGAGAAGGAACTCAAGGCCAAGTTGGAATCCACTGCGCGCGGGGACAAGATCCAGGCTGCCACCTTGCTGGAAAAGGTCGTCTCGGAAATGAAGTCGCGTATTTCAGCGCGGGTACACAAGGAAACCCAGCGCCGCAAGACGGCGCTGGAATCGTCATCACTGCCCACGAAGCTGGCTGATTGTCGCAGCAACGACATTGCAGAGACGGAACTGTTTATCGTCGAAGGTGACAGCGCCTTGGGCACAGCCCGGCGCGCCCGCTCCTCCGACTTCCAAGCCCTGCTTCCGATCCGTGGCAAGATCCTCAACGTGCAAAAGGCATCAGTGGGAGACATGTTGGCCAATGCGGAGTGTGCTGCTCTCATCCAGGTGGTGGGTGCCGGGTCGGGGCGCAGCTTCGATCTCGAGTCGGCTAGGTACGGCAAGGTGATCCTCATGACCGACGCCGACGTGGACGGTGCCCACATCCGCACGCTGCTACTGACGTTGTTCTTCCGCTACATGCGGCCCATGATTGACGCAGGCAACGTCTATGCAGCCGTTCCGCCGCTCCATCGAGTAGAGGTCATCAATGCCGGCTCCAAGCCGAATGAGATGGTGTACACGTATTCGGAGAATGAGTTGCATGCGCTGCTGGCGAAGCTGGAGAAGTCAAAGAAGCAGTATAAAAAACCGATTCAGCGCTATAAGGGTCTGGGGGAGATGGATGCCGACCAGTTGGCCGAAACCACGATGGACCCGCGCCACCGGATGCTGCGCCGCGTCACCACCGCGGATGCCGACCGTGCCGAGCACACGTTTGAGTTGCTGATGGGATCAGAGGTGGCTCCGCGCAAGGAATTCATTGTGGCTGGCAGTGACCTACTGGACCAGGACCGCATCGACGCCTGACCCAGGTACTGGGAGCTACGCCATCCAACGGTGGAGGGCACGTTATCGGCGCCGTTTGAGTGCTGCCGTGCGTGCCGCGGCCGTTCCGACGGCGAACACAGGAGCCGCTCGAGTGCGTAGGTCGTTTTCGTAGTCATGAACGGCCACCACCAGGGTGGCTTCCCCGCACTCAGTTGTGTGAGGCCGCTCAGTCAGGACGTCTGCGTCAATGGTTGCGGTGGCTGCACCCTTTCCTCCCGTGGGCGGCATGGCATGGACAGCATCACCTACAGGCGTCCACCAGTGCGGCGTGGGTGAGCCGTTCAGGATCAGGTGGCAGTGCCTGCTCTACGGCGATCAGCCCCCAGATTGCCACCGGGCCGCAGCACTGGCAAGTGGATGTGTTGTGTAGATTGCAGCACGTCCGGCGGGATCGTGCGCCGCCGAGAAGAGGCCGGTACCGCCAGGACCGATCGCGAGCAAAGGCTCCCCGCCTGGAAGAGCAGTCGTGCTGTCCGGGAGACTGCTCCACAGGGTGCGTCCGGCAACCCCGGTTAATCCGCACTGGAATGACGTTGGGCGACCTGCCAACTGCTCCGCCAGTTTTGAGCCCGCACCGTCAGCGATCACGAGCACGTCCGCCTCAACCTCGGTGCCGTTGTCAAGTTCGACGACAACGGTTTCGCCCTCAACCCTCCAGCCCTGGGGATGACCCTCGTGCCTGCGGTAGTCGCCGGCCCCGAAGAGCTGCCGGGACCCCAAGGTGCAATTTGTAACCGCCCGTCATGGCAAGGCCAGCGTCCCGCTCCGCTACCTGGACGTCAAGTCCACGCTGTACCAGGCCTTGGGCGCACGCAAGCCCACCGATCCCGGCACCCACCACCACGACTCTCATGGGATGACGGTACCAACGGACCGTCGGCGGGAGAACCTGCTGCTCACAACCGGGGCGGGGCATGGTGTCGTTTTCCGGTGCCTGTACCCACGTGCACTTCCGCCGCTCCTGCCCCGGTCCTGCCCTGGTTCGGGTCTGCCTGAACTCAGGGCAGAATGCCGGGCACGAGCAGCAATGCCGTCGGGACGGCCAGGAGCAGCAACGCCCCGGCAACAATAAGAAGCTGTGCGCCTGCCGCCAAGGCGGGTGTGGGGGCCAGTAATCTGCTCAACCTGGCGGAGGTGGTTGCCGGGGTGTCGATCTTCTGTGCATTGTCGCCAATGAGGGTATCTGCCGGTAACTGCGCGGACCCACTGGCCACCAAGGCGATGGCCGTGACAAGGGTGGACTTGCTCACAGAACGCAGGGCGACTTCATCCGCCATGATTTCAATCAGCGAGGACACAGCCTGCTGGGCCAACTTTGACGTCGGCAACCACGGCAAGGCCGAACGCCACGCCGAAAATGCCCACAACAGCAGATGATGGCGCTGTGTCAGATGGGTTTGTTCGTGTATCAATACCGCACGCAATTCCTCTGGGCTCAGTAAGTCCAGCAGCCCGTCGGAGAGGACTGTGACGGAGCGTGAGCCGCCAGGCAGGCAATAGGCCACGGGTACCTGATGGTTGATGACCAGTGTGCCGGGCCTGTCATCGGAGGGGGAGCTGAGGATGTTGAGTAGGTCGCGGTGGCGTCGGCGTTGACGTTCGATCCTAAAAAACGTCAGCCATAGAGTGAAGATCAGGTGAGCCGAGAGCAGTGCGGCAGCACTGAGGGCGAAGGCGTGGATAAGACCCAGCGTGTCAAGGGATGCCCGGCCAACAACAATTTGCATCAACGCGTGGAGGCCTTGGCCAAGGTTGTCACCCAACGGCACCAAGCCATAACAGAGCATAGCTCCAATCATGGAGAGGCCACCGGCCAGCGCTATGGACTGCCACAGCACCATGGCAGCGGAAGGGGCCCGTGCAGGCCAAGCTGCACGGGCAAGAAATACGGGGACCGGCCAAGCCAAGACGAGTGCCAAGGCGGCAAGGAACCAAGAGGTCCAAAACATGTTCTACAACTTACCGTGTCTGGGCAGCCGTGCATTGACAAGGGAAGCCCAGGCTCTGGCTTTGACGTTGGCGGCCGAGGTTGTTAGCGTCCCAGTAGCTTCCGCAACGTCTCTGCTTCACCGGAGCTGACAGTTCCAATGAACCGCGCCAAAACTGCTTCGCGGTCGGGAGCCGAGCCCAGCACTTCAAGCATGAGTTCCGCCGTGTGGTCTTCCCTACTTGTCACGGCGCAGTAGCGGTGCGGGCGAGTGGAGCGTTCGCGCTCAACGAGGCCCTTCTTCTCCAGCCGGGACAATACCGTCAGGACGGTTGTGACGGCGAGTGGGCGGGCTTCAGCTGAGTTGGTGCCTGAGGGGCGCTGAGAAAGCAGGTCGCGCAATGTGTTGGCAGTAATGGCTTCCTGATGTTCCCACAGCAAGTCCATGACCGCCCTCTCGAGATCTCCAAGCGTTGCCATCTACATCCTTAATTTTGTGTCTGAGCTTTCAGCGGTGACGGGTCACACACGCCACCTGTGTTAAATGTACAGCTTTTGACAACAAACTTCTACACAGGGTAGAAATGGAAGTTCTACGAAGTGTAGAAAAACGTTTGCACGGTGTAACTCAACGGCCCATACATTTACATGAACGAGGGATAAGTAGTGGAAGCTCTGGAGATTGCCAGGTGGCAATTCGGGATCGTGACCGTGTACCACTTCTTGATGGTGCCGCTGACGATCGGACTTGGCACCCTTGTAGCCATCTTGCAGACGCGTTGGCTCCAGACAGGTAAGGAAGAGTACCTGCGCATGACCAAGTTCTGGGGCAAGCTGTTCCTCATCAACTTCATCATGGGTGTGGCCACGGGCATCGTTCAGGAGTTCCAGTTCGGCATGGCGTGGAGCCAGTACAGCCGCTTTGTGGGTGATGTCTTTGGTGCCCCGCTGGCCATGGAGGCGTTGTTGGCGTTCTTCGTGGAATCCACGTTCCTGGGCTTGTGGATCTTCGGTTGGAAGAAATTGCCGCCACGGATCCACCTCGCCTGCTTGTGGATCGCCGTGGCGGGTTCGATCGTCTCCGCATACTTCATTCTTGTAGCCAACTCCTGGATGCAGCATCCGGTGGGCGTGGAGATGATCGACGGCTATCCGCAAATGGTGGATGCTTGGGCCGTCTTCACCAACAACACTGCGATCGTGGCGTTCTTCCATACCATCACAGGTGCCCTGGCAGTTGCCGGCGGCTTCCTGCTGGGCATTTCCTGGTACCAGTTGTGGCGCCGCCGCAAGGACGGGATTGACACTGTGGATGCCACTGGGCGTGTTGTGGTGGGCGAATCCGCCACCATTGCCGGCCGTGACAAGAAAGATCACGCAGTGTGGATCAAATCCCTGCGCATCGGCGCAGTGGTGGCCATGATCGCCTTCTCCGGATCCGCTGTGTCCGGCGACTTGTCCGGCAAGCTGATGTTTGAGCAGCAGCCCATGAAGATGGCGGCCGCTGAGGCAGCCTGTCACGACGGGACGAGTTTTTCCGTCCTATCCATCGGCGACGTCGGCAGCCGCGATTGTTCAGATGTGGTGGCGGTCATGGAACTGCCCGGTCTGCTCTCCTTCCTGGCGCACAACGACTTCACCACCGAGATCAAGGGCGTAAACACCCTGGTCCCCGAGTACCAAGCCAAATTTGGCACTCACCTGCCCGACAACCCGATCTATGGTGATCGCGCAGGCCAGGAAATCAACTACGTTCCGATCATGCCCGTCACGTATTGGGGCTTCCGCATGATGATCGGCTTTGGCGGACTGGCTGCCGCGGCTGCAGCGGTTGCCCTATGGGTGACACGCAAGGGCACGGTGCCGCGTTCCAAACCCCTGATGAGGCTTGCGCTCATTGGCATTCTTGCCCCCTTCGGTGCCAATGCTGCCGGGTGGATCTTCACCGAGATGGGCCGCCAGCCCTTCGTCGTGGCCCCGAACCCGTCCATGAGCGGTGTGGACCAGGTCTTCATGTTCACCGCGGCAGCTGTTTCCCCCGGAGTTTCGGCAGGGGAGATGATCTTCTCCCTGGTGTCCCTGACCTCGGTCTATGCCGTGTTGTTGGTGGTGGAGGTTGTCCTGTTGACGAAGTACATCCGCGGCGGCGTGGTCTCCGCCATGCCTGAGCTCGATTCGACCCGTCAGGATTCCGGCGGGAAGAACGACGGCGGCAGCGCCCCGGGCGGGGGGCCAGACGACGATGTGCTTGCGTTTGCGTACTGACAATCTGCTGGAAATAAAGGACAAATGATGGATTTTCTGCCTACTTTATGGTTCATTCTGATTGCCGTGCTGTGGATCGGCTATCTCTTCCTGGAAGGGTTTGACCTGGGCGTGGGCATGCTCATGAAAACCTTCGCCCGCGATGAAAAGGAACGCCGCCTCCTGCTCAACACCGTCGGCCCCGTGTGGGACGGGAACGAAGTGTGGCTGTTGACCGCGGGCGGCGCAACGTTTGCTGCCTTTCCGTTCTGGTACGCGTCGTTGTTTTCCGCCCTGTACATCCCGCTCGTCTTTGTACTTTTGGCGCTCATCTTCCGCGCAGTGGCCTTTGAATACCGTGGCAAGGTGCATTCCGATGCGTGGCGCAAGACGTGGGATTGGGCCATTGCACTGGGGTCGTTTGTGGCTGCCTTCGGCATCGGGGCCATGCTCGCATTGACCACCACCGGCCTGCCGCTCAATGCCAACGGCGACAGGGTAGGGGGACCCTTTGCGTGGTTCACGTGGTATGCGGTGCTGGGCGGTCTGGCCGTGGTCGGGTTCGCACTGATCCACGCAGCGGCGTTTGTGGCCCTGAAGACCGACGGCGACGTCCGCCACCGTGCCCGCCGCCTTGTCCGGCGCTGGATGCCTGTGGGACTGCTGCCGCTGGCACTGTGGGTCATCACCGTTGCCGTGCAACACGGCAAATGGTTCAGTTGGATTCTCATTGCCGGCGCCGTGGCCGCTGCCGTGGCTGCGTGGCTGGCGAACCGTGCCGATCGGGAGGGCTTCAGCTTCTTGGGCATGGGTGTGTTCCTTTTGGCTGGCAGCGCCGCGATCTTCAGCGCCGTCTACCCGGTAGTGCTGCCCTCAACACTGGATCCATTGTGGAACCTGACCGTGGAGAATGCTTCCTCCTCGAACTACACGCTGGGTCTGATGTCAATCGTGGCGGCCATTGGTGTTCCGCTGGTCCTTGCCTACCAGGCATGGACATATTGGATCTTCCGCAAGCGCATCTCAGTTGCACACCTGCCTGAACCGGTGGATTTTGCCCCGGCTATCGCACTCGCGTCGGACGTGGAGAAACCTCTCGTGAGTGAAGGAGTCAAGGCCTAGCATGAGCCCCCGCCCCGCACTCCCTGCTGGCAAGTCGACACGAGTGGCACTGGCCGCACTGGCCGGATTGGCCGCCGTCAAGGCTGTGGCCTTGGTCCTGTTGATGGGCGCACTGGCCCACGCCCTGGGACAGTGGGCGTCAGGTGCAGCCCTTGACCCTGCCAAATTGCTGGTTCAGGGGAGTGCCGGGTCGGTGTTGCTGGGTGCTGCGGTGTGGGGCCAGGCCATTTTGGCCAGGCGCGCAGCGCTCGGCGCCAAGGAGGAACTGCGCGGCAAATTGGTGGCGCACCGACTCGCCGGGCGCAACAGTGCGAGGGGGAGGACAACTGCAAGCGGTGGCGGTGTGGGGGCCGAGGGTATGCTCGCCAGCCGTGGCCTCGACGGCCTTGACAACTACTTCAGTGCGTATCTGCCAGCCCTCGTGACTTGTGCCGTGCTGCCGTTGATGATTGGGCTGCAAATCCTTATTTCCGACTGGGTCAGCGCCCTCATCGTGGTCCTGACGGTACCGCTGGTTCCGGTGTTCATGATCCTAATCGGCTTCCACACCCAGGAGCGGGTGGAAAGGGCCGCCCGCGGTTTGGACCGGCTTTCAAACCATCTACTCGAACTAGCCCGCGGCCTGCCTGTCCTGGTGGGTTTGCGCCGCGCGTCGGCCCAGCGCAAGGCCTTGTCCGACGTGTGCGAGGCGTACCGCAAATCCACCATGGCAACTTTGCGTACGGCCTTCTTGTCCTCCATGGCATTGGAACTCATCAGCACCATTTCAGTGGCTGTCGTGGCCGTGTTCATTGGCGTCAGGTTGGTTTATGGTCAGATGCCGCTGGAAGCCGGACTGCTGGCACTCATGCTCGCCCCGGAGTGCTTCAGGCCGCTGCGCGACGTCGGCGCAGCCCACCACGGGAGCGAAGACGGTGTGGAAGCCCTGCGCCGCGTCAATGAAATCCTCGACGAATTCCCTGCAGGAGAGTCCTCCTCCACCGAGGCTCCAGCCGGGACCAGTGGGGAAGTCCTGTTGATTGATGACCTTTCGGTGCATTATCCAGGGCGCGGAGAAGCTGCCGTGGACGGATTCTCTGCAGTGCTCATGCCCGGCACAGCACTTGTGCTGTCGACCCCCAGCGGAACGGGCAAGTCGAGCATTTTGGCTGCGATTGCCGGTACGCTTCCTGCTGGCGGGGACCACGCTGCTGTGGTGGATGGCAGCCTCCTGGTTCGTTCCCCGGATTCCCTGGTATACGTTTCCCAGCATCCTGCCTTTACCGAGGACACCGTGCTGGAGGAGATACAGCTGTACGCGGCCGGACCCCAGCAGCTCGAGATCGACGCCGACGCACTCACCACTGCCTTGGCTCAGGTCAACGCAGCACACTTGGCGCAGCGCACTGTGGTGGATTGCAGCCCCGGCGAACTGCGGCGCGTGGCCGTGGCCCGGGCACTGGCCCGCATCGCGGTGGATCCCAGCGTGGAGTTGGCGCTGTTTGATGAACCCACCGCCCACCTTGACCCGGTCTCGGCCGCGGCCGTGCGCCGGGCACTGGCCGGCCTGAATGGAAGCGTGGCAGTGGTGGCTGCCACGCACGACACAGTGCTGGCGGCCATGCTTGGTGCCGCTGCATTCGCCGCTGTCCAGAGCACCGTGATTGAATACCCGCAGGCTGCGGTACCAGCCGTCGCACAGCTGGAGCGTCCGGAGGAAGCTCAGCGCCCACGCCTGCACTGGCGTCACTTGTTGGCGCTTCCGCTGCGGTCTCCGCGTTTTGCGGCAGGCGTACTCGTCTCGGCTCTGGCGATGCTCAGCGCTGCCGCCCTGTCGGGGATTTCTGGTTGGCTCATAGTGTGGGCGGCGCAGCAGCCTCCCATGATGTACCTCATGACCTTGATTGTGGGTGTGCGGGCCTTCGGTATTGGCCGTGCGGTGTTGCGGTACTGTGAACGCCTGCTCACGCACGACGCCGTTTTCCGCTGGGCCACCGAACTTCGGTTGAAGCTGTGGGACTCCTTGGGTTCTTCAGTGTTGCACTGGGGTAAGCTGACCCGCTCGGGCGGCGCTCTGGGCACGCTCGTGGCCGACGTCGACGAGTTGCGCGATGCCGTGCCGCGGGCCGTGGTGCCCATCCCGGCCGCCATCATCTCCTATGGAGCCGTCCTGACGGCATTGGCCATGCTGGTTCCCGAAGTCACCTGGATCGTCGTGCTGGTGGGCGTGCTGGGCCTTGTGGTCATGCCGCTGGTGGTGTTGGCCGCACAGCGGCGTGCCGCAGCGGCCGCTGCCGTGCACAGGGTCTGGCTAGCTGGCCGGGTGACCACCCTGTTTGCTGCCGCCGAGCAACTTGGAGCCAATGGCGTCGGTGCCGCCCAGGCCGCGAAGTTCACCGCAGAAGACACGACTGTGGCCAAGCCGCTGCGACGCCTTGCCTGGTCCGATGGTCTGGGGCAGGGTGGCGTCTCTCTCCTGACGGCGCTGGGAGCGGTTGCCGTCACGGTGGTGGGCATAGCGGCAGGGGTGGATCCCCGCGCCGCAGCAGTTGCAGCGCTGCTCATGCTTGCCTTGTCCGAACCGCTCGGGCAGTATCTGGAAGCCGTCTCTGCACTGCCTGCCCTGTCGGCCTTGATGGGCAGGACGCTGCCGCTGCTTGATGCTCCCTCGACTGTCGTTGGACAGTCCGCCCACCTCGATGACTCCGCATCCGTGGAGCCTGTGCAGGAACTGGAGGTGGTGGACATCACCGCCCGCTACCCGAACACATCCGCAGCCGTCTTCACCGGCGTTAGTGGCGGTACACAGCGCGGGAGCTGGTGGACCGTGAATGGCCCCTCGGGGTCGGGGAAGTCCACGCTGCTGGCTGTTTTGCTGGGCTTCCTGAAGCCTGAAACTGGGCGTTATCTGCTCAACGGAGACCCGGCAACGGCGGAAACCCTGCCCGGCATCGCCTGGTGCCCGCAGGACGCCTACCTGTTCAATTCAACGCTGCGTTCCAACCTGGCCTTGGCCCGGCCGGCAGCAACCCCGCCCACGGACACCGAGTTGGAGGAGGCATTGACCATCGTGGGACTGGGTCCGTGGCTGGCGCAGCTGCCTGCAGGCCTCGGCACACGGGTGGGCCCCGGCGGGCACCATCTCTCCGGCGGGCAGCGGACCCGGGTGTCGGTGGCCCGCACGCTCGTGGCGGGTGCCGGCGTCGTACTTTTGGATGAACCCACGGCCCACCTTGGCGAGGATGAGGCCAAGGAGTTGGTGACGGACCTTCGCTTGGCGCTGTCCGGTTCCGCTGTGGTGCTGGTGACGCATGACGTCGAACTGGCCGCAGGCGGGGACACCCACCTGGTGCTTGGCGCCAGCACGGGGGGCGTGGCCGGCCATGAACCTTCCCTTCGCCGGACGCCTGGGAAAATGGAAAGGGTGGGCTAATGCACCATCGAGGTACTCGCCAACAGCTGCCGCAGGGGGAACTTTTACTAGGACGCGGCCACGGCAACAAGAAGTGCCGCCACCGGGTTGTCGCCCTCTCCCGATAGTGTGAGGCCCATGAGTGCAACCTCACTGCTATTTTTGTCCGGAGCAGGCCTCCCTGAATGGATCTGGGATGCCACACGCGCGGCTCTCTCGGAGACGTCCGTCATTGCCCCGCGACCAGCGAGGAAAGACGCAGATGTGAGTGGCTACGCCGAGGCTGCCCTCGAGGCCGCTCCTGCGGGTCCGCTAACCCTTGTTGCCCACTCTGCCGGTGGGGTGATCGCGGCAGAAGTTACGACGTTGGCTCCGGAGCGCATCCATGGAGTACTCGGAGTGACTGCTGTCATCCCCACGGCTGGCCGCTCGTTCGCGTCCTCAATGCCTTTCCCGACCCGACTGCTGCTGCCGATGATCTTGAAACTGGCAGGTACGCGGCCTCCTGAGTCATCGATCCGCAAGTCGCTCGCTGCCGGTGTTGATCAAATAAGGGTGGATCGCCTGATACACGATTTCACCCCGGAAACTCGTGCCTACTTCACCAGCGCCCTGAGCACCGAAATCGTTGCACCCGTCCGTGGCTACGTCACCAGCAACGACGACGCCGAATTGCCGATAGCCCTCCAAAAAAGGTATGCAGCAAAACTTCAACCAACATTTTTTCGTAGCCTCACAGGCGGACACCTTCCAATGCTCCGTGATCCGCATCAGCTCGCGAGGGCCATCCGCAATTTCCAGAAAGTGGTCGATGAACAAGTGCACTCTTAGCCGGTGATGAACTGGCTGTCCCACAGGCCGGTCGGAGGCCGGCTCGTGGATTCCTGCTCGCCCCGGGACTGAATTCGTATTTGCTCATCGTGCACGACGACTCGCAGAAGCAAGTTCTCTCTGAGGATTGCTGATGGCATGACCGGTCCGTCCTCCGTCGTAACCAAGTGTCCTGGTCGCGGCTGCCGAGGCACAAGGCAAGGGGTGGGACGGCAGGTTTGACGGATGGCATCGATTCGGAGAGCTGTTTGTGGACTTTGCGCCGGAGCACTCGCGGCACTGCTCACTGGATGCTCGATCGACACATTGCTCTGGGGGAGAGATGGTGCCCGAGTCATTCAAGTAACCGAGAAGTTCGTAAGCGACTTGGCTTCGGGTGAAACGTTCGACATTGTCTGCAGGGATTCAGTGGCGGATCTCGGTGCGCCAGTCGATTGGTCAAGGCTTTCCCTACGAGAACCGGAAACTTTGTTGCGGAGGATTGGTTCGAACAAGCCACGCTCCACCCTCAGTGGAGCATCAACTTGGAGCGCCTCCCCGAGGATGCGGTGCCCGGGAGTCACTTTCCGGGAGACGTCTTCTACCCTGAGACTGACGAATGGCTTTGTATGATCGACGTTGTCTGGTCGACGCTCGTCGCCGTCGGCTGACCCAGTGCACCATCAGGCGCGTGGATTTTCTAGCTATGAAACCTTCCCTAGAGTTATCTTTAGTAGAGCTTGAGGAGTGGAGGTTGGCATGTCATCTGCGAAACCACGCGGTAGCTATGGCATCGATGCACCATGGGTGCCATGGATGTTGGCAGGCTTCACCCTCGTCTATGCTGTCCTGACGGTTCTCGGGGTCTTGTTCTGGAATCTGAGTCCACTCTCGGTCGTTGTTCTCGGGATTATCACGGTGCTGATGGCCGCATCCGCGGCCATCTACTGGCATACCTCACTTAGGGGCAAGTTCGTCCTCTGGGATCGTCTGCTCGCCATGATCGAGCTTCCCGAAGGCGGCAAGGCTCTGGACCTTGGCTGTGGGCATGGCATGGTGGCCGTGATGATTGCCCTTCGCTGGCCTGAAATCACTGTTACTGGGACCGACTTGTGGCGTTCGGTGGATCAGTCAGGGAACACTGCGGCTGCCGCAGTTAGAAACGCCGAGATCAATGGCGTGTCTGATCGAGTGCAATTTGATACCGGTGACATGACGCATCTGCCGTATCCGGATGGTACGTTCCAGTTCGTCACCGCCAGCCTGGCGATCCACAACATCCCCACGCGAGACGGTCGCCGTCAAGCCATCACCGAAGCCGCCCGGGTACTCGTTGCGGGAGGCAGCATCCTGATTGCCGACATCCGCCGCGTCACCGAGTACCGCAACGATCTGGCCGCCGCAGGACTGGCAGTAACCGAGCCGGAACCCCTAGGTTGGCGCGGCTGGTGGGGTGGTCCCTGGATGGCCACTACCGCCATCACCGCATACCGGGTCCAAGCTGAACCAGCCATGTAACAGGTCCAGAGGGGAACCTCCAGTGAAACAGTCAGACTTACAGTCAATGTCAGGACTATTTGTTCGGGTGAACGATGGACTTGGATGTCAATCTTCTCGCCAGTGTCCCCGATGAAGACGGCTTGACACCGCCTCCAGTATTTCAAGTGCTGATTGGAATAGCGGTTACCCTCCTTGTCGTGATTGGGGTCAGGATGGCGATTCGCAGAACGTGATGGCAGTTGGAGGCCGGTGCCAACATGTCGTCCCGTATCTGGGTAGACGGATCGCAACGCTGAGCACAATGATCCGGAGATCAGTTTCCCATTGGTGAGGACGGCGAGAGGAACGGCCTCCGGGCCAATATTCCTAGGTGTTGAGCAGGGCCGGGGATGAGGGTGATGTCATCCAGATCTTTTTGCCTTCGATCCAATGCTGAGTACCAATCAGGCAGCTTCTGCTTGATCTAAATCGGGGCTCCCCTCTGCACCCAGACGGATAAGTGCGATGTCCTGGTCCATGCCTGTTCGCAGCATGCCGATTTTTTGGTCCCCTGGCACCGCTGTCACGTCGCGGAATCCCTTGGCCAGCTGGCTGCATGGAGCTTGGATGTATCCTGCGCCAATGCGAACCAAACGATATTCAGGTGGTCCTTGGTGATGCGACCCAGCTAGAAATCCATCGCCTATCCCGCGCGAAGCCACAGTTTAACGCAATGCCCATCGGCAATAGGCGAGCCTCTCCGAGATCTGTTGCGCTGTTTTGGTCACTTTGGCGCTCGATGTCCAGCAAGCCAGGTCTGTTCATTGGTCATGATGGAGGCGTCCTGATTCCCACTATCCCGTTAATGCCAATGCGGCCAGCAGCACAACGAACGGTGACAAAAACAAGCAGATAATTGCCGTCCATGAGCGGTAGTGCGGCGAAGATCACGCTCCTAGGCGGTGGAAATCGCATCCTAGGGAGACTAGTCGGACGGCCCTGCTGCCTGCATGCGTGAATGTTTCGGGCGATCTTGGCAACGGATCTGGCCAGAAAACAGCTAAGAGCCACCACCCAGTATTCGTCAGCTATTAGTTGTGGAATGATAGTAGGTATGAAAAGCACTTCCCGGCCGCACGACTCACAGTTGTTGAGGGGCATTCTGCCGATGCTGGTCCTGGCACTGCTGCGTGAGCGGGAGTCGTACGGTTATGAGCTGGTCGAGCGCCTGCGGGAGCTGGGCTTGGAGGATCTTGCCACCGGCGCAGTCTATCCGGTGCTGAGCCGCTTTGAACGGGACGGGCTGCTGAGCAGCCGCACCCAGTGTTCGGGGCCCGGCCCGGCCCGAAAATACTATGCGCTGACGCCGTCGGGGGAGTGCGCGCGCCAGGAAGCTGCGCGAAACTGGCGCAGCATTGCAGCCGTGGCCGAGCGGGGTCTGGCACTGAACTGCCTCCCACCGGCAAACAAACCCAAGCCAGGGAAATCAGAATCGCAGGATTCGGAACGGGGAATCTCATGACCACTGTCCACAATGGGGGCACCCGCAAGTTGGGCCTGCGGCATGCGATGGGCAGGGATTGGTACGTCTTTAAGGTGGACCTGCACTTGGACGGGGTGATTCCCGGCCGCCACCGCAGAAGGATTCTGGCCGACCTGCGCGACAGCATTGATGCCGATGCCGCCAACTATGAGCTACCCAAAGTGCTGGCGGGGCTGGGAAAACCGCGGGTTGTCGCGGCAAGCTATGCCGAGGGTGCCGACCAGTTGCGCCCGCTGTGGTCCGCTGGCTTCATGGCGGCCATGATCATGCTTGCCATCTACTGGGTATTACTTTTCACATACTCGGCGGGGATGCTGGCAGTGGTGGTTCAAGCAGGGGGTGAATTCACGTCGCACTTCTTTTTTGTCAAGGTGATGGCCTTCGAGACCGGTGAAGGCCTGGGAATCGGGTGGAGCGGGGCGGCAGCGTTGTGGTTTCCCCTTGCATTGGCTGCCGTGGCCTTCATCCCAGCCAGCCGGGGCTGGCGCGTCTTTCACCGCAGGGCTTGAATCTTCCGGGATGCGCCGGGGAATTCACGGCAAACCATCGGATTCCGGCCGAAGGGTTTCCGGACCCGCAAGTGCCTCAGGCACTGTGTTCCACAACGGTTAAAAGTCCCTGTGAACAGCCTGCAGCATATCCCCGCCCGGACCGACTGGCACCGTACACTGGCCAGGAAGTCGGCCTGGCACTGGGTCTGCCGAGCCAAAAGTGCGGCCAAGGCGGAGCTGGAGTGGCACAATGGGGTGCGCGAAACTACACGCGGTCTGAATGGCTGGACGTGGTGCCGACCAACAATGGTGGCTTCATCATGAACTTTGCGGCCGTGGCCCTGAACGCCTCACGGATTGGCGCTTGGCAACGCCTAAGCGGCGCGGAGATGCGAGATGACCAGGCCGATCGGGGCACTGACCAGCAAAATGAAAACCACGATCCGGAATCCCCACAGCAGCCAGGCGTTCTGCACCCGTGTACCCTGCACTCCCCGGACTCCTCGGATGAACAGTCCCAGGGCGAAGACGAGTAGGGCAGCACCCACATAGCTCAGAACGGGAACGCCAACCAGCGTGCCCAGAAGAACGGCAGCATTCGAAAGGTTCAGGGCAACGGACTGGACAGTGAGCAGGGGAGTTGTGGGCTGTTTGGAGGCCAGGCTGGCCTGGCCCATCCCCAGGACCAGCTGGGCCACCCCGCACACCAGCACCAAGTAAGCGACGGCCCAGGCTGAAAGGTAGCTCGGTGCGCCCGCACTGGCTGCTGAGACAACCCCGCCCAGGACGATGCTGACGCCACCGGGGATGGCAAAGGGAAGCGCACTCTTGTTCATGTTTCCCAGCATATGCCCGGCTGGTCACTCATTTTTTCAGGGCCATCAGGCTCGCAACCCTACGGCGACGCAGCAGCTGGATTTCCTGCTTGAGCCATGGGCAACCAGTCGGGGGAACAGGGGAGTGGCGGCAGGAACGGCCGTGTACCTTTTCCGCGCAAGGCAAGCGCCAGCTGAACGGGCCTCAACAACGCCTACTTGAAAGGCTCTGGCTAGCCACCATGGGCCAGATCCAAGGATATTGCCCCAGGTGAATGCCCTATTAGCTGAGCAACTTACTGAGTACGGGAAGTCGGCATCTCGTGTCCATAGGGGGAACGCTATGCGGTGCTGGGGCTGTATTCTGTTGGTTTCATAGACTTTGGGGTAAGGACAACATGAGAACTACCCGTAATGCGCCGGCATTCCTGATTGGCATGATCATGATTCCAATGGGCATGTTTTTGTATGGGCCGATTGGAGGGCGCTTGTCCCGGCCGGAATACCGAAATCACGCGGATCTCTACACTTTGCTCATGTTGTTGGGCGGGGTGATCATTCTGGCAGGAATAGTTCTTGTGGTTCTCAGCATTTTTCGAGCGCTTCGGAAAATTGATCGACTCCCCAATTCTGCACCGGGTCCGTCGCCCGACCGGGACAATTCGGTTCCCACGGGTCGGTAGAGCCAGACATGGAATCGGCGTCTTTGGAACGATAGCAAGGCCTGGCGCTACTCCTCATAAATCCGAAATGGTGTCGAGGTAGTTCCACGCCGTATCCGCTGGCCATAGACCAAGTTGCAGTCGGGCAAGCAGCTTGGAACCCCGTCCCGAAGGGGCGTCCCGTATAGATGATGCCAAACTGTCCCGCAAGCCGGTCGGATACCGGCCAGTGGATTCAGGCGCACGTGGGAGCCGGAAAGTCGTGCCATGGCAGTTCCAGAGGGGAACCTTGAGCGAGACAAGGTAGTGTCGGGCCTCTGCAGCGGCTTCGATCCCCGCCGATTGAGCCCAACTTTGGCTACTGAGCGCCCCGTAAATCGGGAATCCCGTGTTCATCCATAGATACTGCTGCGATGATCAACATCAATCACCAAAATGACCAGGCGTGCATCTTGTAGATCGCAGACAATTCGATAATCGCCGACGCGATACCTCCACAGGCCAGACAGCCCTCCAGTGAGGGCCTTGCCTCGGTCACGGGGGTTTTCGAGTGTGGTGATCGCTCGGAGCGCGGCGCGAATATGCCGGGCATTCTGGAGGTCAGCTTTCCGAAACCACTTCGCCGCGTCGGGCGCTAGCTCGACCTCCCAGCTCACTCGATCTCATCCAGAATGCTGGCATCAACCAAGGCATCTTTTAGCCCAAGCTCGCGCTCGATCACGGTAAGCGGCACAGAATGGACACGGCCCGATCGAAGATCCGCAGCACGAGCAATGATGCGCTGTTCCCATTCCAATTCCGAAAGTTCTCGCTCCAATACCTCGCGCACAACATCGCCTAGGCTGCGCCGAGTTGCTTTGGCGAGCGCTTCGACTCGCTCACGCAGATCTTCAGGAAGCCGCACCGAGATGGGCCGGCCAAGAGGTGTTACAGTGCTCATGTAAACATTGTAAACGATGTTTACGTTGACCAACAGTGCTC
>NZ_JAUNVV010000155.1 GCF_030540645.1 Arthrobacter sp.
ATCCGGATCACGATCAGGAAGCTGGTTAGTCAACCCGCTAAGGATATGGGAGTTCGTATCTCCTGCAGCCACGTCCGACCTCTCTTAAAAGCAGTGTGGGGTGCCCATTGCTGTGGCGATGGGCGTGTTTATTCACTCTAGACCGCGGGTGCCCGTTGTGCGTAGCGCCTCATAGGGCTTGAACACCGCTGCTGCCAGAGTAGCCGTCCAAAAAGGCGGAACTCGTGCAGGTTGCGTAATGTATATCACATATTCGGGCTGTTCAGTGCAGGGTCCGCCCGCCGTGAGTCGTTAAGTAGAGGCAATCTGGGCTCACCCCCTAGACTGGGGTTTACTGACCAACAACCAGCGCGTAAGCGTTGAATGCAGGAGGAATAACGTGAGCGAGGCCGACGCCGGCACTGTTGCCAAGGTGGCAGGCAATTTGGGGTTCAAGGATGGAGATCTCATTCAGGAACTCGGATATGACGACGACGTTGATTTTGAACTGCGCGACAGCATTGAAGGCCTGATTGGCTCGGAAATGTTTGATGAGGAAGACCACGACGTTGTTGACGCCGTCGTCTTCTGGTGGCGCGCGGATGATGGCGACTTGGTGGATGCCCTGGTGGATTCTCTGACAACCTTGGATGAAGGTGGGATCGTATGGATCCTCACGCCGAAGCCGGGCCGGGATGGTTACGTCCCGCCAGCTGACATCCAGGAAGCTGCACCCACGGCAGGGTTGCATGTCACCACCACTGCAGGGGTTTCCGCTGACTGGGCAGCATCGCGTCTGGTTCCACGCAAACGCCAGTAATGCCCGACGCCGGCACACGCCAGAGCCTGCAGGTGGGGGACTGCGCCCCCGACTTCTCACTGCCCAATCAATTCGGTGAGCCAATTTCGCTCAGCGGATTGAGGGGCACTGCTGTGGCGCTGGTCTTCTACCCCTTTGCCTTCTCCGGGATTTGCACCGGAGAACTTGGCGAGCTGCGGGACCATCGTGCGGAGTTCACTTCCGCGGGCGTGCGCCTGCTGGCCGTTTCCGTGGACAGTAAATACACCCTGCGTGCCTATTCTGAAGCAGAAGGCCACGGCTTTGACCTGCTGGCTGATTTTTGGCCGCATGGGGAGGTTTCCGCCGCCTATGGTGTTTTTGATGCCGTGCGCGGCATGGCTGGGCGCAGCACCTTCCTCATCTCGGGGGACGGGACCATAGCTGATGCCTTCAGCACCCCCACAGGGCAGGCGCGCCCACTTGCACGCTACCGCCAGGCGTTGGCGCGGCTCTAGCGATGGGAAGCTGAGAACATGGATAAAGTGCGTCCAGGCATCGGCGAGACTGCCCTAGTGCGTGCCGCCTGGGAGCGGCCGGAAGCCGGTAACGGTGAGAGCACCCGAGCTGGAATGCTGGCGCCTGCCGACATCGAAGTTCTTGAAGGAATCGCAGCGCTGTTGGGAGATCATTCAGCTGCGCTGCTGACCGGAGCCGGGCTGAGCACGGATTCCGGCATTCCTGACTACCGTGGACCAAATTCGCCGCCGCGGCAACCGTTGAGCTACCAGGAATTTATGGGTGACCCCCTACTGCGCCAACGCTACTGGGCAAGGAACCATGTTGGCTGGACACATCTGCACCATGCCAAACCCAATGCTGGTCATTATGCTGCGGAGGCGTTGGAACGTGGTGGACGGTTGAGTGGGATTATCACGCAAAATGTTGATCGCCTGCATGAGAGCGCAGGCGCCGGCAACGTGGTGGACTTGCATGGTCGTTTTGACCAGATTGTGTGCATGACATGCCACAACACCTTTTCGCGGGCATTTCTTGCCAACCTCCTGGACGAGTTGAATCCAGGCTTCCTTGATGCCGTGAGCGATGCCGGAGGAGTGTCGGTGGCTCCTGATGCCGACGCCGAGCTGGAGTCTGAGAAGCTGATCCGTTCCTTTACGCCAGCAACATGCCCGTTGTGCGGTGGCATGCTCAAGCCCGACTTCGTGTTTTTTGGGGAAAATGTGCCTAAGGACAGGGTTGAGCGGTCCTACGCCATGGTGGATTCCGCCAACATGCTGCTCGTTGCAGGGTCTTCTTTGACTGTCATGAGCGGGCTGCGTTTTGTGAAGAAGGCTGCCAAGGACGGAAAGCCGGTGGTCATCATTAACCGGGGCACCACACGGGGAGATTCGTTGGCCCGGATCAAATTGGAAGCAGGTGTGGGGGAGAGCCTGGGCTGGTTGGTCGACGCCTTGAAACTCGATTGGCGCATTCCCTAAATCATCATGTACAGTAGTTTCTCGTTGGTCCGGCCAACAAGCACACAGCTTGGAACTGGAAGCAATGAAATGGGTCTTTAGCTCAGCTGGTAGAGCGCCACGTTTACACCGTGGATGTCATCGGTTCGATCCCGGTAGG
>NZ_JAUNVV010000156.1 GCF_030540645.1 Arthrobacter sp.
CGGCCCCGCGCGGGACTACAGTCCGAACGTCTCAGTTTCGGCGAACGGGCCCACTACGGTGATGGTGCGCGGTGAGTCGGCCAGTTCGCGGGCCAACGCCTGCACTTCGGCAGCAGTTACCTTGCGGATCCGTTCCAGCGATTCATCGAGGTCCAGGAATTCGCCTGTGACAAGCTCTGCGCGGCCCAGCCGGGACATGCGGGAGCTGCTGTCTTCAAGCCCCATCACAATGCCGCCGGAAAGCTGACCGACGGCCTTCTTCAATTCTGCAACCGTGATGCCAGCATCAGCCAGCTTGGCCAGTTCCTCGTTCAGCAGACCGATAACCTGGCCAACTTTGGCAGGGGCACAGCCTGCGTACATGCCAAAGTAGCCGGTGTCCGCGTAGGCGGAAGAGAAGGAGTAGGTGGAATACACCAGCCCGCGCTTCTCACGGATCTCCTGGAACAGGCGCGAGGACATGCCGCCGCCCAGAATGGCGTTCAGCACGCTCATGGTGAAGCGACGGGCGTCAGTGGCACGCATGGAAGGGCATCCCAGGATGATGTTGGCCTGCTCCACCTGCCGATTGATGACCTGCAACCCGGCGGTGCCCGTCACGGCGACGGCGGTACTGAGGCGGCGCGGCACGGGCACCACTCCGGCGTCCAGCGACCAACCTGCGGTACTCAGCGCTTCAAGGACGTTGGCGCAGACAGCGTCGTGATCCAAGCCGCCGGCTGCGGTAATGACCAGTGTTTCAGGCCGGTAGTTCTTTTGGTAGTGCGCCCACACTGATTCACGGGGCACTGCCTTAATGGCTTCGGGGGTGCCGCCAATGGGGCGGCCCAGCGTGTGCGCGCCGAGCACTGCGGCCACAAAATGTTCATGGGCAACGTCCGTGGGGTCATCGCCATCCATGGCGATTTCTTCCAGGATGACGTCGCGTTCCTGCTCCAGCTCGGCCGGATCAATCACAGCGGAGGTGACCATGTCAGCAATGACGTCGATGGCCATGGGCAGGTCGGTGTCGAGCACCCTTGCGTAGTAGCAGGTGCTCTCCTTCGCCGTCGCGGCGTTGGATTCTCCGCCCACCTCGTCAAAGGCGGACGCAATTTCCAACGCGGTGCGGCGCTTGGTGCCCTTGAACAGCAAGTGTTCAAGGAAATGGGTTGAGCCGTGTTGGCCCTCGAGTTCATCCCGAGAGCCAACACCAACCCAAAACCCAATTGTCGCGCTGCGCTGCCCGGGCATGGCCTCGGTCAAGACCCGCACGCCTCCTGGCAGGATTGAGCGGCGCACTACGGCGCCCCCGTCCGTGCCGGAGATGAGTGAGGATGCGTTGGAGGCCAAGCCGTCGGCAGTGCTGACTAGCGGCAAAAGGGTTATCGCCATGAATTACTCAGCAGCGCCTTCGGTAACAGCCTCGGCAGCTTCTGCTTCCTCGGCAACAACCGGGGAGAGTGAGAGCTTGCCGCGGTCATCGATCTTGGTGATTTCCACCTGGATCTTCTGGCCGACGGACACTACGTCATCAACGTTGTCCACGCGCTTGCCATTGGCCAGCTTGCGCAGCTCGGAGATGTGCAGCAGGCCATCCTTGCCCGGGGTGAGCGAGATGAATGCGCCGAACGTGGTGGTCTTGACAACCGTACCCAAGTAGCGCTCGCCAATTTCGGGAATCTGAGGATTCGCGATGGCGTTGATCGCTGAACGTGCGGCATCCGCTGAGGGGCCGTTCGTTGCACCGATGTAGACCGTGCCGTCATCTTCAATGGAGATGTCCGCGCCGGTGTCTTCCTGGATCTGGTTGATCATCTTGCCCTTGGGCCCAATGACCTCGCCGATCTTGTCAACGGGGATCTTGACCGCGATGACGCGGGGCGCGAACTCGGAGAGCTCGTCCGGGACGTCGATGGCGCTGGTCAGCACGCTCAGGATGTGCAAGCGGGCTTCGCGGGCCTGCTTCAAGGCAGCAGCCAGTACCGAGGCCGGGATGCCGTCGAGCTTCGTGTCCAGCTGGATGGCTGTGACGAACTCGGCTGTACCGGCGACCTTGAAGTCCATGTCGCCGAAAGCATCTTCGGCGCCGAGGATGTCGGTCAGGGCTGCGTAGCGGGTCTGGCCGTTAACCTGGTCGGAGACCAGGCCCATGGCGATGCCTGCAACGGGAGCCTTCAACGGCACACCGGCGTTGAGCAGCGACAGGGTCGATGCACAAACGGAGCCCATGGACGTTGAGCCGTTGGAGCTCAGTGCCTCGGAGACCTGGCGGATGGCGTAGGGGAATTCTTCACGCGACGGCAGCACGGGCACAATGGCGCGCTCTGCCAGGGCACCGTGGCCGATTTCGCGGCGCTTGGGTGAACCCACGCGGCCGGTTTCACCGGTGGAGTACGGCGGGAAGTTGTAGT
>NZ_JAUNVV010000157.1 GCF_030540645.1 Arthrobacter sp.
CATAACAGCCAGGCCGGTCACGCCAATTTGTGCAGATCCATTGTGTGCAGACATAGTACCTCCAGAGTCAAACATAATGATTTCTTCCAGCTTATCGGTGCCATGCCTGCTTCCCCAGCTGCGACTGCATGTTGGACGTGAATGTTGGAAAGCTCTCACTGCTCCAGAGCCTCACCTCTGCCACCCTGAGGAGGTAGAACGTCCGGCCTTGTATTTTGTGTAACAGGCGCGTATATTTTTCCATAGACCTTCCACTGTGGCGTCCCCCAATAGCCACAGTGGAAGGTCATTCACTTTAAGTGGGCAGCTGGGGGCCTGCCTGAGCCCTGCTCGATAAGCAACGACCACCTTCCCAGTACGTTAATTTTACATTTTGGCAGTCATCCGGAAATTCTGCATGTCAGTTTGCATCTTCCAGAATCACACGCTATATTTTTGTTACTGGTTCCCCACCACAGCGTCCCCCAATAGCTGTGGCGGGGAACCTTTCAGTTTTAATCAATCCCCCCGGCACGAACATTCAGCCCGCCATGCTCAATGGTTCCCGCATGAGCCACCGCCCTTCCGCGGCATCACATTCGAGTTCCATGGTGACCAGCTCACTGCGCATATTCCGGCCAAGTCGGGCCTGGATACGCCATACCTGGACGTCAACGCGGCCGTGGCCCCTGGGCATACGCTGCGCCTGTTTCCACCACTGCCGCCGCTCATACCAGCGCAATGGTTCTGCGCCGACAATCCATTCTCGGCCGTTGCGGTGCACTGTGAGGGGCACCCCTTCAGTGTTGGTCTGCACGGCCACTTCTGCCAAGGAAAAGTTCATGGCGTGAACGCTACCGGCGGGGTCAGACATTCATGCCAGGCTTCTATTGGAAGGCAAGCAGCCGTAGGAAACGCCCTTCACTGATGACTTCAATGTGCTGCCCAGCAGCCGCCAGCTCCATGGCGCGACGAACCTTCCCACTGGGCACGGAACCTGGCAAGCCAGCAGTCGCATCCACTACAAGAGTGACCTTCTTTGTGGTGGAGTTGGCAATCACCGCACCCTTGGCAGCGGCTGCATCTTGGGCCTCGGCCCGCGGCATGGCGACCAGATCCCCGCTGAACACCAGCGTCTGTCCGTACAGGGGGCCATGGGGATTCGCGTCCGGGGCCGGCTTGGGCAGATCGGCAAGCTTGCGCGTGTAGCCGGAGGCATAGTAGCTGGGCGTGCCACCACTCCTCGTCTTCGGCATCGCTGGCCACAGCTCGTCCAGCGTGGAAGCATTGGTGCGCCGTGCGAGTTCAAGGGCCACATGGGCACTGGCGGCAGCGTCAGCTCCGGCGTCGTGATGGGTGAAGGAGGGCAGGCTCAAGGCGGTGACCACGTCGGAGAGTGAGTATTTGGGCAGCGTCAAGTGCTTGCGGGCCAGATTGAGCGTGCAGCGGTAATCAAAGTCAGGCATCACAGCGCCGCAGGCTTCACTGGCCTTGGAAATTACGGAACGCTCAAAGCTGACGTTGTGACCCACCAGGGCGTCTGCCCCAATGAACTCAAGCATGGGGTGGTGCAGGGTGCTCCAATCGTCCAGCCCGCGCACCTGCGCGGCGGTGATGCCATGAACACCGATGTTCACGGGCAGGAAGTCATCGTAGCCGGGCAGCGGCTTCATCAGCCATGAAGCCTCCTCAACGATCCGTCCGTTGCGGACCTTGGCCATGCCCACAGCGCAAGCCGAGGCGCGGTAGCTGTTAGCTGTTTCAAAGTCGATGGCCGTAAAAGACATCCCGCTCATGTTTCCCCCTGCTGCCGCTTCCCCGCAAGCTCCGGGGTCAACGTTCAATGTATGACCATAACAACTGGCTGTTCGTTAGTGATCATATGCGACGCGGAGCCGCAGTCACCGCTACACTAACTGAGGACACAAACTAATGTCGAAGGTATCCATGATGCCTCGTCAGCAGCCGCTGGCCAAACCGACGCCGACGCTCGTTGCGATGGCAAGTTCCGATTTGAACAGGAGAGCCCATGATCTGGCAGATCATCGTGTTCGTCGTATGCTGGTGCCTCGTGTCTGTCGTAGCCGCTTTCTTGCTCGGGCGCTTGTTTCGCCGGCGGTCCGACCCTTCCCTGAACAACGCAGACACCCTCGATGGCGAACCGTCCGAGGCTAGCGATATGGCACTGGAGCAGGTCATCCCGGAGTCGACGGCGGCCCTGCGAAAGTAACGCTGTGTGCGTTCCCCCGCGAAGGCGGCACGGCCCACGAGCGCAACGGTTCCACTGGGCACAACAAAAAAACCCCGCGATTTCAAGATTGTTTGTCTTGATGCCACGGGGCTTTCCTTTGGTGGGTCCTACCGGGATCGAACCGATGACATCCACGGTGTAAACGTGGCGCTCTACCAGCT
>NZ_JAUNVV010000077.1:0-7589 GCF_030540645.1 Arthrobacter sp.
CCCAACCCGTTCCCCACCATGAGCATCCGCGACAACGTGCTGGCCGGCGTGAAGCTGAACAACCGCCGCATTTCACGCAGCGACGCCGACGAGCTGGTGGAGGGTTCGCTGCGCGGGGCAAACCTGTGGAATGAGGTCAAGGATCGGCTTGAGAAGCCCGGTTCCGGGCTCTCCGGCGGTCAGCAGCAGCGGCTGTGCATTGCCCGCGCCATCGCCGTCTCCCCGGACGTGATCCTGATGGATGAGCCCTGCTCCGCACTGGACCCCATCTCCACGCTCGCCATCGAAGACCTCATCAATGAGCTCAAGGACGAATACACGGTTGTCATTGTCACCCACAACATGCAGCAGGCCGCCCGCGTCTCCGACAAGACGGCCTTCTTCAACATCGCAGGCACCGGCAAACCCGGAAAGCTGATTGAATTCGCCGAAACGGCCACCATCTTCAACAATCCACGGGAAAAGTCCACGGAAGACTACGTCTCCGGCCGTTTCGGCTGACAGCGGCTGGCGCTGGCGGGAAATCGCTGCTGGAGCGCCCGGCGATACGCTTGAAACATGACTTCACTTCCAGCCGTGCGCGGCGCCCACCTCGTAGGATCCATCAACCAGCCCACGGCAGCCGATTCGCTGCGCATAGTTGCAGAAAACCTCGCCGGCCAGGTGGCGCGCTACCCCGACGGTGAAGTGGGCGAACGCTTCCATTGGATCC
The DNA here is from genome assembly GCF_030540645.1 of Arthrobacter sp. Classification (GTDB taxonomy): domain Bacteria; phylum Actinomycetota; class Actinomycetes; order Actinomycetales; family Micrococcaceae; genus Specibacter. The sequence goes on from NZ_JAUNVV010000077.1 coordinate 713, forward strand.
TGTTCCAAGGCGCAAAGTTCGACGCCGTTGCCGGGCTGGAGCGCATCCCGCGAGCTCCGATCATGCTCGCGGGCTTCGACGTGCGGCCCCTGATGCTGGATGGCACCGTCCCCACGGGAGAGCTTGTGTTCGGACCGCTGGGCTACGCAGATGCTGCGCTCGCCGGCTACCAGGACTTCAAGGCCCTCCGTGAAGCCGGAACCATACCCTCAGGCGCCCGGTTCCAAGTCTGCCTGCCCACCCCACTGGCCCCGCTCTCGGTCTATGTGGTCCCGGCCGACCGCCCGGCCGTCTACCCGTTGTATGCCGCCGCGATCTGCAAGGAGATCGCCGCCATCGCAGCGGCCATCCCGGCCGAGGACTTGGCCATCCAGATCGACCTGGCCACCGAGTTCTCCTACATCGAGCAGGTTGCCATGGGTGCTCGCAAGCCCTTCCCCTGGTTCATAGAGGGTTTGGCGGACGGTGCCGAGGCGCCCGCCGAGACCATCATCGAGGCCGTCACCACAATGGCCGCCGAGGTCGCCGCAACTGTCCCTGAGCACGTGCAGCTTGGTTTCCACCTTTGCTACGGGGATGTTGCAGAGAAACACTTTGTGGAACCTGCCGACGCCGGAAACCTGACGGCAGTTGCCAACGCCCTGTCAGCGCGCGTGGCACGCCCTATCGGCTTTCTACAGTTGCCCGTGCCGATCGAGCGCGACGACGAAGCCTACTTCGCGCCAATGGCCGCCTTGGCACTGCATCCCGAAACAGCTCTGTATCTTGGCCTTGTGCACCACGAGGATGGCACTGAGGGAGGTCTGCGCCGTATAGCGGCGGCCCGCCCGGCGTTGGCTGCCGCCGGACTGGCGGAGTTTGGGGTGGCCACCGAATGTGGACTTGGCCGCGGTCCTGTAGACAGGATGGCGCCGCTGCTGCGCCTACACGCGGAGATCATCAAGGCAGGAAGCGTCTGATCGTGCCAGCCTTGGTTGTTACTGCAGCTGATGCGGGTGGCGAGCGCGGACACCCGCATCAGCTGCAGTATGGATTCAGGCGCTACGCCAGCGGAGACAGGGCCAGGAAGAACACCGCACCGAGCCCTGCACAGACAAGGGGTGTGGCCACCCATGCGCCGGCGATCCGCAGCAGCATCCGGCCGTTCGTGGCGGAGAAGCGCTGGTTTGCCCCGGCTCCGACAATGGCAGCCGTGACGGTGTGCGTGGTGGACAGTGGCATGTGCAGGCCGATGGCGCCGAAAAACAGGAGGCCCGCAGCCACCATCTGCGCCACAAAGCCGCGCATGGGGTCCATTCTGACCAAACGGTGCCCCAAAGTGTAGGAGATGCGCCAACCGCCGAACAGCGTGCCCACGGCGAGCATCCCAGCCGTGAACACCGGCACCCACAAAGGTACTTCCCCGACCCCGGCGGCACCGGCGGCTACAAGGGCGAACAGGACAACCGCCGTCGTGCGCTGGCCGTCTTGGAGTCCGTGTCCAAAGGCGACGGCGGCACCCGCCACGGACTGCAGCTGCCGACTGCGCCGGTTGACCATGTTGGGAGCCGTGTTCCGTGCCGCCCAGGAGGTGGGGTAAACGGCGGCGAAACCCAGCACGAACGCGAGCACGGGGGAGACCAACAACGGCAGGAGCACGAGCGTGAGCAGCGTGAGGTTGATGCCCTCCAGCGGGGGATGCCCCAACGCCGTCGAGCCCAGGGACGCGCCCACCACGGCACTGATGAGTGCATGGGTGGAGGAGGACGGGAAGCCGCGCCACCACAGGTAAATACCCCACAGGCTGGCACCGATCAGTGCGGCGAGGAGCAGCACCAGGCCGCTGCGGCCAGTGGGCACGGTGAACAGTTTGTCGGCATAGCTGGCCGCCAAGACCACGCTGGCAAGGGCCCCCAGGGCATTGAACACGGCGGCGAGAATGACGGCGATGGTGGGCGTCAGGGCGCGGTTTCGAACTGAGAGTGCGACGGCGGCCGAGGCGTCGCGAAAACCGTTCAGGAAGGCGAAAATTGCCGCCGCGACGATCACGGCGCCGAGCAGGAAAGCCAGCAAGCTCAGGATTCCTTGACGATGATGCTGCCTACTTGCGTGGCAACGGCGCGCATCTGCCTGCTGGCGGCCGCGAACTGGCCGGCCAGCGTACTGTATTTAGTGAACGTGGCGGGGCTGTGGGCTTCAAGCAGCTCGGCAACCAGCACCCGGTGGGTGTGGTCGGCGCGCTTGCCCAGACGCAGGACCTCCAACCAATAGTCCTCAAGACTGTCCAGGTCGTTGAGGTTTCTCATGGCGGCGGTGGTGAGTTCTGCCTGGCGGGAGAGGATTTCAAGCTGGTCGCTGATGCGGGCCGGTGTCCGGTCGAGGGCGTACAGCTCGATGATTTCTCCGGCCCCGGTGAGAATCTCACTGGTTTCATTCAACAACCTGCCCAGGGCGTACAGATCCTCGCGCGGAAGCGGATTGATGAAGCTTGTGCGCATACGCGTCAGCAGGGCTGCAAAGTCGGCAGTTGATGCCGCATCCTGTCGCCGCAAAGTTTCGGTGAGGGCGGCAAAGTCGCCCCGGCCCGCCCCTAGCAGTTCCGCCAGGGTGTGCGTACCCGCCAAAATCTGCTCCGCCATACGAGCCAGTGCCTGAAGCCCGGCAGTCTCCTGGGGGAAAAGTCGAAGCTTCACAATGAGGCCTTTGTTGTGGTGGACTTCTGCGCAAAAATGCGGTCTGGATCTGGGCAAAAAAGTGGTGCCGAACCGGGAGCGCCTCTCGGCACTAGGCCGCTCGTAGCGGCTATAAAATGGAGCCCGGGGGTTCCACGGTTCGACACCGCCTTTAGTCTTGTACGTCCAGCCCCGACTGTCAACTGGAGCCTGTTTTTACTAGTCCAGTTCGCCCATTCGCCATGATTTTGCGGCGCCTTCAAGATCCTCGGCCGTGCGGACCAGCTGGCGGGCTTTTTTCGTCAGGGCTGCTGAATGTTCGGGGTGGGCGGCCCCGCGTTCCTCGGCAAGTGTGGCCTGGCCCAGGGCAACGACCCGGCAAAAAGCCGCCGAACGCTCCAGTGCGACATCGAACTCACCGTCGAAGGCGCCGGAAAGAATGGCGTTGGACATGGCCGTGATTTCCTCGGCTCCCGGCGGTTCGGCAACACCGGCGACGGCGTTGGCCACCTGGGCTTTTTGCTGCCCTGCGCGGAAGAAGACGCTAATGCCCTCGGGGTCCTGCAATGTGGCGGCTCGCAGTGCGTAGAGGCGCCAAAGTGCCCCGGGAAGCGAGCGCGCCGGGCTGGCTGCCCACATTTCTGCAATGGCCTCAAGCCCCTGCCGGTCCGCAAGTTTCACCAGCCTTTTGGTGATTTCAGGGTCGTTGCTGGCCCTTCCGCTGTGCACCAGCGCGCGGGCGGCCAAGTGTGCGGCCTCGGACACGCGCGCCGGATCGGTGCCGCCGGCAAACGATTCAAAGTCGGCCGGCGAAAAAGGCACTGGCTTGTGCGGGCGGGGAGCGCTGCTGGCTGGTTGATCGTTCATGACACGACACTACTCCGGCTGTGGTTCAGGGTCGAGTGAGCCGTTGCTCAGGCGGGTACTGCAAGGGTGGTCTGCGGGTTTCCCCGGGGTTGAATTGCATTCTGGTGCACGGCGTGCGGTAGTCTAATATGCGTCAACTTTTACACAGTGGATTCACTGTTAAGGAGATGGCATTAGGTCGGGCCTTTAGCTCAGTTGGTAGAGCATCGGACTTTTAATCCGTGGGTCGCGGGTTCGAGCCCCGCAGGGCCCACCAGTCGCAGAAGATCCCCTGCACCGTATCCGGTGCAGGGGATCTTTTTTTGTGTCTAGGAGACGCCCTCGTACCCCCTGGAGGAATCATCCACGTCTGCTGACGAAGCCAGGGCTGCAATGAACTCCGCCGACGTAGTGGGTGTGGAGAACATGGGGTAGTCGAACTTCACTGCGGATTCCCCCTCTTCAACGCTGGTGGCTGCCACGGCGTCCGTCAGCGTGACCACGTTGTAGCCACGCTCGTAGGCGGTCCGCATGGTGGACTCCACACAGCAGTTGGTCAGGAAGCCCGCCAGGGCAACCGTCTTGATGCCCTTTGAGCGCAGGATAAAGTCCAAGTTCGTGCTGCCAAAGGCGTCAAGGCCGCGTTTGCCTTCAATGATGATGTCGGACTCTGCCGGGGCGAAACGGTCCATGATTTCCGCTCCCCAAGCGCCCTTCACGAATGCCGTCGCGTCCACCACGCCCTTGAGGATGCCGTAGGGGTGTTTGGAGATTTCGTTGTACCCGGGGGCGAAACTGATGGGCGAATGGATCACCGTGGCACCTGCTTGGCGGGCTGCTGCCAAGACCTTTTCGGCGTTGTCCAAGGTGCCGTTGGCTGACATGGAGTCCTTGACGGCGTCATGGAGCACCCCGCCTTCAGAGGTGAAGTCATTCTGGAATTCAATGAAAACCACAGCGGTGGAATCGATGTCCATGGCGTTGTCCTTAGTTTCGTAGTGGAATTTCTCGCACAAATTAAGAATCTACCGGTGGCGGAGCAACATTGGTAGGGCCGCCAAAGTGGCAAGATAGTCTCCATGACAACAAAAGCCCCTGCACTCGCCCTGACCATTGCCGGATCCGAAGCAACCGGCGGTGCCGGCGCTCAGGCAGATTTGAAGACGTTTCAGGAACTTGGCGTCTTCGGGATCGTGAATCTGACCTGCATCGTGTCCTTTGACCCCAAGGACAACTGGAACCACCGCTTCGTGCCGGTGGACCAGCAGGTCATCGCCGACCAATTGGAAGCCACGTTGGCGGCCTACGGTGCAGCTTCTGGCGCACCGACACTGCTGGAGACTGTCAAGATCGGGATGTTGGGCAGCCCCGCCACTATCAGCACGGTAGAGACTGCACTCAAAGCAGCAGCCTTCAAGAATGTGGTCCTGGACCCGGTGCTGATCTGCAAAGGACAGGAGCCTGGCCACGCCCTTGATACCGATAAGGCACTGAAAGCACAGATCCTGCCGCTGGCCACCTTTGTCACGCCGAACCACTTTGAAGCCGAGTCCCTTTCCGGCATGGAAATCAACAATGTTGAGGACTTGAAGGCGGCGGCCCGCAAAATCCATGAAATCAGTGGTGCGGCAGTGCTGGCCAAGGGTGGGGTGCGGCTGGCTGGCGCGGACGCCGTCGACGTTTTCTTTGACGGGGAAACCCTAGAGGTCCTGTCCGCGCCGAAGGTGGGGGAGGTGGCCGTCTCCGGCGCTGGATGTTCGCTCGCTGCCGCTGTGACCGCCGAACTGGCCAAGGGGGCCACCGCTTTGGAAGCCGCGCGGACAGCGAAGGCCTTTGTCACGGAGGGCATTAAAAACCGGGTGGTTTCCGGTGCCCCGTTCACCGCTCTTTGGCAGGGTGGGGCAGGCGCTTAACCGCAGCTAAAGAACGCTGTTGCCAGCACCTGTCGGTTGTGCCAAGCTCGATTTATGAGAGTGAACACAAGCCAGGAATCAGACTGCTTTGACGCCAACGTGCGGATGGTGCGCAACGATGCCCGGCACCGGTACGAACTTTTTGCAGCAGATGAATTGGCAGTGGTCATGACGTTCCAGGATCTGCCGGGGCACACCGATATCGTCGCTTCACAAGCCCTGCCCGGTTTTGAGGACGGCGGTCTGCCGATGGTGCTGGCCAGGTACGCGCTGGATGACGTGGTGGCGGCAGGTAAGCGCATCATCCCGCACTGCAATTATGTGCGCCGCTTCATTGCAGACCACCTGGACTTGTACACCCAATACACCGACTTTCCGCAGGAGGCTTAGTTGAAGCGACACGTTGCATTGATTACAGGGGCCACCTCCGGGCTGGGGGCCGAGTTCGCCCAGCAGCTGGGCCGATCCCAGCACAACCTGGTGCTGGTGGCTAGGGACGCCCAACGGCTTGAGGCCAAGGCCGTGCGGTTGCGCAGTGACTTTGGGGTGGAAGTGGAGGTGCTGTCCGCGGACCTCACCACGGACGACGGCGTTGCTTCCGTCAGTGCCCGGCTGGCGGACCCTGCCCGGCCCGTCTCTGTGCTGGTGAACAATGCCGGTTTCAGCATGGTCAAGCCCTTCGAAAAGAACACTGTGGAGGAGGAAGCTGCGCAGTTGCGCATCCTCGTACGCACCCCCATGGAACTCATTCATGCCGTGCTGCCCGGGATGCGGGCCCGAAGTCATGGCCGGATCATCAACGTTTCAAGCGTCGCATCATTCATACCGCGGGGAAGCTACGGTGCTGCCAAGGCGTGGGTGACGAACTTTAGCCGGTCGGCGAACTTGCGGTATGGTCCCCACGGCGTGAAGGTGACTGCAGTGTGCCCTGGATTCGTGCACACCGAATTCCACCAGCGCATGGGTGCGGACATGGGCGGGGTGAAACCGTGGATGTGGCTCAACGTCGAACCGGTGGTGCGTGAAGGTCTGGCGGACAATGCGGCAGGCAAGGCCGTCTCCATCCCATCCAAGCGCTATGCAACCATCGTGGCGCTGAGTCGCTTCGTCCCGGACAAGGTGGCGGCCGCGGTGGGGAACCGCGGCCGCTGAACTCGACGGCGTGCCAAGCTGGCGGGGGCGTGTGAAATTCCACACGCCCCCGCCAGCTTGGCACGCCGTCGCAGTGAATGGCAGGCGGAGTCGCAGTGGGCAGGACGCCCTAGACGTCCGCCATCGGCCGGCCCACCGTGACTGGAATGCCGGTGCCGGGGGTTGGCGGCTCATAGCTGGAATCGAACGGCAGCTGATCCATGTCAAGCAACGGGTTCTCATCCTGAGTTGCCACAAGCTGCCGGGCCTCCTCCATCGTGGCCACGCTGGGCATGGACCCCGGCAGCGGCTTCCGGGCAGACTCCCGCAGGAAGT
>NZ_JAUNVV010000077.1:7689-14669 GCF_030540645.1 Arthrobacter sp.
GCCACGCTGGGCATGGACCCCGGCAGCGGCTTCCGGGCAGACTCCCGCAGGAAGTAGATTGCCACGGCGCCGATGGCCGAGGTGAACATCAGGTAGAACGCCGGCATCATGTCATTGCCGGTGAGGGTGATCAGGCCCTTCATGATGAAGGGGGCTGTGCCGCCAAAGATCGCCACGGCAAAGTTGTAGGAGATGCCCATGCCCCCGTAGCGGCTCGATGTTGGGAACAGGGCCGGCAGCGACGATGCCAGGTTCGAGACATAGAAAGTCACGGGGAAGGCGATCAAGGCGAGTCCAAGCAGCGTGGACCACACGGGCCCCAAGCCGATGAGCATGAAGGCCGGAACGGCCAGCACCACAGTGCTCAGCGCGCCGACCCACAGCACCGGACGGCGTCCGATCTTGTCGGAGAGACGGCCGCTCAGCGGGATGCACACGGCCATGGCGACCAGGATGGGGATGGTCAGCAACGTTCCGTGCACAGGGTCGTAGCCCTTTGACTCGGTCAAATACGTTGGCATGTATGAGGTCAGTGCATAACCGACGGTGTTGGCCGCGGCCACCAGCACCATGGCCAGCACAATTTGCCGCCAGTATACCTTGACAAGGCGGACGGGACCGCCCGAGGTGTCTTCATCTTCGGCTGCGGCGGACTTGGAATTCTGCTCGTTGGCGTCCAATGTCGCCTGGAACTGGGGGGATTCCTCGATTTTCATCCGGAAGTACACGGCGATGAGGCCCAGTGGCCCGGCCACCAAAAATGGTACGCGCCAGCCCCACTGTTCCATGGCATCCTGGCCGAACGTCAGCTGCATGACGGAGACCAGTGCGGCACCAATGGCAAAGCCCAGGTAGCTGCCCAGGTCCAGGATGCTGGCGAAGTAGCCGCGGCGCTTGTCGGGGGCGTATTCGCTGACGAAGGTGGTGGCGCCGGCGTATTCACCACCGGTGGAAAATCCTTGAATGAGTTTGACCACCACAAGCAGCACTGCGGCCCAGACACCGATCTGCGCGTAGCCCGGGAGCAGTCCGACGGCGAATGTGGACGCGGCCATGACGATCAGTGTGGTGGCGAGCACCTTCTGGCGCCCCACCTTGTCACCCAGCCAGCCAAAGACAACTCCACCGAGCGGGCGGGCCAGGAACGTAGCGGCAAATGTGCCCAGCAGGAACAGGGTCTGGACATCGCGGTCGGCGTCGGGGAGAAAAACCGGTCCCATGGTGCCGATCAGGTAGCCGAACACGCCGACGTCGTACCATTCCATGGTGTTTCCGACGACGGTTCCGCCGAGGGCTTTTTTGAGCATGGGCGCATCGACAATGTTCACATCGTCAACGCCCAACCTGCGTTTTTTGAGCGTGGGCAGACGAGGCTTTTTCACTCGCGCCTGCTGACGGCCTGCGGTGTCCTTAACACCTGGTTCCGGTTGAATCGTGCTTGGGTCTATGGGCATTTGCTCATCCCCTTAAGGAGGCTGGTTGCTTGCGACTTGCGGTTGTTTCTTTCGGACAGACCGTCAATTCTAGCAGGTGCACCATTTTTGACCCGTGGGGAGGCTCCCCACCACGACCAATCCTGCGTGCGGGGAAGGGCCCCGCACGCAGTGAAAATCAGGCGTCGTGGTCCGTTTCCAGAATCCGCGCGAGGGTCTCGAGTGCCTCCGCGGCCGTGTCGTCCTCGGTGCGCAACACAACAAGTTCGCCGTGCTCCACGCCGAGGCTCATGAGGGCAAGCATGCTGTCCGCATCCACCGCCTCATCCAGGGGATCGGTGGCGCGGGCAATGGTCACCTCAACGCCCAGCTCACCGGCTGCTTCGGCAAAGATCGAGGCGGGGCGGGCGTGCAGGCCGACGCTGCTGGCAATGGTGGCTGTTCGTTCAATCATGGTGTTCTCCAACTCGTTTTCCGGGGGTGATGGGTGATGTGTGGTGCTTTGGGGCGGGTAAAACTAGAGGCCCAGCTCGGCCAAGGCGGGCAGCCCGGCACGGACAAGCTCGCGGGCCTCGGCGGCGGATGGCGCATCCACTGCGCGCAGGGCCAGCGCGCGGGCTTGCGGAAGCGTCACGGTGCGCAGGACTGCACTGACGGCCGGCAGTGCACGCGGCGTCATGGACAGTGACGTGACACCCAACCCTGCAAGCACGACGGCGAGAACTGGGTCCGCTGCCGACTCCCCGCACACTCCCACTGGTTTGGGTGCGGTGTCCTCGAGGGCTTGGGCTGCCGAGTGCCGGGCCTGGGATGCGGCACCGGTAACGGTTGCCTGAATGAGCGCCAGCACGGCAGGCTGCCATGGATCGTTCAAAGCGGCTAGGGCGCCCAGCTGCCTGTCGGCGGCCATGGCGTACTGCGTGAGGTCGTTGGTGCCCAGGCTGGCAAATTCCACATGGTCGAACAAATGCCGTGCCGTCAGCGCCGCGGACGGGACTTCCACCATGACGCCGGGGATTCTCAGCCCTGCTTCGGCGCACAGTGCGGCAAAGTCGGCTGCTTCGGCGGCGGTGGAGATCATGGGGGCCATGACCCACACTGCGGCGTCCGACTGCGCGGCTGCGTCGGCGATGGCGGCAAGCTGCCGGGCCAAAACACCCGGCGTGCTGGTGTCGGTGCGGTAGCCCCGGACCCCCAGTGCCGGATTTGCTTCGCTGGTGTCGGTCAGGAAGGGCAGTGGCTTATCGGCACCGGCGTCGAGTGTCCTAACCACCACCTTCTGGCCAGGAAATGCATCGAAAACACCCTTGTAGGCGGCCACCTGATCGGCATGGGAAGGCTCGGTGTCGTTGCCTAGGAAGCAGAATTCGGTGCGCAGCAGACCTACCCCCTGTGCGTTCGCAGCGGCCGCTGCCCGGGCGTCCGCGGCACCGCCCACGTTGGCCAGCAAGGGCACCAGTGTTCCGTCGGCCAAGCGGCCTTCACCGTCGAAGACGCTCAACAGCGAAGCCTGCTCCTGCCAGGCGGCCACGGCCGCACGTTCGGCGTCGCCCGGTTCGGTGCTGATCACACCGGCGGCGCCGTCGACGAACACCAGGGCGTCGTCGGCCAGCACGCCTACCCCCGCGGCAGCCACCACGGCCGGCAGGCCTAGGGCCCTGGCGATGATGGCGGTGTGCGACTGCGGGCCGCCGCCTGCCGTGACCAGTGCAACCACCTTGCTCGGGTCAAGGGTGGCCGTGTCGGCTGGGGCGAGGTCCTCCGCCACCAGGATGAACGGTGCGTCGGCATCGGGGATCTCGGGAGCGGGAACGCCGCGCAGCTGCGCCACGATGCGGGACTTGACGTCCTGCACGTCGTGGGCACGCTCGGCCATGTAGCCGCCCAGGCCCTGCAGCATGGCTGCCACGGATTCCCCGGCCTCCCATATGGCCCGTTCAGCCGACGTGCCTGTGTTGATGAGTTTCACGGCGGCTTTGATCAGCATGGAATCGGTGGCCATCAGTGCGGTGGCTTCGAGGACCTCCCTGCCAGTGCCCTCCACCCTACCTGCACGGGCCAGCAGCTGCGCCTTGACGGCAGCCGCAGCTTCCTTGAGCGCCGCAGCGGCAGTCTCCGGCGCCGTCGAGCTCGCCAACTTCTCACCCGCGGGCGGCTCGGCCAAGGCGGCGGGCATGTGCCGGACCGGGCCAATGACGCGGCCCCGGAAAACACCAACTCCAACAAAGTTTTGCATAACCGTTCCTTTGAAAGTGACTTTTAGCTGTTCTGTGCAACGAGCTGCTGTGGGGCAACAGTATCAACGGGCTTGCGGACGGCCCAGCGTTTGAGGGCCACCACCGAGAATCCGCCAATTACGGTTCCCACCAGAATCGAGAGGATGAACATGCCCACGCTGCCGATGGCGAAGAAAACGAAGATTCCGCCGTGCGGTGCCTGGGACGTCACATGGAAGGCCATGGTCATGGCACCTGTCACTGCGCCCCCGAGCATCATCGAGGGAATGACGCGCAGCGGGTCTGCAGCGGCGAACGGGATGGCACCTTCGGTGATGAAGGATGCGCCCAGCAGCCAAGCCGCCTTGCCGTTCTCACGCTCGGCCAGGGAGAAGCGCTTTTTGTCGATTACGGTGGCAAGGGCCATGGCGAGCGGCGGAACCATGCCTGCGGCCATGACGGTGGCCATGATCTGCCAAGGGGCCTGGTTCACTGCGGTGCCAGCACCCAGGCCAGCGACGGCGAATGCGTAGGCCACCTTGTTGACGGGACCGCCGAGGTCGAAGCACATCATGAGGCCCAGGATGATGCCCAGCACGACTGCGGAGGCGCCGGACATGCCCGTCAGCCAGTGGTTGAGGCCGTTGGTCAGGGCGGCGATGGGACCGCCGAGGAACAGTAGCATGGCACCGGAGGCGATGATGGAACCCAGCAGTGGGATGATGACCACCGGCATGAGGCCACGCAGCCAGCGCGGGACCTTCCAGCTGCCAATCCAGTAGGCGGCAAGACCGGCCAGGATGCCGCCCACCAGGCCGCCGAGGAATCCGGCACCCATGAAGACGGCCACAGCACCGGCCGTGAACCCCGGTGCGATGCCTGGGCGGTCTGCAATGCCGAACGCGATGTAGCCTGCCAGTGCCGGGACCAGGAAGCCCATGGACAGCCCGCCGATCTTGAACGCCACGGCGCCCAAGTACAGGGCAAGGTTGCCGTCGGGCAGATTCAACAAGGTGTTGTTGCCGAGAATGTCATCGGCCGTGGTGCCCAGGGCGATGCTGTAACCGGCCAGCAGGAAGCCGAGCGCAATGAGCAGACCGCCACCTGCCACGAACGGGATCATGTAGCTGACGCCGGTGAGCAGGACTTTCTTGATTTTCGTGCCAAGGTGCTCGCTTGAGACTTCTGCGTTGTGCTCCGCGGTCTCCTCGGCGCCAAAGTGCGGAACCCTGTGGGCATGCGGGTCATCGGCGGCTGCGAGGGCTTCCTGGATCATCTTGGCGGGTTCATCAATGCCCCGCTTGACGGGGGCGTTGACCACGGGCTTGCCGGCGAAACGCTCCTTGCCGCGCACATCCACGTCGACGGCGAAAATTACGGCGTCCGCGGCGGCAATGACGGCCGGGTCAAGCGGGGTCACGGCTCCGGAGCCCTGCGTCTCGACCTGCAGGTCCACGCCGGCCTCCTGCGCTGCCAGTACGAGGGAATCGGCGGCCATGTAGGTGTGGGCGATGCCCGTGGGGCACGCCGTCACAGCAACCAGACGCTTCGGTGCGGAGGTTTGGCCGACCTCGCCAGCGTTGGGGACCCCGCCCGCTCCGCGGTGCCCGACCACACCCGGCCCCCCAACGCTGGACTCGCCGGACCCAACCGGCGCAGCAGCGGTGGCTGTTGCGGCTGGCTGTGGCTTGTCGGCGAGGGCGCCGTCCACCAGGGCCACGATTTCTGCCGGGGTCTTCGCTGCGCGAAGGGCCGCCGTGAAGTCCTTTTTGATGAGAGAGCGGGCCAGTTTGGAGAGCAGTTTCAGGTGGGCGTTGTCTGCACCAGCCGGAGCTGCGATGAAGAAGACGATATCCGCGGGGCCGTCCTTGGCGCCGAAGTCAACGGCGGGGGCCAGCCGGGCCATCGCCAGGGTGGGCTCAAGGACGGCTTCGGAGCGGCAGTGCGGGATGGCGATGCCGCCCGGGACGCCGGTGGCCGTTTTTTGTTCACGGGCCAGGGCGTCGGCAAACAGGCCTTCAACTTCGGCGGCCCGGCCGGTCTTTGCCACGAGTTCGGCAAGATGGCGGATGACGGATGTGGTGTCCGTGCCAAGATCGGCATCAAGGAGCACCAGGTCGGTATTGATGAGGGTTGTCATGTCAGTTTTCCTTGACGGTGGACAGGGCCGTCACGACGACGGCGGCGGGGTTGGTCTGATGAAGAGACGGAACCAGGGTTCCTGGAAGGGACGCGGCGGCCGCCCCATGGGCCACTGCTTGCTGCAGGCACGCTTCGGGGGAATCCCCGCGAAGCGTCGCCAGCAGATATCCGGAGAGGGCGGAATCGCCCGCTCCGACGGTACTTTTTGCTTCAATGGCAGGGCCGGAGCCGTGCCAGGTGCCGTGCTGGGACACGAGCACGGCACCCTTGGACCCGAGCGTAGCCAGGACTGCGCCGACGCCTTGACGCACCAGCAGACCGGCCGCACCGGCAGCCAGCGACGGGTCTGCCTCAAGTGCCGGCCCGTCGGAGAAGCCCGTCAACTCGGCCAATTCCTCGCCGTTGGGCTTGAGCAGGTCCGGTGCGTGCTGCAGGCATTCGCGCAGCGGTGCACCGGAGGAATCAACCGCAATTTTGGGGGCGCGCGTCCCATGGGCGGCACGCACAGCGTCGATGACGCGGGCATAGAAGTCGTTCGGCACCCCCGGTGGGAGCGAGCCGGCGAGCACGAGCCAGGATGCGCCGTCGGACTTTTCCACCGTCAGCTCCAGCAGTGCCGCAACCTGGGCGGTGGTCAGCACGGGGCCCGGTTCGTTGACCTTGGTGGTGGTCCCGTCGGGCTCGGTGATGGCGACGTTGCTGCGCAGCGGTGCACCGATGGCCAGTGCCTTGTGGGGGATGCCTTCGCTCTCCAGGGCGCGGACGACGGCGTCGCCTGCGTCCCCGGGGAGCAGCGCCAGGGCGGGGGTTTCCGAAGCTGACAGGGCGCGGACTATGTTTACCCCCTTGCCTCCGGGGTGCAAGGTGGCAGCGGTCGCGCGCTGGACTTCGCCGCGTTCCAATGCTGCCGAGAGCTCGATGGTGTGGTCAAGGCTGGGGTTGGGGGTCAGGGTGATGATCATGCCAGCACCACCTCGACGCCGGCCGCGGCCAGCGCTGCCTCGAGCTCCGGGGAGGGTGCGGCGGTGGTGACGAGCGTGTCGATCTCCTCCAGCGTGGCGAAGCGGACAAGCGTCTCGGTGCCGAGCTTGGAGGAGTCGGCAAGGACCACCACCTGGCGGGCTGCCTTGACCATGGCGGTTTTGGTGGCCGCCTCGACCGGGTCCGGTGTGCTCAGACCAAAGTCGGC
>NZ_JAUNVV010000077.1:14769-17831 GCF_030540645.1 Arthrobacter sp.
CAGCGGTGGTGGTGCCGGAGTCGAGCAGGATCGAGGCCGTCGGCGTGTGGGGAATGAGCGCCATGGCGGCAGTCGCGATGCGCTGCTTTTCATCCGTGTGACGGCCCTGCCGCTCGCCCAAGCTCAGTTCGGAGCGGGTGAGCTGGTCCGGTGCCACGGCGCCTCCGTGGACCCGGCGCAGCTGGCCGGCCTCCTCGAGTACAGCCAGATCACGGCGGACCGTTTCCTGGGTGATGGCAAACATTTCGGCCAGTTCATTCACTCCAGCCCGGCCCCGGGAGCCGACGAGTTCGGCTATTTTATAGTGCCGTTCCTCCGCAAACATGGGATTCCTTTCGCTGAAACCGTTTCAAGCGGTGTGGGGCTTGAAGCGGTATGCGTGACGTGTGTCACGGTGTTGTTTCAAGTGACTTTATCTGTGTTCATCTTCACTTGTCAAGGATTTATCCACACAAACACAGAAAAACGGTGATTCGGTGTGAGGCTGGGCCGAATTCCGTGGGAGTGGGGGGCAATTTTGCGCATAAACGCACCTTGACCGCTGTTGCGGTGTCTGTACCCTGCGAATATGCGGAAAAGGTGCGTTCAGGCGGGACGCCGCCGCTCAAAGCCGAGCAAGTCGGGCCGGATGGGTAGTGTTACCCCATGGACAACGTTTTGTGGTCCCGCCCCGAGGACCAGCGCAACGGCACGCCACTGCTGCTGATGCTGCACGGCTACGGCTCGGATGAAGCGCGCATGGCCGCCATGTTCAAGGACCTACCCAAGGGTTTCACCTGTGCGGCCCCACGCGCGCCCCGGGACATCGCCGGTGACAGGGGCTGGTTCTTGTTGGACTATTTCCTGGTCAACGATTTCGCCGAGGTGGTTGGGGCTGCAAGCACAGTCCTGGCATGGCTGGACTCCGTCATGGCGAAATACGCTTTCAGTTCAGTGTCGGTGCTGGGTTTTTCACAGGGCATGGCCATGGCCACAACCCTCATCCGGCTTCGCCCGGAGCAGTTCACCGTCGGCGTGGGACTCTCGGGCTTCGTCCTCCACAACGAACTCCTTGCCGCCATGGAACCCTTGGCCGTCCAGATCCCGTTCCTCTGGGCACGCGACCCCGCCGACGTTGTCATCAATCCGGACGCCACCGCGTTCACTGCCGATTGGCTGGCGGGCAACACGGAACTGAGCAACGCCCACTATGCCGGTTTGGGGCACCACATCGGCGCCACCGAACTGGCCGATGTGTCATCGTTCCTGACCGGCCACGTATCGGGCTCGTTCGTCCCCCGCGGATAGGCTGCACAAAATGTGCAACCAACCCAACGGTTTTAAGTACACAACCGCGGAGAACGGCGACGTCACCATCAGCCACCACGGTCGCAGCGCGGCAACGAGCGCACAGCCAAAAACCACTCGCGCAACGCCGGGCAGCACCGCTGAACGGGACACGCACGAAGCAAACGCAAACATAAGCCAAGTGTCGCGGCCGGTTCAACCAAAAGGTTGATGGCCGCCGTCGTGCGCGTTCCTAGGCTGGAAGTAAAGGCCCGCATCGGGGCCCCGCAGCTAAGGACACCTCATGAAGAAGCTCTTTTATTCAGCGTTTGCCTACATGGTCATCGGAGTGCTTTCGGGCTTCTTTTACCGGGAGTTCACGAAGGGGAAGGACTTCACCGGCTTCACCCAACTTTCGGTGGTCCACACGCACCTGTTGACCCTCGGCTTCATGGTGCTGCTGATCGTGCTGGTTCTTGAAAAGGTGTTCGCGTTGTCCCGCTCGCGCCTGTTCAGCTGGTTCTTCTGGACGTACAACGCCGGGCTGGTGCTGACGGCGGCCATGATGGTGGTCCACGGCATCCTGCAGGTCAATGGGGCCACCGAGGTCTCCGCGGCCATCCCAGGCATTGCCGGATTGGGGCACATCCTGCTCAGCGCCGGCATGGTGCTGCTGTTCCTTGCCCTGCGCACCCGCCTCTTTGCCTCCGCGGTGAAGCACGACGGCGCCACGTCGGCTGCACTCGCAGGCTGACCTCCCGGGGGTGGCTGGCGGTTTTTCCTAGGAGTGAACGTCTGGGCCATTGCACGGATGTACCGCTAGCCTTGAGGCACAGACAGGGTAGGGGAGTTATGGCACGCAAAGAACTCAAGCACGTGGGAATGGAGCCTGGACCCGGCTTCGCAAAGTCGGCAGGGAAGGTCAACCCGGCGGTGGGAGTTGCCGCAGGCGCGGCGTTCTATGACGATGGCAGGCCCACGCCCGCCGTCCACGGGTTGCTGCTGAAAGCGGTAGAAATCCAACGGCCGCTGGTACTGGCCAATTTGCGGCGCCTGCGCAAACGGCATCCTCATGCGACCGCGTTTGAGCTCAGTCAGCGGCTGGAACGCGACTTTCTGTCCGGTGTTGGAACCGGCGGTGCCGCGATTGGTGCCACGGCGATCATTCCGGGGGTCGGCACTGTCGCGGCGCTGACCATTTCAGCTGCCGCTGCCGGGGTTTTTCTCGAAGCAACGGCACTTTACGCCCAATCCATTGCCGAACTCCACGGCCTACGGCTCAAAGATCCCGAACTCGCCCAACTCACAGTCATGGCCATCATTTTGGGCGACGAGGGCTTGGCTATGTTGCAAGGCCTGACCGGGCACGCTTTGGGCACCGGAAAAACGCCGATGCAGGCGTGGGGCAAGACGGTCACTAAGAGTATTCCGCTGACAACAGTCAAGACGCTGATCGCACCCATGCAGAAGAAATTCCTGCGGAAGATGGCCGTCAAAGGCAGCGTGTCAGTGGTGGGCAAGGCCCTGCCCTTTGGCATCGGTGCTGCCGTAGGTGGGGCAGGCAACTACATGATGGGCCGGGCGGTGGTGGCCTCGGCCAAGCGTGCCTTCGGTCCGGTGCCCCTCATGATTCCGGAGCAGCTGCTGGCCGAGCTGGAGACCGGCGGCAAACCGCCCAAACCTGTGAAGCCACCCAAGGAGCCCAAGGCACTGAAGCCGGCTAAAGCAGCGAAGCAGGCTAAACAACCAAGCGCGCAAAGCCGCCTCCCCCAAGTGTGATGCGACTATTGGACCTA
>NZ_JAUNVV010000078.1 GCF_030540645.1 Arthrobacter sp.
CTAGTCCAGGTAGTCCCGCAGCACCTGTGATCGCGAAGGATGGCGCAGCTTGGACATGGTTTTGGATTCGATCTGTCGGATGCGCTCGCGCGTGACTCCGTAGACCTTGCCAATTTCGTCTAAAGTCTTGGGCTGTCCATCGGTCAAACCAAAGCGCATGGCGACAACACCGGCTTCACGTTCGGAGAGCGTATCCAATACCGAATGCAGTTGTTCCTGCAACAGGGTGAAGGACACGGCATCGGCCGGCACAACAGCTTCGGAGTCTTCAATCAAGTCGCCGAACTCAGAGTCTCCGTCTTCACCCAGGGGTGTGTGCAGGGAGATGGGCTCGCGGCCGTACTTCTGGACTTCAACTACCTTTTCAGGAGTCATGTCCAATTCCTTGGCCAACTCTTCAGGTGTGGGTTCGCGGCCAAGGTCCTGAAGCATTTGGCGCTGGACACGTGCCAGCTTGTTGATGACTTCAACCATGTGCACGGGGATGCGGATGGTCCGTGCCTGGTCAGCCATGGCGCGGGTGATCGCCTGACGGATCCACCATGTGGCGTAGGTGGAGAACTTGAAACCCTTGGTGTAGTCGAACTTCTCAACCGCACGGATCAGGCCCAAGTTGCCTTCCTGGATCAAGTCAAGGAAGAGCATGCCGCGTCCGGTGTAGCGCTTGGCCAAGGACACGACCAGGCGCAGGTTGGCCTCAAGCAGGTGGTTCTTGGCGCGCCCGCCGTCGTGCACAATGCGTTCGAGATCGCGTTTGAGCTGATCGTCCATCTTGTCGCTGATGGTGTCGAGCTTTTCCTTCGCGAACAGGCCAGCTTCGATGCGCAGGGCAAGGTCCACTTCTTGTTCAGCGTTGAGCAGCGCCACCTTGCCGATTTGTTTCAGGTAGTCCTTGACGGGGTCAGCGGTTGCACCGGCTGACATGACCTGCTGGACAGGGGCGTCGTCATCGTCCGAGTCGGAGTAGACGAAGCCTGTTCCTGTGGCGACGGGGCGTTCCGGCTTGGCGTCGTCCTGATCTTCGTCCTCGACAGCAGCGTCAGCTGCAGGCTCTTCCTCTTCTTTGGCTTTGCCGCGTCGTGTGGCGGGGGCCTTCTTGGCGGCTGGTTTAGTCGCTGCGGCATCGGGTGCTTCTTCACCAGCGGCGGCGGCAGCCTCAGCCTTCTTCCTAGCGATCGTGGCAGCGCGCTTCTGCGCGGGTGTCAGCGGCATGGCGGCTGAAGATGCGGGGTCCTCGATCTCCTTGGTTGTGGAGACTTTGCTCTTGGCAGTAGCAGACACAGAAAACCTTTCTTACGGCGGTCTGTGGAGTTACCGTCGGGCAACACCACTATGACCCTGTCAAGTCCATGTTGCTTGGCGCATCACATTTGCTTGGAGGGTCACAGTGTATAACTCACTGCGCGGCGGCTTTGTTCCCACCGGTCTGGAAACTTCTTCCAGTCCCTCTTACTCAAAATCTGTCAATGCATCAACATGGACCCCACCGGGTCTTGTCCTCTAGTGTCTCACGGTTTTCCCGCTGATTCATGCGTGCCCCGCCTCAGCGGCGGGTTGGCCTTTGCAATAATGATCACAGCCCCGACGCGTCAGGCAGCTTCGTCCGCACAGTAGCCGTGCCACGCCGTCACGGGGTTCTTAGCGCACTCCGCGATGTGTCCCACGGTTAGCAGTTCATCAAGCAGGACAGCCAACCGGTAGCCAGGATGGTGACGCAGGCAGGCCTGAAAGTAGTGCCCCGCCCATGTACCCCTCCCCTTGCACCATTGGATCCAGCCGAGCAGACACAGCACTGGTGCTTTGTCGGCAGAGTCAGTCGATCCCGCGAGGAACTGCAACAGGGGTTCGGCACGGTCCAGCCGTACCCAGTCCGGTCCAGCCAACTCGGCACCGCCCACCAAGCTCTCCAAGGCGCCAATGTCCCCTACCGTGCCTGTTGCCTCAATGCCTGTTGTCTCAATCTCGCCCACCAGGACCCTGCCAAAGTCATGGGTTGCCCGCATCAGCTCGGCTCTGGACATGGACTTGAGTACTTCGTCCAGGACAATTTCTTCTTTTTTGGGTTCATCTTCTGCGGCATGCTTGCAATCACCACACGGCAGCACCACTCCGCCAGCCACTGACTGTGCTGCTTCCGGTGTGAGCAGTCCCAGCCCAGCCGCTCCAGCCAATGACCACTGTGGTGATGTCGCCAATGCCACGATCACCGCATCTCGAACGGTTGCGTCGGCCAAGGACGCCAAAAGGTAGGAAGTAAGGACCGGACTGGGCGTTTTCGGCCAGTCCTGTAAGGCGTTTTCCCAAGTACCGAGACTGATGCCGATTTGCCGCTGCCCATCTCCGTGCACTGCGAGGGCTTCCTTGAGCGCTGTTCCAGCGGCGGTGACTGAAGCTGCGAACTCTGCATCTCGAAGGCCCGTCAACTGCTGAATTTGTGCCTTCGGATTATCCCTGACGATGCTTCCCCGGAAAATGAACTCCGCATTGACGAAACTTTCCTTGATGGAGGCAATGCCCTTGCCCGGCCACGGGCAGCACCTCCCATCCACGCATTCCAGGCTGCGCCAGTATTCCGGCCCCACGTACCAGGCGTCCTTGACAGGGATTCCGACGGCGGCAAAGGCCTCCCGGAAACCGCGGTAGGTCTCGGAATGGGGCAGCTCATTTGCCTGCACCCAATCATGTTCCCCGAAGATGGCCAGCAGACAACCGTCGGCATCTGCGTCGCTGGCCAATTGTCCGGCGGCTATCTGCGCAAAATAGTCTGGATCCTCGGTATTCAGCGGTGGTAGGTCCAGCCGCATAGTGGCTCGAAGACGCTTGCCCTGCATCCCAATGCAGACAATGCTGTTCTCCGGCCAGTACCCCACAATATGGGGGATGAAGGCCAAGAGGTCTTCCCCGGCACTGACGCTTATTTTCTCTGGTTGTTTTCCCATGCCTCAAGGCTGCTGCCGGACAGGCACGCAAAACAGAGCGTTAAGGCAAAACCGTCATATCTGTGGATAACAGGGGCCTGCTTCGGCATGTTCGAGTCGTGAGATTTTCACAGCAGGGCCCACTACCTCATGCCAACGGGCGCAGACTAACTACCGTTTACGTGATTGGCGTTCTTCTCGTTGTTCTTGGCGGTATTGCAGACGACGGCGACGACTGTCTGCAACGACTTCACGCCACGGCGGCACGCGCTCCCCCAGCTCGGCCATACTGGCTCGGACCTTGCGCCGCAGCAGCACTACGGCAACCACCCCGATGCCCAGCACCAGGAATTGGAAGGAGAACGCAACGCGGAAGGCATCCAGGGAGTAGAGCCCGTCGGAGGAGAAACCCGCACCGTTCAGCAAATCAAGGATCAAGCCAATCATGTACATGGTCACCAGAGCTGCAAAGAAGCCGCCCACATTCACAATGCCTGTGGCCGTGCCAATCTTGTGGGACGGATTGAATGTCCTGGCAAAGTCAAAGCCGATCATCGAGGCCGGGCCGCCCAAAGCGAGAACCAAGACCAACACCACCAGTAACCACAGCGGCGAAGGGCCCGGCTGCAACAACACGACCGCCCACGCGGCAATGGTGATACCAGCCACCGCAAGTACAAGGGTGGAACGACGCAGCGGGTGCCTGCCCACCCAACTGCCCAAGAACGGACCGCAGACAAGTCCAACCACCACAAACAAGCTCAACAAGACGCTGGCCGTTGCCGGACTCAGACCCTGTCCGGATACCAGGAACGGGTAGCCCCACGTCAGCACAAACACGTTGCCGGCAAACTGCGTCGCAAAGTGGCTCCACATGCCAAGTCGAGTGCCGGGTTGCCGCCAAGCGGTGGCTAAGTCAGTCCAGGTGTCCTTGAGCCCCGTCGCAACGAGGGGCGTCATCGTCCCCGCTGGCGCATTGCGCAACAGCGAAGCCGCCAAAATGCACGCCAGCACACCCAAGCCTGCCAACCCCACAAACGCCGGGCTCCACCCTGCATTGTGCAGCACAAAGGCAAAAGGGGCGATGCTGATGAGCTGGCCAAATTGACCAAGCTGACCAGTCATCTGAGTCAGCACGGGCACCTTGCGGGGTGGGAACCAAAAAGGGATGAGCCGGATCACGGCAATGAACGTCATGGCGTCCCCTGCCCCGACAAACACCCTGCCCACCACACCGGCTGGAACGGAGGTGGCGGCGGCAAGCTGCAACTGACCCACGGCCATCAACGCAGCGCCGGTGGCGATCATGACCCGTGGGCCGAACCTGTCCACCAAGACGCCAACGGGAATCTGCAAGCCGGCATACACCACCAACTGTATGACGGTGAATGCGGACAGGGCCGACGCCGACGCGTCAAAGCGGTCCGTGGCAACAAGCCCGGCAACACCGAACGATGTTCGCTGTGTCACCGCAATCAGGTAGGCAAAAACACCGACACCCCACACCAACCACGCACGTCTACTGTTCACTGGCACAGTTTATGCCAGCTCAGGCTAGGACAGTTGCGCACCGTCCTGCGGTCCGGCGTCACGGCTGGCCAAATATGCCTCGACAGCAGCACCCAGTTCATCGGCGTCGGGCAACTCGTCGTTGTCCCCGGCCAGCAGTGAACGGCGTGCAGTGCCTTCGGTGTGCTCGTCGTATTGCTTCTCAAGGTTCGTCACCACACTGGCAACTTCACTGGAACCTTCAACCTGCTCCGTAATTTGGCGTTCAACAGCCCGTCCAGCCTCCCGCAGCCGTTCACTGGGCAGCATCAAGGACAGGGCAGCACCCAGGTATTCAAGCCCGGCAACGGCGGCCAGCGGGTATTCGGCGTCGGAGAGGTAGTGCGGCACATGGATTGCATAGCCCACCACATTCCGTCCGGCCGCGTCCAACCTGACCTCCAGAAGATGGCCGATCGCTGCCAGGATGTCCAGGGTGGTCTTCCACGCTGAAATGCCCTCGATCAGATCCGGCCGGTTCCCGTGCACCGTGGCACCAATGGGCCGGGTATGTGGGACGGGCATCGGCACCGAATGCACCCATGCAACCAGATTCACATCAAAACGCTCAACCAGGCCCAGCACGGCGCGGCTGAAACGCTCCCACTGCAGGTCCGGTTCCTGTCCCGTGAGGAACAGGAACGGGGTGCCAAGGGCATCGAACATGCGGTACAACACGAGCGACGGCGCGCGGTAGTCGCTGAGTTTGTCTTCGGCGAACGTAATGCGAGGCCGGCGCGAGCGGTAGTCTACGAGTTGGTCAACGTCAAAAACCGCCACGGCTTCCCCGGCCAGCTGGTCCTTGAGCTCGGCAGAGATCTGGCTGACCACATGGCCGGCATCAGCGAAGCCCGCAAAGGACATGAGCAGGTTCGCGCCCTTCAAATCCTCCGCGGCCAGCAGTTCTTCATTGAGGACATAGAGGGACTCGGGGTCGTGGAATGGGACGTACTCGTTGACATTCATGGTTTTCCTCAGCTGCTTGCGTTTCTAAACAGCACAACACTGCAAGCGTCCCTATCATTCCACGCAACAGGGCCGCCTGCGTGCAAAACCGACTCCTCAGTCCCTCGTGCGTCAGGCCTTGGTGCTGGCCTTTACAAAAGGGGGCTTGACCACATTCACGCCCAGGCGACGTCCGCGGATGTCCAGGGCCAGTGCTTGTCCGAGCTCAACAGCGGGGTCCACCAGGGCAAGTGCGACGCCGTTACCCAAGGTCGGTGAGAACGTCCCGGACGTCGTGTGGCCAACGATGTTCCCTTCAGCGTCAAGTACATTGACTCCGGCTCGCGGGACGCCGCGGTCGGTGGCCAGCAGCCCCACAGACTTGCGGGGGGCGCCGTCGGCCTTCTGCGCGGTGAGCACCTCCTTGCCCCAAAATACAGCCTTCTTCCAACCCACTGCCCAACCAATGCCAGCCTCTACCGGTGTGATCTCGGTGGAAAGTTCGTGCCCATGCAGGGCATATCCCATCTCGGTGCGCAGGGTGTCGCGGGCGCCAAGTCCGGCTGCCCGGCCGCCGGCGATTTCCACTGCAGCGGCAAGCGCCGCCCACACAGCGGCTGCGTCATCCCACCCAGGGACCACTTCGTAGCCGAGCTCACCTGTGTAACCGGTGCGGCACACCGTCAGCGCAACGTCCGCGCCGTTGATGTTGACGGTGGCATCCACAAATGACATGTAGTCGGCGGGCTGGGGCAGCCCCACGGCGGCCATGACAGTGTTGGCCAGCGGGCCTTGAACGGCAAAGACGCCAAAACTGCGGTGCAGATCCGTGATCTCCAGCTCGGCACCTTCGGCAGCGCGTGCAGCTTCCAGGGCTGCCACGACGGCGGCAGTATTGGCCGCATTGGGAATCAGGAACAGGTCATCCTCGCTGCGCATGTAGGCAATGAGGTCATCGGTGACCGTGCCACGGTCCGTCAGCGCCAGCGTGTACTGTGCGCTGCCGGGCTGGATCCGCTCCAAGTCGTTGGACAGGCAGCGGTTGGCAAAGGCAACGGCTCCCGCGCCTCGAATCTCGGCCTTGCCCAAGTGCGAGACGTCAAACAGGCCCACCGCGGTGCGCACCGCCGTGTGCTCGGCAACCACGCCGCCGCCGTCGTACTGCAGCGGCATCAACCAGCCGCCAAACTCAGCCATCTTCGCGCCGTGGTCAACATGCCACTGGTGCAGGGGTCCGTGCAGGAGTTCTTCGCTCAATTCGCTCATGGCTCATACGGTACCGCAGGCAGGCGATGGGGCAACAGCCGCCAAACACCGAGCGCACACGTTCGAATCCACCAACTCACACATTCGCCCGTCGTTGGCGATACGATCGGAAGCAGTCATGACCGTCATCAACATTCCAACGTGAGGACAGTATTTCCGTGAGTTCAAAAGAAAGCATCAGCTTCCGAGTCATTGGCACAGATCTGGCCAAGACTTCATCCGACGCCCTCGTCATCGCCGTGAGCAAGGGAGAGGACGGACCAGTCCTGTTGGATGCGCCCTTGTCCGCCGCGGCCCTCGCCTCACTCAAGGCTTCGCTGCCCGCCTTGGGCGTCACCGGTGCGGCCGATCAGGTGGTGCGCCTGCCCGGGCTGCCGGACACTGGCGCCAGCATCCTGGTTTTGGCCGGCATCGGGGCAGTGAAGGGCGATGCCCCCAGCGAGGAGGCCCTGCGCCGCACAGCCGGTGCGGCAATCCGCCAGCTGGCCGGGATCAAGCATGTGCTGTTTGCCGTGCCGACGACGACGGTCACCCAGGTTGCAGCGTTGGCCGAAGGTGCCGCGCTGGGCGCGTACCAATACGCCAGCCTGCACTCCAGCACGAAGGGCCGGAAGGATCCGGTAGCCAAGGTCACGATCCATTCCACTCAAGCGAAGGATCCGGAACTGGCGGCAGCCTTGGAACGCGCCACAGTCGTGGCCAAGGCCGTCAACGCCACACGCACCCTGGTGAACGAACCACCGAGCAAGCTGTATCCGGCAACCTTCGCCGATGCTGCCAGGGAACTGTCAAAGGGCTTGCCCGTCAAGGTCACGGTCTTTGACGAAAAACGACTCCTGAAGGACGGTTATGGCGGAATCATGGGCGTTGGACAGGGCTCCTCACGCCCCCCGCGCATGGTGAAGGTGGAGTACAAATCCGAGCGTGCAGTGGCTGACCTTGCCTTGGTTGGCAAGGGCATCACCTTTGACAGTGGCGGCATTTCCATCAAGCCGGGCGCCGGAATGATGACCATGAAGTGCGACATGGCAGGTGCGGCGGCCGTACTGAACTCCGTTTTGGCCGTTGCCGGACTGGGCCTGCCTGTCAATGTCACAGGCTGGTTGTGCATCGCTGAAAACATGCCCTCCGGCACGGCTATCCGCCCCTCCGACGTCCTGACCATGTTTGGCGGGAAAACCGTTGAAGTGCTGAACACCGACGCCGAGGGCCGCCTGGTCATGGCCGACGGCCTCGTCGCTGCCTCGCAGGAGTTCCCCGACGTGATCATCGACGTCGCCACGCTCACCGGAGCGCAGGTAGTGGCGCTGGGGCACCGCACGGCAGCAGTCATGGGCGATGACGGAGTCAGCGCCGCACTGAAGGCTGCAGCGGACAGGGCCGGCGAACTTCTCTGGCCCATGCCGCTCCCGGAGGAACTGCGCCCGTCGCTGGAATCCACCGTTGCGGACATGGCGAATATTGGCGAACGCATGGGCGGCATGATGACGGCCGCCGTGTTCCTGCAGGAGTTCATTGGCAAGGGCAAGGACGGCCAAACCATCCCGTGGGCGCACATGGACATTGCCGGACCCGCCTTCAATGAGGGAGCTCCGTACGGCTACACGCCCAAACAGGGGACCGGAATGGCAGTCCGCACCTTGGTGTCTTATGTGGAAGACGTGGTCGCCCGCAGCGCCTGATCTCAAACAAACCCCGTGCAGGCCCGGTTGCTCCGGGCCTGCACGGGCGTGGCTGGCAAAGTGAGTATGACCACATTCACGTTTAGTGTGACAAAGGTGTGGGTGTTGCATGGGTCAACTAACGTAAGGTAAGCGTTGAAAGTATTTGTCTTTGACCGGAAGAAGCGGCAATTCCTTGATGGAAAAGCTCGTTTCTCTCAATAATTGATGACATGGCGCACCATCAACAGGTGCGCAAACCTAACGCGAGGGAGCGTCTAAGTGGCCGAACAGGCAGCTGGGCAAGAATTCGATATTTTGGTTCTCGGCGGTGGCAGTGGCGGTTACGCTACAGCGCTGCGCGCGGTCCAACTGGGCATGACCGTTGGTCTGGTGGAGAAGGGCAAGTTGGGCGGCACCTGCCTGCACAACGGCTGTATCCCCACCAAGGCGCTCCTGCACGCAGCAGAAGTTGCAGACCTTGCGCGTGGTGGCTCCAGCATTGGCGTCAACAGCACGCTCGAGAGCATCGACCTGGTCGGTGTCAACAAGTACAAGGACGGCATTATTGCCGGCAAGTACAAGGGACTTCAGGGTCTCATCAAGGGCAAGGGCATCACCGTCATCGAAGGCGAAGGCCGCCTCACCGCAGCCAATACCGTCACCGTGAACGGTGTGAACTACACGGGCAAGAACCTTGTTCTGGCCACCGGTTCCTACTCCCGCAGCCTGCCCGGCCTGGAAATCGGCGGCAAGGTCATCACCTCCGACGAAGCACTGGGCATGACCGAGCTTCCCAAGAGCGCCATTGTCCTGGGTGGAGGTGTGATCGGCGTCGAATTCGCTTCAGTGTGGAAGTCCTTCGGCGTCGACGTCACCATCATCGAAGGCATGGCTTCATTGGTTCCCAACGAAGATGCCTCCATCATCAAGGTGCTTGAGCGCACATTCCGCAAGCGTGGCATCAAGTTCAACACCGGCACCTTCTTCCAGGGCGTGGAGCAGAACAACGACGGCGTCAAGGCCACCTTGGTTGACGGCAAGACGTTTGAAGCAGACCTCATGCTTGTGGCCGTGGGCCGCGGCCCGTCCACCGCAGGCTTGGGCTTTGAAGAAGCCGGCGTCACCATTGACCGCGGCTTCGTCATCACCAATGAGCGCTTGCACACCGGCGTTGGCAACATCTACGCCGTGGGCGACATTGTCCCCGGCATCCAGCTTGCACACCGCGGTTTCCAGCAGGGCATCTTCGTAGCCGAGGAAATTGCCGGCATGAACCCGGTCATCGTGGAAGACATCAACATCCCCAAGGTCACGTACTGCGACCCGGAGATTGCTTCCGTCGGCTTGAACGAAAAGCAGGCCAAGGAAAAATTTGGCGACGCCAACGTCGAGTCAACCGAATACAACCTGGCCGGCAACGGCAAGAGCGCCATCATCGGCACCGGCGGCATCATCAAGTTCGTCCGTGAAAAGGATGGCCCTGTTGTGGGTGTGCACATGATCGGCACGCACATCGGCGAGCAGATCGGTGAAGCCCAGCTCATCGTGAACTGGGAAGCCTACCCCGAGGACATCGCAGGCCTCATCCACGCCCACCCCACACAGAACGAAGCCCTGGGCGAAGCAGCAATGGCCTTGGCCGGACGCCCGCTCCACGGCTAGCAAGAATCTTTACTTAGTGCACCCGGCGCCCGCGCCGGGTGCACTAAGCTACAAAACATTACATAATTCATAGAATTTCGTAGCGATGCGCCAATGTGCACCGCACAAGAAGGAGAACGGGGACGAAATGTCTGAATCCGTGAACTTGCCCGCCTTGGGTGAAAGC
Organism: Arthrobacter sp.; assembly: GCF_030540645.1. Classification (GTDB taxonomy): domain Bacteria; phylum Actinomycetota; class Actinomycetes; order Actinomycetales; family Micrococcaceae; genus Specibacter. The sequence continues at coordinate 10,170 of NZ_JAUNVV010000078.1, forward strand.
GTCACCGAAGGTACCGTCACACGATGGTTGAAGCAGGTTGGGGACCGCGTCGAAGTCGACGAGCCCTTGCTGGAAGTTTCCACCGACAAGGTTGACACCGAAATCCCGTCACCCTTCGCTGGCATCCTGGAAGAAATCCTTGTACCCGAGGATGAGACCGCCGAAGTGGGTGCCCCCCTGTGCCGCATCGGTTCCGGCGAAGATGCCCCCGCAGCGGCTCCCGCGGCGCCCGCAGAAGCACCGGCCCCGGCAGCTGCTCCGGCACAGGCTCCCGCAGCGCCCGCCGCCGCACCGGCAGCAGCGGAAGCCGCACCGGCTGGCGACGCCCACGAACTGATTTTGCCTGCTCTGGGCGAATCAGTCACCGAAGGCACCGTCACGCGCTGGCTCAAGTCCGTGGGCGACACAGTTGAGGTTGACGAGCCGCTCCTGGAAGTTTCCACCGACAAGGTTGACACCGAGATCCCGTCCCCCGTGGCCGGAGTCCTGCTGGAAATCCGCGTCGCTGAAGACGAGACGGCAGAAGTTGGCGGCGTCTTGGCGTTGATCGGCTCCGAAGCTGCAGCAGCAGCCCCGGCCGCTACTCCGGCAGCACCGGCGGCAGCACCCGCACCGGCGGCAGCACCCGCTCCGGCAACAGCGGCAGCGCCGGCTGCAGCTCCGGCAGCCCCCGCACCGGCTGCAGCAGCTTCCGGCTCGGAGTCAAACTACGTGACCCCGCTGGTCCGCAAGCTCGCGAACCAGCACGGCGTTGACATCTCCTCCGTGACCGGCACCGGTGTTGGCGGACGCATCCGCAAGCAGGATGTAGTCGCCGCCGCAGAGGCAGCCAAGGCAGCCGCTCCGGCAGCCCCTGCAGCCTCGGCTCCGGCAGCCAAGTCGGCTTCCACCGTCGTACCGTCCTCCCTGCGCGGCACCACGGTCAAGGCACCGCGGATCCGCCAGGTCATCGCCCGTCGCATGCGCGAGTCGCTGGAAGCCTCCACGCAGCTCACGCAGGTGCACGAGATCGACATGACCCGCGTTGTGAAGCTGCGTGGCCGTGCCAAGGATGCCTTCGCGGCAACCAATGGCGCCAAGCTGACGTACTTGCCGTTCATCGCCAAGGCCGTGGCGGAGGCGCTGAAGCAGCACCCGTCCGTCAATGGTGAGTACAACGAGGAAACTCAGCAGATCACGTATCACAATGCCGAGCACCTGGCCTTTGCCGTGGACACTGACAAGGGCCTGCTGGTCCCTGTCGTGGCCAATGCAGGAGATCTGAACCTGGCTGGCTTGGCTACGAAGATCGCCGATGTTGCTGCCCGCACACGCAGCGGCAAGATCGGTCCGGATGAGCTCTCCGGCGGCACGTTCTCCATCACCAACATTGGAAGCGTCGGCGCCCTGTTCGACACTCCCATCATCAACCAGCCCAACGTTGCCATCCTGGGCACCGGTGCGATCGTCAAGCGCCCCATGGTTGTGGCCGACGCTGACGGGGGCGACACCATCGCCATCCGCCACATGATGTACCTGTGCCTGACGTACGACCACCGCCTGGTGGACGGCGCGGACGCCGGCCGCTTCCTGCAGACCTTGAAGGCCCGCTTGGAAGAGGGCGCGTTCGAGGCAGACCTGGGCCTGTAATAATCCCGGTTCGCTGATTCAGTGAACGTTCGACGGCGGCTGGTGGCTTGAGCAATCAAGTCAGCAGCCGTCGTCGTTTTTTTGCTCCACTGTTATTTGTGCCACAATACGCAACCCCATTTAGACACTGTGTCACCAAGTTGCGTAAGCTGGCGCAATGGACTTTTTACGCTTAGTGCTCATATTTCTACATATTCTTGGTGCAGCCGCGATCGTGGGCGGCTGGCTCGCCGCCTTCAAAACGCCCACCGTCACCCAGTGGCAGTGGATTGGCGCGCTGGTGCAGCTGATCACCGGCTTGTTGCTGGTTGGCCTGGCTGAAATGGGCGGTGGCGGCATCAACAACTTCAAGATCGCCGTGAAGCTTCTCATCGCCTTGGTTGTTGTCGTGGCGGCCTTCATTGGCCGTCGCAAGGTCAAGAACGGCCAGGACGTACCGAAGGGATTGGCTCACGCTGTTGGCGGCATGGCGTTCATCAACATTGCTGTGGCTGTCTTCTGGGTCTAACAGCTTTCCGGCTACCTTAGTGAGGTTCCGCCGCCGCAAAAAGGCACTTTCATTTTCCATCAGGTGGATTATTTCCCTGGCTTCCGGACGTGAAAGTGTCTTTTTACGTTTAAGGCATAGGCTTGAAGAGATGGTGCTGAGCTAGCGCACAGCAGATCGACATTGCCCCTCATTACGATTCATAGGAGTGAACATGGCTACAACTCGTAACGCCCACGCAGGCTGGGTAGGCGACCTTCCCACAGGTGCCGGACAGGTCACCCTGGACAGCTCGGAAATTGGCAGCTTTGACATCACCTGGAAGGCACGCGCCGAAGCAGCCGAAGGCAAGACCAGCCCGGAAGAGCTGATCGCTGCCGCCCATGCATCATGCTTCGCCATGGCGTTCAGCCTCTTCCTTGGCGAAGAAGGCAAGGCCGCAGACTACGTGAACACTTCCGCAGCCGTGACCTTTGTCCCGGGGGCCGGCATCACCACAAGCCACTTGACCCTGGCCACCAAGATTCCCGGCATCAGCCAGGAAGACTTTGACCGTATCGCTGATGCAGCAAAGGCCGGTTGCCCGGTCTCTGCAGCGCTGGCCGGTGTGGAGATCACCCTCGAGGCAACTCTGGAGGCATAGTCCTGCACAGTTGCGACCAGCAAAGTCGTTGGTCTGGGTGGTGGCTGCTCTTGCAGCCACCACCCACTTCTTTAATCCGCCTACTTTTTTGCCCCGTCGTGTTCGTCCACGGCAAGTATTTGCTCGATCATCCACCGCCCGCCCGTCTTGGACATCACGATGCGCAATGCCTGCTGCTGTTCCGTCTCCTGCTGGTGAACCACGTTCCCGGAGGCATCCAGCTCCGCAAACGGGCTTGTGGCAACGGTGGCCTGCACGGTCATTTGAGGAGCACCGGCGTCGGCTTGCACAATCCCAGCTTGCACAATGCTCGTTTCGAGCCCGGTAAAGCTGTGACCGCGTTCCAGTAGGCTCGCCATGACGGCCGTGTCGGCTTCCCAGGCCGGGGAGCCTGGTACGTTGACTTTCTCCAACAAGTCACTATCCGCCGAAGACAGTGCGTATGAGCGCAACCATGCCAGCGCCGGCAGCGCTTCGAGAGCTGCCTCCTGCGCCAGACCATTTTGAATCTTCGCTGGCAACGCTGCCACCCAGGATGCCTCACTTGAATCCACCGTGCCAGGAGCGAACGTGGATGAGTGCTGGTCCTGCCCGGGTGGAGCCAGGGTACTGAAGCCTCCGCCTTGCGCAACATGAACCACTAAGACAAACAAACACAGCACCAGCGCGGCACCAGCAGCGAGCATTGCCGCACGTCGGCGAGGTCGAACGCGTACCCGAAGGCCCGCAGCGTGGCCCGCACCGCGGCCAGCATCTGATCCGTGGCCGTGCATGTGGCGTCGCGGCGTTGCTACCTCACTCCCCCACAGTTGCCCCATCCGCTTCCCCTCACGCTCAAGCCGTATCGCGTGCAGAGGCAGCCAGCGTGGCAGCGGCAGACGCGCCCACCACCGTCTACGCCGACGCGGCACACGCTTGCCACGCCGCTCTTTGGCGTCCTTCCGGGTCAGCAGTTCAGGCAGGACGCTTGGATGTACGGCATGGCCCAGCGCCACAGGCAGCGCGGTGGCACTGCGAAAGACTGCTTGGGCGAACGCGGCCGCCGTAGGGCGCAGTGCCGGGTCCTCGTTCAGCCCTGCTTCCAAGGCAGCCACCAACTCGTGGGGAACGTCCTGAAGGAGTGTTCCCAATGGCAGCCTGTCCCGCGTGCGCGGCGCAGCCCGCCCGGTCAATGCATACCAGCCCACGGACGCCAGTGCATACACGTCCGCGGCTGCATCCCGGTGAGTGTCATGACTACACGAAAAGCCTGGTGTCCCTGCCACCGATTCAGCGCCTTGGCCCAGGACCCGGCCAAACCCGAAGTCAGAAAGAAGTGGTTTGCCGGCTGAACTGAGCAAAACATTTCCTGGGGACACATCTCCATGCACAGCACCCCGGGCATGCAAGAACGCAAGCACCTGACCCATGGGTGTCAGGACCGTCACGGCCTCCCCCACTTCCAAGGTGCCCCTGGCACGCACCACTTGCTCCAGTGAACCTCCGCCCGCATGATCCATGAGAAGCACCTGTGACCCCAGGGAATCTCGTACAACACCGTGAACCGGGATGAGGTGGTCATGCCGGAACTGCGCCAGAACCCTCCACTCATGTGTGATCTGGCTATCATTATGACGGGGTGAAACCTCGTTTGTGTCCGCCCTCACTCCCCCTCCCACGGTGAGGATTTTAGCGGCAAGGCAGGCTCCGCCGTCGTCCGGGGCCAGGAGCCAGACACTCCCATTGGCCCCCTTCCCCAAGCAGCGTACGGCCCCGTAACCGGCCACCAGCGGCGGATGTTCGGTAGTTGCGGCGACTCCAACCTTGTCCATGTACCAGTTGTAGTCCGCTTTTTGATTTCCTGCGTCAAGTTATCCACAGGCATGAGATGAAATGTGAATTGTGATTTAGGTGTGGTTGCAATTTCCTCTAAAGTGACCTGTATGAATCTTGAGTTCTGCGATGTCGGATTTGCCCCTCATTTCATCGATTACAACGATGCTTGGGAGCAACAACGCCAGGTCCACGCCGATGTGGTTGCCGGCAAATCACCCCACACTGCCCTCTTGCTGGAACATGCGGCCGTTTACACGGCGGGAAAACGCACCGAAGACCACGAACGCCCCTTTGACGGCACACCGGTGATCAACGTTGACCGCGGTGGCAAGCTCACCTGGCACGGCCCCGGCCAGCTGGTCATGTATCCGATCGTGCGCCTGGCTGATGCCCACAGCATCCGCGCCTACGTCCACGCCCTGGAAGACATCATCATTGAGGTGCTGGAGCACTATGGTGTTGCCGGCGTTCGCGTGGATGGCCGGGCGGGCATTTGGTTGCTGGCCGACGGCAACGGCGGGGATCGCAAAATTGCCGCCATCGGTATCAGGGTCCATGAGGGCGTCACCATGCACGGCATTGCCATCAATGCCAACAACAGCCTCGCTCCGTATGCACAGATCATTGCCTGTGGCATTCAGGACGCTGGAATCACCACCCTGCAGGCCGAAACCGGCAAGGACATTTCCCCACAAGACCTCGTGCCGCTCGTCAAAGACGCCACTGCGCGTTTCCTTGCCCCGCTGATCGCCGAGACCCAGCCTGAACAGGCATCAACCACTGGTTTCGTGAAAGCGGCCCAGTCAGAAGGAGCACTGCTGTGACGTTGGCACCTGAAGGACGCAAGCTGTTGCGCATCGAGCAGCGTAATGCGGCGGTCCCCGTGGAACGCAAGCCTGAATGGATGAAGGCGAAGGTCTCCATGGGGCCCGAGTACATCGCCATGAAGAACCTGGTCAAAGGCCAGGGTCTGCACACCGTCTGCGAAGAAGCAGGCTGTCCGAACATTTTCGAATGTTGGGAAGACCGTGAGGCCACATTCCTCATTGGCGGTTCCGAGTGCACCCGTCGCTGCGACTTCTGCCAGATCGACACCGGCAAGCCCTCACCCATCGACATGTTCGAGCCCACCAAGGTTGCCAAGTCCGTCGTCAAGATGAACTTGCGCTACGCCACCGTCACAGGAGTTGCACGCGATGACCTCGAAGATGAGGGCGTCTGGCTCTACGCCGAGACCGTGCGGAAGATCCACGAACTGAACCCGAACACGGGTGTGGAACTGTTGATCCCCGACTTCTCCGGCAGGCCCGAGCACATCACGGCCATCTGTGACTCCAAACCCGAAGTCTTCGCCCACAACGTGGAGACCGTCCCTCGCATCTTCAAGCGCATCCGCCCGGCGTTCCGCTACGACCGCTCCCTCGATGTCATCACCCAGGGACGCAACCAGGGCATGGTCACCAAGTCCAACCTGATCTTGGGCATGGGTGAAACCCGTGCAGAAATCTCCCAAGCCCTGGTTGACCTGCATGAGGCCGGGACGGACCTGATAACGATCACCCAGTACCTGCGTCCCTCCGAACGCCACCTCCCCGTGGACCGCTGGGTTAAGCCGCAGGAATTCCTGGAACTCTCCCAAGAGGCCGAGGAAATTGGTTTCCTCGGCGTCATGAGCGGCCCGCTCGTTCGGTCTTCCTACCGGGCGGGACGCTTGTGGGCCACGGCCATGCGCAAAAAGGGCCTGGACATTCCTGAGCACTTGGCTCATATTGCCGAGGGGATCGAAGATTCTGGCACTACGCGTCAGGAAGCGGCTTCGCTCATCGCCGCACGGTAGCGCAACGGCCGGTAAGTTCGTACGCAACATTCCCGTCCAACACCCGCTAGAATTGAATTACTATGGCCAAAACCACTGACTCCGCACACAACAACGCTGACGAACCCAAGCGTTCCCTCTTTTCCCGCAGCCCCAAGGCGGAGAAGCCCAAAAAGACAAAGAAGCCCAGCCGCATCAAACAAATGGTGGACATCTTCAAGATGACCCGCCGCTACGACCCCATGGTCACATGGCTGATGCTCGGTGCCTTCTTCGGGCTGATCGCATTGTCACTTTTGGTGACGCTGCTGCTGTTCCCGGGCAACTGGCCCACTGGTCTGCTCATGGGCATTCCACTGGGTCTGCTGGGTGCACTGTTGATCATGTCGCGCCGCGCAGAGCGTGCAGCCTATTCACAGATCGAGGGCAAGGCTGGCGCCGCCGGTGCTGCCTTGGGCTCATTGAAGAAGGGCTGGATCTTCAACGAGCAGCCTGCCTCGGTTAACCCGCGCACGCAGGATGTAGTTTTCCGCGTCATCGGCAGGCCGGGCATTGTGCTGGTCACCGAAGGCCCCTCAAACCGAGTCAAGGGCCTTGTTGATGCGGAACGCCGCCGCATGAGCAGGATTCTTCCCAACGTCAAGGTCACGGTCATTGAGACCGGCAAGGCTGAAGGCCAAGTGCCGATCGCCAAGCTCACCAAGAAGTTGGGCAAGCTCAAGAACGAGCTGACAAAGGGTGAAGTTGGAGCTGTCAACAAGCGCATCTCCTCCATGGGCACCAAGCTGCCCATCCCCAAGGGCGTCGACCCCTACAAGGCGCGCCCTGACCGCAAGGCAGCACGCGGACGCTAAGCACACATGCAAAGAAGCCCGGTAGGATGACCTGCCGGGCTTCTTTGTG
>NZ_JAUNVV010000079.1:0-13743 GCF_030540645.1 Arthrobacter sp.
GAACTGGCGAAGGCCGTCGCCGTTGCGGCAGTGCTGCTGCTAGGTGCCTTGGTATTGGTGGGCTGGCTCTTCGACGCGGTTCCGGCACTGCTGCCTGCCGGTTGGAGCCTGGCAACTTTTGACCTTGCCGCACGAAGCATTGTGGGGTCACTTTCCGGTGGCGTGATTGTCGCGTTGCTTGTGGGAGGCGTGATTGGCTCCTTGTCCGTCCGGCTCCCCCGTCATGGTCCTGCCCAGCTCTCAGGCAATGTGGAACCGGACCGAATACTGATCGTGGCATTGATCCTTGTGTGCATAGTTTCCGGCCTCGCTGTCATAGCAGGTGCGGTGCTGTTTTTTGGAGACCTGGGCGACGGCCGGCTCAGCGTCGATTCGCTGGCCATGTTCCTGATCAGCGGCACAGTGCTGACAGCCTGTGTGTTGGTCGCTGTCTGGCTCAAACGCTCCGAAGAGAACCCCGAAAGTCCATGGATTACCGGTCCCCAGTGGTTGGTCGTTGAAAGCCATGCCAGGGAGTCACGCGGGTTTCGGGCACCGGAAGATCGATTTGTTGGTGATTTTTCGAAGTCCTCGAAGGGTGCTTCTCGGAACTTGGACAAGGGTATTCAAGTGGCAGCGTGGATTGTGGGAACACCTGCATTGGTCATTGCCATGATGCTCTACCCAGCGTTTCCAGGCGCGAACGCCAACATGGCCATTCCCGCTGCGGTGGTGGCGACGCTTGCCCTGTCCTTGGCAGCGTCTGAATTCGTGCTTGTGTTCCACAACGTCCTGGCATTCGTCCGTGTGCGACGCACTGCTGCCAAATTGTGCGCATATTTCCGAACAAGCACAAGCTCCCGCCCCTCCCAGGTGGACACGCGAGCCATCATGGCAGGAGCATCCAACGGCCGGTCGGTTTTCCGGGTCATTGCGGGCTTTAGCGGCGCAGCCGCCATTGTCTTCTCCGGATTGGCCGCAAGCGTGGATGCACCGCGAGGCTGGCCGGATACCGTCCTGCTCTACCCCGGCGCTTCAGTCTCCGGTTTCGTCCTGCCCGCTGCAGTCTTTGCGCTGGTGGCTGTGGCAGTGGTGCCGATCAGATTCCGCAGCTTGGCCAAGGACGCTGAATTCCGCAACTTCATCCGTGAGGACCGATACCACCTCGCGAAGCTGGCTAGGCAACCAGCTCAAAAATCCCTCTGATAGTGGCTGCCGTTGCTCCCAGGTAGGCGAGCAGAACCACCAAAAGGCGCGCACGGGCTGGAGTTATCCTTTTAGAAAGTACCTCTCCCGCCACAAGACCGGCAATAATTGCCGCAGCAACCGCCACCCAGACCCAAGGTTCCATCTGCGGCATGGATGCAGGACTCGCTACATACTTGGCCAGGATGGAGGCCAGCCCCACGGTGAGGAAATACGGCTGCATGGTTGCTGCGAATGACTGCTGCCCCCACTTGGAGGCGACAGCGTAAACGCTCATGGCCGGCCCGCCAACGCCAGCCGTGGTGTTCATGATCCCGCTGGTCGCGCCGGCGATGAGCATTGGTTTCAGCCCCGATTCGGGCTTCAGCGACTTCATACGCAGGGACACTGTGAGGCTGACAAGCACAAGGACACCGACCCCCACCTGCAGCCACGCCCCCGGAATGTACCTGACGATGACCGCCCCGGGGACAACGCCCACGAGCGCGGCAGAGGCAAGGATGAAGTACTTTTTCCAGTCAATATGCCCCAGCACCCTGAACAGGATCAGCAGGGAGGACAGTGCACCACAAACATTCACCAGGACAATCCCTGTAACAGGTCCCATGATCAGCACAACAAAGGGTGCCGACACCAAGGCGAACCCCATGCCAGTCAACCGTTGCATGGCTGCGCCAACGAAGACCGCAAGTGCAAGAAGTAGTGCCATCTCCACGATCATGGGCGCTTGTTCATAATGCCGTTTGCCCTTACGTGATGCATTCGCATGGTTCCCCCTCCCGGCCCGATTGTTTCACAGCGGGCGGGGAAGCCCGGGTTGTGGGCTGATTTTCACGCGGGCTGGCGATACTCTCGAATCCACTGCCGGCTGCGGGGACGGCGTCCGAAGAACAGACCGCGGTTCGCAGCGACAACGATTCCCGCCACGATCAGCAGCAAAAATGTTTGGATGATCTTCGTATCTGGATGGGTCATGAAGACTTCATTGGCCAGATTCGCCGTGATGTGGAAAATGATCGCGATGAGGATGCTGCGCCCCGTGCTGAAGTAGAGCCAGTTCATGAGGATCACGAACGCCACCATTGACAACGGGAAGTTGAGCGTGTGGAGCCAGCCCATTTCGACCACCTCGTTGTGGTAATAGCCCTTGATGAATCCCAAAGGGACGTGCCACAGGGCCCAGAAAACTGTGAAAACCAGGGAGGCAGTGAAGACGGACATGCTTCTGATCAGCGCATCCGTGCCATAACTGTGCCAAGCGAGCTCTTCGAAGATCGCCGCACCGATGAGCGTGAACCACACTGGCAGCAGCCCCGCAGAAAACGTGAAGCCTCCCCGGAACTGAAACTGCTCGGGGCTATACCCAAAAAGTAGCGAGACGGCTTGGGCAGCCAGAATGCTGGCCAACAGCAGCAACAATGTCACCCCCAAGTAGATCCAGCTGATGCGGCGTGGGAGCAAACGCTGGAGTATGTCTTTCCGGAGATCAGCCCTGCGGCGGACCAAAAGAATGACCACAAAAATGGGCGCCACCAGGCCGCAGACGCCGAGCACCGCCGTCCACACCTGAACCTCAGCAGTCTGTTCGTCGAGCTGGCTGAGGTAGGCGGCGAGAAACCAGAATGACCACGGAATGACGGTTGCCAGCACATAGAAGGCAACGGGCCGATCGTACCTGTACGCCATGGGATGATCGATGATCCTGCTCATGACGGACTCCTGTTTCGCACAAGGGTGAGTGGTGAATCCAGCCTAGGTTCATTTCCAGTTGTGCGGCATCGGTGAATGCCCTGAGTACACCCTGAGATAGACCCGGATCTTCTTCTCAATCAGCTGTAGGCATCGATCCCTCGGCCATCTCCACTTCGTGACTGCTGGGGTCCAAAGAGTATTCAGCTGTGTGGCCGGTGAACTCGAAGCCCCTTTTCAACTAGACCCTTTGGGCTTTCACGTTGGCTTCCTGCACGTGGAGGGTCGGTTGCGTCCGGTTGGGTCCGATCCTGGAACCGACGCGCAACCAGCTCTAGTTGATCGCAGTACTACTGCCACCACGCTTGGTCCCCGACTGCCATATTGTCTTTGCCATCGCGGTGTCCCACACTGCCGTCGAGCAACTCGCGCACAACATCTGCATGGCCGGCATGCCGATGCGTTTCTGCAGTCACGTGCACCAATATGCGGGCGAGGCTCACGGGATTGCTCGCGGGATTCCGCAGACCGCGCCCACATGTCCTCATTCGGCTCGGCAGCGGGCAAACAACATTTCAAGTCCTCGTCGAAGGGCCGGTTGAACACGACGCCGAAGTACCCGGCTTCGACCCCGGCTGGGTGCTTGACCAGCCCGAGGAGGTTTGTAACGGTCGGTGTCAAGGGGCGGCGTAGATCGTATTCCGACAGGCCTTCGAGCTTCCAGACAACCGCATCACGCCCCCTGAAACTATCAGCCTGAACGTAGGGCAATCCGAGAACCGCCAACCAGTACAGCGCAGCAAGTAAGGATCCACTGCAAGCCATGCCCTCATAAGCGAGAATTCAGTCATGAGGAAGACAAACGCGGGTCGGGGTTCTGGCACTCTGCCGCTGGGCATCCCCGCCACATTGGCACGTAATCTGCGCAATATTACCGGCAAGTAACAAAACCTCTCCACAAACGTTGCGCACCAAGGTACGCTGACGAATATGAGCCAATACCAGCCTCCTCTTGCAGACATTACCTTCGCCCTTGAGCACGTTGTGGGATACCCGGACATCGCCAAACTGCCAGGTTTCGAACACGCCGACCTGGACACTGTTGTGGAACTCCTGGAGCAGTGTGGGGAGTTCATGGCTGAAGTGGTGGCACCCACCAACCGGCAGGGCGACACCCAAGGTTCGTTACTGACCCCGAATGCCACGGTGGTGACCCCGGACGGCTTCAAGGAGGCCTACCGGCAGTACGTTGAAGCAGGCTGGGGATCGGTGCCACTTCCGGAGGAGTTTGGCGGCGGCGGCTTCCCCCGCACGGTGGGCCTTGTCATCCAGGAACTCATGACCTCCGCCAACATGGCCTTTTCACTGTGCCCGCTGCTGACGCAGGGTGCCATTGAAGCGCTGCTTCACTACGGTGACGAGGACATGAAGAACCGCTACCTGCCCAAGATGGTCAGCGGCGAGTGGACCGGAACCATGAACCTCACCGAGCCGCAGGCAGGCTCGGACGTGGGCGCCCTGACCACCCGGGCCGTGAAAAACGACGACGGCAGCTACTCCATCACGGGGCAAAAGATCTTCATCACCTACGGCGACCATGACATGGCCGAGGAGATTGTGCACCTGGTTTTGGCCCGCACACCCGGCGCCCCCGAAGGTACCCGCGGCATCTCCTGCTTCATTGTGCCCAAGTTCCTCATCAACGACGACGGCTCCGTGGGAGCCCGCAACTCCGTGCAGACTGTTTCACTGGAACACAAGATGGGCATCCACGCTTCCCCCACCTGCGTGCTCTCCTTCGAAGGAGCCACCGGCTACCTTATTGGGGAGGAAAACTTGGGCATGCGCATCATGTTCGTCATGATGAACAGTGCCCGCCTAGGCGTGGGCGTGCAGGGGCTCGCCGTGGCGGAGCGCGCGTACCAGCAGTCATTGACGTATGCACAGGAGCGCCACCAAGGGCTTGCCATCGGCGCAACGGGGCCAAGCTCCGCGCTGATCGAGTTTCCCGATGTCCGCCGCATGCTCATGACGCAGCGGGCGGGCATTTCCGCCATGCGCTATCTCATGCTCCTTGACGCCAGCTACGTGGACATCAGCAGCAACCATCCCGACCCGGCCGTGCGTGCCCGCGCCAACGAGATCGTGGGTATCCTGACCCCCATCTGCAAGTCCTTTGGCACGGACATGGGCAATGAGTTCACCTCGCTTGCCCTGCAGATCCACGGCGGCATGGGCTTCATCGAGGAAACCGGAGCGGCCCAGCACGTGCGCGACGTGCGGATCGCCGCGATCTACGAAGGCACCAACGGCATCCAGGCGGCGGACTTGGTGGGTCGTAAGCTGGGCGTCCGCAACGGGGCCTCAATGCTGGAGTTCCTGGCCACCATGCGCGAAGTTGAAACAGACTTGGCCGACGCCGGAGAGCAGTTCGAGACCATCCGTCAGGAACTGGGGCGGCAATTCGACGCCCTCCACGAAGCCACCGTGTGGATGCTGCGCACAGGACAGTCAGACCCCAACGCCGTGCTCTCGGGTTCCAGCCCGTACCTGCGCATGTGGGGTTTGTGCACCAGCGCCTGGATGCTGGCGCGTGCCGCCGTGGCAGCGGCCGCAACCGGCGACGCCGAACTGGCGCAGTCCCAACTGGTGCTGGCTCGTTTTTACGCTGAGCAGGTGCTGCCACAGTCCGCAGGTCTGCTGGGCGCGGCAACCGCTGGCTCCACGGACCTCTTTGCCTTGGACGCCCGGGAGTTGTCCGGGCCCGGCCGCCGGGTCCTGAACTAAGACCACATTGTTGCGACCCCGCCGTGGCTTCGGCCACGGCGGAGCCGCAACAAGCCAACCCGGAGCCACAACCATTGCCAGGTCAGGGTTGGGTCAGTCCTGGATGTCCACCAATCCCCTGTCCCTGGCAGCCGCCACCGCTGCGGCACGGTCACGCAGGGCCAGCTTCGCCAGGATCGTGGCTACGTTGTTCCGCACCGTCTTTTCCGACAGCAGCAGCCTCCGCGCGATCTCGTGATTGCTGCGCCCTGCGGCAACGTGGGCCAGAATCTGGTTTTCCCGCCCCGTGAGTTCAGCGAAGCTCCGGGCAGTGGAGGTTCCCGGTCCACCCACCATATATTCGGCCACTCTGCGGCCCACCTGACTACCAAAGACCGTTCCACCGGCGGCCACGGTCAGCACGGCCCGCACAATCTCTTCCCGGTCCGCGCCCTTGAGCAGGTAGCCGCTGGCCCCCGCCCGGACAGCACCCAGCACGGCGGCGTCGTCGGCGTGCATCGTCAACACCACCACGCCGGTCTCCGGGAACGCTGCACGGATGCCCGCAACGGCGCCCATCCCATCCACGCCCGGCATTTCCAAGTCGGTCAGGACCACCGCCGGGCGTTCCAACGCCACGATCCTGGCCAGTCCGTCGCCGTCGCACGCCTCACCGACCACCACCAGCTCACCCGCGCCTGCGAGCGCGGCCCGGAGTCCATAAAGGAACATGGGGTGGTCGTCGGCTATGACGATCCGCACGGGGTCTGCCACGGGGTTGTTCATGGTGTGATCTCCTGGGGTGTGGCTGCCGAGTGCACCGATCCTGGGAGCACTGGGGCTGACGGCATGTCGGCGGCGAGCTTCAGGGCCAGCGGCAGAGTGAGGGAAACGCAGGTGCCGCCAGGTCCGGAGTCAATGCTGAGGCTTCCGCCCAGGGCCGCAGCCCGCTCCCTCATCGATGCCAGCCCGATGCCTGCCGCAGCGTCGGGGCCAAAGCCTGTGCCGTCGTCGTCCACGCTCACCGCGAGTACCGGGCCCTGCCTGCCTCCCAGCACGTCCACACGCACCTCGACGTAGTGAGCGTGGGCGTGCTTGGCCACATTGGCCACGGCCTCGCTGGTGACGTTGTAGACGGCTTCGGCCACGGCTGGCGGCAGCGGGGGCAGTGCACCGATGTGGACGGTGTGGGGCAACTGGCCCGCCACGGCGGCAACACGCTGCGGCAGGACGGCGGCGAGCTCTGCGCCTGCGAGCGCTGCCGGGACGAGGTCCTCCAGGATGCGGCGCACCTCCCCCACGGCGCTGCCCACCTCCCTGTGCAGGACGTTGAGGAGTTCACGCGGCCCTTCCTGCCCCGGCGCCAGTGAGTCCCCCAACGCCTGCAGCCCAAGTCCGACGCCGGTGAGCGAGGGCCCCAGGCCGTCGTGCAGGTCCCGGCGCAGTCGTTCACGTTCCCTGGCGGTGGCGTTCACCACGGCGTCGCGCTGTTCCTGCAGTTGTTCGGTCAGTGCCATGGCGTGGACGACGGCGGCCAGTTGCGCAGCCATGGCCCGCAGCATCCGCTGGTCCCGGCTGGGGTAGCGTTCCCCCGGGGTCCTCCCCTCCACTTCAAGGGCGCCCATGCTCCGTCCGCCCAGGACAAGGTCGGTGCTGAAGCTGGCAGTGGCCGTGGCTGTGTGCATGGCGGCTGGTCCGCCCGCAGTGGCGAGGACCCCGCCGTCGGGCTTGAGGATGCGCACCCCCGGTGAGCGTACGGCCTCACGCACCCCGTCAAGGAGCACATGCAGGAGTTCGTGCTCCGGTGTTCCAGCCCCAAGGTTCCCCCACTGGGAGAGGGCAGCGAGCGGATCGGCGCCCCTGCCGTAGAGGATGGCGTCAACCACTTGTTGGAGCCGGTTGCGCAGCGGGCTCAAGCCCACGGCCACCAGCGCAGCAGCGGAGATGGCGGCGAGTGGGTCGCGCGTGAGGTGGAGGCCAGCAGCGGCGAGCATCAGGGCGTGGATGCCGATGATCGCTGCGGTGAGCACCCCATAGACCAATCCGCGCCGCAGCACGGCTTGGATCCCCAACAGCCTATAGCGCAGTATGCCCACGGCGATCGCGGCCGGGAACAGGTACAGGCACAGCGCCCGCAGCCAGTGCCCGGGGATGCCGGCACCAAGGAATTGAGTGGCGAACAGGGCCATAACTGTTGCCAGCAGCCAAGCCAGCTGTGAGCGCTCGGGCTGACTCGCCTGCACCAGACGCACCACGGTCATGCCCCATACGGCCAGCAGTCCTGCACCGAAGAGCACTGCGGGCAGCCAAACAGGGACAATGAAGGCTTCGACTCCCCCGGACCCGGCGTGGAACGCGTCCATGCCCCATTGGATCTGCATCAGCGCAGCTCCGGCAACTACCGTCACGCTAGGCAGCAGCCAGGCCCTTCCGGGCCACTGCCCCGACGGGTAGAGCACAGGTAGCATCCCCAACATCACGTAAATGGCGAAGCCCGTAAACACGCTTACCAGCAGCACAGCGGCGCCCCTGACCCCGGAGTCGGCGAAGTCCATCACCCCGAAGAAGCCCGCATGGCTCAGACTCTCCTCGGCCAGACCCAGCTGTGTCAGCGTACCCACCGAGAAAATGATCCAGCCGAGCACGTTGCGTGGCCGCAACCAAGCCAGCAGGGCGCCCATACCAGCCCAGGCCAGCCCCACCGTGGCTTCGGCCACCGAAGGGAGCAGACGCAGCGGCTGCGTGCCCAGTGCGGACTGGTACATGGTTTCGGCCACCCCGGCCGCGCCAGCAGCCGTCACACTGACGAGCAGCAGCCCCGCAATCAACACCCGGTGATGTGTCATGGGCCTAAGTCTTCCCGCACCACCGGTTCCGGACAAGGGCACAGCAGGCATCAGGCCGGGCAAACTGCCCGGGCCTACGGGACCGGCGCCCCTGTCCAACCCCGTACCGGGCACGCCACGGTGGAATCCTCAGCAACGCCTCCCACTCCCCACTGGGAGAACACCCACTAGCGAAAGGCACGCCATGTCCACCCGAATCTCCCACACCGGAACTTCTCCCACTGGCCCCGCGCCCACCAGAAACTCTGGGCAGGTCCGCCGACACGTCGTTTTCCGCATTGCCGCCGGACTCCTCTCCTTGATCATGCTCGTGGGCTTCAGCTCCTGGCTGTTACTGCTGGCTCCGTGGCTGGTCCTGCCCAACGTGGACGGCCACGGCTGGACGCGCACCGCCGAACTGCACCGGCTGGCTGACTCTTCCAGCGGCCTGCTCATGGCCGCCGTGGGAGTGGCCGCGCTGTTGCTGCTCATCCGCCCGCAGGGCCGCCCTGCGCTCCTGACCTGGACGGTCGCCATGACTACGGTAATGGTGGCACTGGCGCCGGTGTCGGCCGCTATCCAGGGCAACAACATCCTCGAGACCCTAGCCATCACCGTGGTGTTCATTGCCGTGCTGGTTCTGCCACTGGTGTTGCTGAACCCCGACCGGCGCACAGGCAGGCGCAGCATCGACAGTCAGACCGACACTGACCCGTTTGCCGATGACCCGTCCGGCTTCGGTTCCAGCCATGATTCCGGGCCCACCCCGTTGGCCAAGGCCGGGCTGCTGGTCCTGGGCGCTGCAGGCGTGGCTCTGGCAGCCGGCGTCGTGCTCTGGCGAATGTTCGAAGATGTGTTCGAAAATCCACTCGAGGACGACGTCCTCGGGCTGGCAACGCTGGGCATCTCCTTCGCGCTGGGCGCCCTGCTGTGCGTACGACGCCGGACAGGCTGGCTTACGCTGACCTGGATCCTGGCCGCCATGACAGGCTACGCGGTCGTGGCAGGGTTGAGCATCGCGTTGACGTGAGACGTGGTGGCGGTACAGGTAGTAGACCGCAGGTGGTCTACTTCCGGCGTTTGCCGGTGCGGACCAGACGCAGGGCGATGCCGGCAGCAAAGACCAGCACACCCAGCCACACTGACAGCGGCGGAAGCGTCGCCACCAGCCCCACACAGGCCAGCGCGCCGAGGACCTGGAAGCCTTTCGGGTAGCGGCGGTCCTCCGGCGGCTGGGTGAACGCTGCAAGGTTGGCCACCAGGTAGTACAGCAGCACCCCGAAAGAGGAAAAGCCGATGGCCCCGCGCAAGTCCGCCACCAAAATCACTAGACAAATGATGGCGGCCAAGGAAAGCTCGGCGCGGTGCGGCACATTGTAGCGGGGGTGAACGGCGTCGAGCCATTGCGGAAGATCGGCGCCACGGGCCATCGCCAAGCTGGTGCGTCCCAGCCCGGCCAGCAACCCCAACAGAGCGCCCAGCGCAGCCACAGCCGCACCTACATTCACCACCGCACCCGCCCATTCCGCCACGTTGGAGGCTGCATCCGCCAGCGGCGTGGCGGTGCGCGCCACAGCTTCCGGGCCCAAGGCAGCCAGCAGCGTGATGGCAATGACCACGTACACCACCACGGCCACGGACAGGGCGAGGACGATAGCCCGGGGAATGGTGCGCTTGGGGTTCTTGACCTCCCCGCCCATGGTGGCGATGCGCGCATACCCGGCGAAGGCAAAGAACAGCAGGCCCGCAGATTGCAGGATGCCATACCAGCCGCGGGCAAACAGACCACCACCGAGCATCCGTGACGGCTCTGCACCCTGGCCTCCCCACACCACGGCGACAGCTGTGCCCAGTGCCAGTAGCACCAGAACCACCAAAATCTTGATCAACCCTGCCGTGCGGGTGACTCCGTGGTAGTTCACCGCAGCCAAAACCACGACGGCACCGATCGCCACCGGGCGTTCCCAACCGGCAGGTGCTGCATAGGCGGCGAACGTCATGGCCATGGCCGCGGCACTGGCCGTCTTGCCAATGACAAATCCCCAGCCCGCCAAATATCCGGCCCAGGGGCCCAACCGCTCACGCCCATACACATACGTGCCACCTGAGCTTGGATACACCGCAGCCAACTGGGCGGAGGATGTGGCATTGCAAAACGCCACAATCCCGGCAATGACCAGCCCTATCAGCAGTCCGCTGCCAGCAGCCGCAGCAGCTGGTGTGAAAGCGGCAAATACGCCTGCCCCCAACATCGAGCCAATCCCGATCACTGAGGCGTCAAAGGTTCCAAGTCGTCGGGACAGCGCCGGTGCGTTGGCCATGCAACAGTCCTATCGAAGATAATTTTCGCGTGCGCCTTCCTGCGCCGATCATGGAATGCATCAGTAGTCGGGTGCTGCCGACAACCCGAAGTATTGCTCTAAGGTCTGGGAGCCCAAGTTGTGCATGGCAGTGGATATGCGCACTCCAACATAGCGCAGGTGCCAGGGTTCGTAAGCATAGCCGGTGATAGCTGTATAGCCGTTCGTGTACCTCACGATGAACCCGTACCGCCAGGCATGGTCCGCGGCAAAGGCACCTGCCGGCGTCGAAGCAAAACATGCACTCAGCCCACAGGCACCATTTGGATTTCCGATGTCCATCACCAGCCCCGTTTGGTGCTCGCTGTATCCGGCCCGCGCCGAAATCGTGTCCGCATAGGCCTGGCCGTATTGGGCAACATACTGGTTGTACACGGCTAGTTGGGTCGCATAGGACCTGAACCCGCTGATGGTGGTCATTGAGATTCCATTGGCTGCTGCGTCCCTGAACATGGCCAGCAGCTGGTTCCCGGCTTCCGTGCGCATGTACTGATTGCCAACCACCACCAAGTCGGAGGGAGTCCGGTCGATCGGAGCATTGGGCTTTCGCTTGTTCACCACGTAGGCGATGCTGCCCGTGTTCGGTATGACGCTTATCCCCGTGTTTGTTTGCCAGACGATGGTTCCACCAACGTATTGCTGGGTACAGGTCTTAGACGATGTCCCCGTGCACACTTCCTCGCTTCGAGGGTATCCAAGGGGACTGTTCTCATACCCCATCTGGGCATACTTGGAGAGTATGCCCCCGTGTACTGCATGAGCGCCAACTGACGACTGCCAGTAGATGAGTCCACCCTGGAACTTTTGCACACAACCCCGGTTCACAAGCGTGCAATTCTCTTCATTCACCGGATAACCAAGAAAGCCCCGTTCCCAACCGAAAGAAGCCCACCGCGCACGGATGCCACCCAGAATGACGTGCGCTCCCGAAGCAGACGACCAGTAGATGCTTCCACCCTGGAAGTCCTGGACACAACCCCGGTTCACAAGCGTGCAATTCTCTTCATTCACCGGATAACCAAGAAAGCCCCGTTCCCAACCGAAAGAAGCCCACCGCGCACGGATGCCACCCAGAGAGACGTGCGCTCCCGAAGCGGACGACCAGTAGATGCTTCCAGCCCTATACTGCTGGTAGCAGCCTTCCGCAACCAATCCACAACGAAGCGGCGTGATCGGCTCCCCCAAGAAACTGCCGGCCCCACCCACTGATGCATACTTCGCCGCCACTGCTCCTTGATCAGGGTTGGCTGCCATGGCCGGAACCGCGCCACCCAATGACAGGGACAACGCGGCAACAACTGTCAAGGCCCATTGTAGAAATCGGACATTCTTCATCGGACACCTCGACTGTTGAACGCGGCCAAAACCATTGCGTCGAGCGTAAGAGTCTGCCAAAAATTAGTCAATGAGCGCGTTAGCCAAGCCCACAGGGGACACCAACTGGCCGATGCGGCCGTCGCTCCCGCACCGCGACGTCCTCCCTCTAGGATGGAGCTAGTTGCAATGATGCAAGGGAGGACCGTGCGCAGCACCATTGACCCTGCCGGTGGCAAGTATGGTATCTCCCTGCTGCCGTTTTCCCCTTACTTGATTATCTCGATTGTTCACATCTGCGCGTTGGCGAGTAATGCTGCAGGACTGGCCGCAGCGACCAAACTGGTCTTGATGCCAGCGTTGGCGTTGGCATTGGCGTGGGGCTGGACCCGTTCCGGGCGTACTCGGGGCAATGTAGTTTGGCTGCTTCTAGCAGCACTGTTCTTCTCCTGGTTGGGCGACGGGGCCGGTGCGTTCTTCCCCTTCGCGCCGACGCTGCCGCTCATGCTGCTTTTCTTTGCACTAGCGCACCTTTGCTACATGTGGACGTTTTGGCGCCACCTTGCCATCCACCCAGCACAGTCTTGGGCCTGGCTTTTCGCCGTGTGGTGGGTGCTGCTTGCGATCACGCTGTGGTCACCGGCTGGTTCCCTGGCACCTGCCGTGATCGGGTACGGCGTCGTGCTCGGAGGAACGGCGGCCCTGGCAACTCGCTGCCACAGGACCCTGATCTGGGGTGCCATATTTTTTCTGGCCTCGGACACCATCCTGGCTTTTCGGCTCTTTGTCCCGGATGCCATGCCAGCCTGGACCAGTCCGCTGGTCATGTTCACCTACACGCTGGGCCAGGGCCTGATCGTGGCCGGTGCGCTTATGACCCTACGCAGCCATGTGGGTGCGGATAGTGTGAAGCCATGACAAAGCATGACTGGAAGCCCGGTGAATCCGCTCCGCCGCGCAAGTTCACGGTTGATGCGCTGCTGTTCGACCTGGACGGGACGCTGATCGACTCCACGGCAGCCACCGAACGTGCGTGGCGCACGTGGGGCGAGCAACTCGGACTTGAGGGGTTTTCCTACGGGAGCCACGGAGTTCCGGCGAAAGCGCTGGTTGAGCAGTATATTGACCCGCCACGGCGTGCCGAAGCGTATGAGCTCATCAAGACCCTGGAAATGAACGACACCGAGGGTGTGGTGTGCAAGGCCGGAGCCGTTGAGCTGTTGGAGTCGCTGCCGGCAGGTTCATGGACGATCGTGACGTCGTGCACGCAGGGGCTGGCGGAAGTTCGCATGGGTGCCGCCGGGATCACCGCACCGGCACACCTGGTGACAGCCGATCAGGTCGCTAGCGGAAAACCCCACCCTGAGCCATTCCTGCTCGGAGCCGAACGGCTGGGTGTCGACGTCCGCCGGTGCCTCGTGGTGGAAGACGCACAAGCCGGCCTCGCCTCGGGACGTGCCGCGGGAGCCATGACGCTGGCTGTGGCCGGGACTGCCGAGGCCCACACCTTGGAGGCGGACTACGTGGTGGACAGCCTTTCGCAGGTCCGTGCGCAGGTGCTGCCCAACGGACAGATTGAGATCACGCTGGGGTTGCACTGACGG
>NZ_JAUNVV010000079.1:13843-17403 GCF_030540645.1 Arthrobacter sp.
CACGATCCAGGCAAAGGCCACCCCGGAAATCACGGTGAGAACTGCACCGGCACCAAACCAGGTCAACCCCGCCGCTGAACCGAAAATGAGCATCACCGCACCGATCGCATAGACTACCGGCGGCAACAGGATGATGCCCGCCTTGACGGCACGGATCCATCCGGACACCCCCTGCTCGTCCGCCACCGCACGGAGAGCCTGAAACAGCAGCCCACCCAGGACCGCCAACCCGATGGCAGCCTCAGCGCCGTACAGCCAGAGCGGGTGTGCAGGGACAAGGCCCAGAGCGCTCACGACGAGCGCGTACGCCAGTGTCGCAATGGCGCCGGCCGCTCTCGCAGGGAGCTGTGGCGCTTTCAGGATGGATGCGATGTTCACCGACATCGCGACGATCAGCAGACCCACCAAAGCGGCGAGCCCCCCGACCATGGCAACGTTGAAGTCCTTCCACATCTCCGCAGCCGCACTCATGTGCGCATCCTTTCGGCTGAGGCGCACATCCGGCGTCTCCTCTGGGGTTGATTAGTACGCCTGCTGGATCAGCGCGGCGACCTTGCCGACGTCGTCGTTCGCCTCGAATACCCCCGCGAGTTCCTTGTAGAAGCCCTGATTCACCATAATGGTGAAGGCGAAGTGACGCCCTTTCTGGGTATCCATCACGCCGCCGAGTGTTTTAGTGACCAGGCGGTAGCGGCTGTTGAACGCATCGCCGGCGAGGAGGGTTCCGGTCTTTGCGAACACCTTGCCTGCCGCCTTGCTGTCAGCTTGCACGTCGGCCAGCGAGCCGTCGACGCCGAGGATCGGCAGGGTGCCTTGCCAGCGCTTCGCATCCGGGCGCTTGGCCATGATCGCCTGGATGTCGACGGCGTTCTGTGCGGTGATGAGGTTGCCGTCGAGCCCGGACCCGTCTATCAGCGAGGCACCGAGGGTGTCGAGCTTCACGTCAGCCCAAATGGATTGCATCACCGTTATTCCGGCGTTGCACGCGGTTTTTCCGGCATCGACGGCAAGACGGCAGACCAGCGTCTGCGCACCGCGGTTGTAGCTGATCTTCATCACGTACTTCACCTCTTCACCGAGAGGCAGCGACACGAGCTTGGCTGCGAAGGGCAGCGCGTCGACGGTCGCTTGATCGGGCAGGGATTGCTCGGGATTCGTCGCCGTCGGGTTCGTCGACACCGTCACTCCTGCCCGCTGCAGAGCCTCGATGAAGGCGGTGCGGGCGAAAGTCGCGGGGTCTTCAAGCTCGTAGACCTTGAGGGCGGGTGCGCTGCCGGCGGCGACGGTGCCGGAGATCACGATGGTGTTGGGGTCCTCGGGCGAGACTGTTGGATCATCGAGTTCGGCGTCCTTGCCAGCGCCAACGGTCTGCACCTTGCTGACCAGCTTCCAGGGGGAGACAGCGGGTGTGAGGGCCGTCGTCGCAGGCTTGCCCTCCGCTCCGGGAGTGATCATGATGTCGAGCAGATTCTGGTTGATGATGATTGGCGTGACGGGTTTCTCGGCCAGTGTTCCGGTGAACAGGCGGTCATCGACGATGACCTCACCCTTCACCTCGGTGATGCCCGAAGCCTTTACCTGTGCAGCGAGATCGTTGAGGCCGGTAAGCGGGTCCTCAGTGGTGAGCGTCGCGCCGGGCAACGGGTTGGCATCATTGTGGTCAAGGTTCGTGTAATCGACGGTGCCGTCGGCCTTCGTGCGCCCGCCCATGGTGAGGTCACCCTGGCCAACCAGGATGAGGTCGCCGGAAAGAGTGCCGCCGGAGACGGTCCCCGACTGCTTCACCGGTGTGGTGATCGTGTGATCCGGTCCCCATTTCACCCACGCGGCTCCCGCACTGTAGGTCTTCACGAAGGAACCCGGCTCGGCGAGCTTGTCACCGTCCAGGTCGATGATGGTCTCCCCCGTGTCGAGGTCTTCAACCGAGATGACCCAGCGGCCGTGCGAGAACTGCGGTTGGTTCATCACCTCGAGCGCCGCATCCGGAAGCCCGGGAACGGAGGTGATGCCGGGGCTTGCCGTGCTCTTAGTACTCTTCGGTCCGGGAGCGCCGCCGAAGCAACCGGCGGTCAGGGAGGCGGACGCGACGATGGCGATGATTCCGGCGCCGCGTATGAGCCTGGATCGGGCGGGGCGCACAGCAATGATTCGTTCACTCATTTTCCAGTTCCGTTCTGCAGGACGGCGGCAAGGGCCCGGAAGGCCTGGTCGGCCGGGTGCGATTTGTCTGCGACGGTCGACTCGTTCATGTACACCACGATGCTGGCCCCTGTTTCGTTGTCGTGAAAGGTCGCAGCGGTGAATCCCACGCCTTCGCCGTTGTGTCCCCACCAACCATCAGTGGTACCCATCCCCACGGCGTAAAGGTCGTAGGGCGGTGCGGCGATCTTGTGGCCGATCTCGCGCAGCTTCTGCGTTTCCGGCTTAAGGAGTGCGCCGGTTCCGAGGGTATCTGCCCAAACCCGGCCATCTTCGAGCGTGGAGAACATCGACCCTGCCGGGCCGAGGATCGAGGAGTTCTCCACTTGTGCTTGCGGGACACCATCGTCGATGACATACCCCACCGGGTGCGGCACAGCCCATTTCGAGGCATCAACCATGTAGCTTGTGCCGGTTTGCTTGAGTGGATTCAGGATGCGCTCCTGCAGCACCTGCGCAAAAGGCTCACCGGTCACCTTCTCGATCACGGCACCGAGTAGGTTGATGTTGGAATTGGTGTAGACGTACTTTGTGCCGGGTGCGAACTGTGCCGGCTGGTGGAGAACACCGCTGTTGAGTTCATCGAGTGTGAAGATCCTCGCTGGGTCCGCTTGCCACTGGGCGAGGAATGCCGCATTAACGTAGTCGGCATTGCCGCTGGACATGTTCGCCAGCTCAAGCACGGTGATCTGGTCGCCATCGGTGACGCCGTCGACATATTTGTTGAGGGTGTCACCGAGGCTCAGCTTGCCTTCGTCGGCCAGCTGGAGGATCAAGGTGACGGTGTAGGACTTCGTGATGCTGCGGATGGGCCACACCATGTCCGTGGTCACGGGGATGTCTCCGTCGATGTTGGCAAGGCCGGCGGCCGCGGTCCATGAGCCCTCACCGGGCATCCAGACGCCAGCGGCTGCGCCGGGGACGGCGTATTTGGCCATGACCGACTCGAGTGCCGCTTGGAGCTCGGATTGAAAAGCCTCCGGGAGATCACCCTCAGGTGCCGCGGGGCGGGAAGCTTCGGCCGGTCTCGGTGCAGTGGTGCTGCCAGCGTTGCTCGCGCCAGTCTCGGAGGGTGTGGAAGCGGAGGTACATCCGCTCAGCAGCAGGGCCAGCAAGGCGGTGAGCCCCCCGGCCATGGCGACGTTGAAGACGTTCCGCGTTTTCGTGACCGCACCCATGCGCGCAGTCTATCGCCCCCTGCACAGCCTGTCATGGGGCTCAGCTTCCCCGAGGCACTCCACGAGGCAGCAAGCGTGAGTCGCGGCAGTGCCTCGGCGAAGACGGGGGCACCCTGCCACCTGACCGAAAAGAAACGCCGTCGTGGCAAGTTGCCCCCGTCATCAGCGGAACGGTGTCTAAAC
>NZ_JAUNVV010000080.1 GCF_030540645.1 Arthrobacter sp.
GATCGCAGCGGA
Source organism: Arthrobacter sp. (assembly GCF_030540645.1). Taxonomy (GTDB): domain Bacteria; phylum Actinomycetota; class Actinomycetes; order Actinomycetales; family Micrococcaceae; genus Specibacter. Next base: position 13 of record NZ_JAUNVV010000080.1, read on the forward strand.
TCCACCTCGCGGCACCGGCCATCCTTGTGCATGGGCCAGCACTCCCAGGAGCAGCCCGGCCCCGGATGTGGCTAATGATGGCAGCCGGCCGATGGCATGCGCACTGACCCCTGTCAGCATTGCAGGTGCTACGTCACCGTTAAACCCGAGGTTCCAGGCGGGCGATCCTTGGGCGAGTGTCCGCAGTCCAAAGCGCAGGGCCGCCAACGGATCTTGGGGAACGCGCAGCAGCCCGCTCTGGGTGAAGTCGATGACACCTCCGAGCCGGCGCAGCAACGGTTCCATCAGGGCCCGCCACACACGGCCATCCACACCCAATCCAGCAACCGTGCGGTCCAAGTCCCGATAAGCGATCCCGGCCCGTCCGCCGTCGAGCGGGTGCCCATAGGAAATCTCCGGCACCAAAAGCTCAATCCTGCGATCAAGCTCGAAGGCCGTGAAAAACGGAGAGGCCAGGGCCATGGGATGCACGGCTGCGCAAACGTCGTGGCGGTATCCGGGAAGGGTCAGCTCCTCAGTGCGGGTGCCACCGCCTATCGACTCGGCGGCTTCGAAAAGCTGCACCGAAAGCCCCGCGCGGGCCATGGTCACAGCGGCCGCCAGCCCGTTGGGGCCGGAACCAACCACTGCGACGTCGCTCATGTTAGCCGCGCCCGCCGGTCTGCAGCGGATCCACATCCGCACCATTGGCCGGCGCTGCCATACCGTCAACGAGCGAACCCTGCGGGTCCGTGGGCGGCCCCAGCAGGTCACCACCCTGAGGGTCCTCGACGCCGCCGCTACGCACCACGTCATGGTCTGGGTTCATCATCTCGCGAATGGTCAGTCCGATGAGGCTGGAAGTGGCCAGCCCCGCAATCAGAGCTGCGAGAAGGAAATACGGGGTGTCGATGGCATGTTGGCTGCTGATGTTACCCAAGACTTTGCTGCGGAAGAGCAGCAAGGCGATAAAGTGCGTGATGACTGCCGCCTGCCACAGCAGCACAGGACGCCAGCGGGGCAGGGCGAGTGCAACCAGTGGCAGGATCCAAACGGCATGCCATGGTTCGGTGTTCTTGCTCAGTACAACAAATCCTGCGGCGGCCACGAAAGCCAGTTGTGCCACCCGCGGCGGCTGGGGCGTATATAAAGCGAAGGCCACAAGGCCCAATATCAGCAGCACCAGCAGAACGGCGGCGGCAGTATTGGTGGTGGAAACGTCCATGGCCGGCCAGCCCAAACGCCCCGCAACCAGGTTATAGCCGCCATACAGGGAGGATTCTGAAGGTGCTGCGGCCCATAGAGTCTTCACATGGTCAGGGAACGCCCCGGGGTTGATGGCCATGACGGGAGCCAAAACCAACAGCCACGCAATCAACGCAGCTGCGAACATCTCCAGCATTTTCGTGACCCGTCCGGCACGAATCCCCAAAAAGACCAGCGCCAGCACAATCAGGATTGGGTACGACGCGGCCATGCTGGCCACTCCCAACACCGCTCCCGCCAGAAGTGTCCGACGTCGGGCAAAAAGGTACAGTGCAAGGCTCACTAGGGCGGCAGCCCAGAAATCCCAGCTCACATAGGCAACGAGGATGAGCAGAGGGCTGGCTGCCACAATGGCGGCATCCCAGATACGGCGCCCTGCCGTGCGGGCAACGACGATGACGGTAACGATCCATGCGACTGCAACCAAACCTGCGTTCAAGTCAAAGAACGCCAACTGACGCAATGCTCCGTCACCGGCTCCCTGGGTCAGGGTTACCGTGATCCCGGCAATCCAACCGGCAACCACGGAATGTTCAAAGGGGGAACCTTGGCTGAAGAACGGGAACAAGCTGCCTAACTTGTCATCGACAAAGGAGTTGGGAAACACCGACCAGCAGACGGTTGAATACTGGTCAGGCGTGGTCCAACCCGAAGTACGGCAGTGAGATTTCGTCATGACGGCGATAATTGCCGAAACAGCCGTCATCAGGACCAGCACGCGCTCCACCGTGAAAAATCCGGGGTTCACCGACCCAGGTGCTGTGTGCTTTCCCAGCGGACCGCCCACTGGCTCCGTCATGGTGCGCAAAAGTGGGTCGCTGCGTGACGGCACCACTATGGGATGCCGGGTGGAGGTCCCCGAGGCCTGTGATTCGTGCATGCACACGAGCCTACCGGTTCACTGCCGCCTGGCCGATCCCCTCACAGTGGATCCCGTGGCTTTTGAACTACAGGCCCCACTGCTCCACGGCAGGAGTTTTCTTGTCCCAACCCAAAGTGCACACTTTGGCTGTGCCCAAAACAAAGTGGCGGCCTTCCCCGCCCGGCAGCCCGAGCCAGCGGGCGGTGAGGATGCGCAGGAAGTGGCCGTGCGCCACCAGCAGGACGTTGGCTGGTTCGCCGTCTGCCCGCTGCACGGCCCGCACCCGGGCAACAATTTTGTCGGCGCGCGCCGACACCTGTTCCAGCGTCTCACCGTTGGGCACGCCGTTGTCCCAAATCAGGTACCCGGGGTTTTGTGCCCGAACCACCCCGCTGTTGATGCCTTCATAGTCGCCGTAGTCCCATTCCACGGCATTGGGTTCAACCTCCGCCTCGGGGAAGCCTGCCAGCGTGGCTGTCACGTGCGCCCGCTGCAATGGTGAGGTCAGGACCAAGTCAAGTTCGACGTCGGACAAGGCAGCCCGTGCCGAGCGGGCTTGAGCTTCCCCCACCTCTGTCAACGGCAGATCCGTCAATCCCGTGTATTGGCCGCTGCGGGACCATTCAGTCTCACCGTGGCGCAGCAGCCACAGCTTGGGGCCTCCCGGGACGGGTGGTGCCGGGGTGATCTCTGTCTGGCTCTGGCTCATGGTGTTATATTCCAATCGACGAATATTTTTCTAATGTGCTCTCAGGCGGGCTGGGATTCGGGTTGTTCCGCCCACCACCTCAGCAATTCTTCCCCTGCTTTGGCAGCACCCAGCGGCCCGTGTTCCATGCGCAGTTCAAGCAGGAAGTTATAGGCACGCCCCACCACGCGGCCCGGTTTGATGTCCAGCAGGTCCATAATGGCTTCGCCGTCTAGATCCGGGCGAATGGCATCGAGTTCCTCTTGCTCGGCCAGCACGGCAATGCGCTGTTCAAGGTCGTCGTAGGCGAAGGCAAGCCGTTCGGCTTTGCGCTGGTTGCGGGTGGTGACATCGGAACGCGTCAGCCGGTGCAACCGTTCCAGCAGTGGCCCGGCATCCGTTACGTAACGGCGCACCGCCGAATCAGTCCAACCGGCTTCGCCATAACCATAAAAGCGCATGTGCAGCTCAACCAGGCGGGAGACGGCCTTGATCGAATCATTGTCAAAGCGCAGGGCCCGCATCCGCTTGGCCGTCAGCTTCGCACCAGCCAGGTCATGGTGCCTGAAGCTCACAGCGCCGCCCGGCTCAAAACGGCGGGTCTTGGGCTTGCCGACGTCGTGCATCAAGGCAGCAAAACGCAGCACAAAGTCGGGGCCTGGAACGGGACCATCAGGCCCGCTCTCCAATTCTGCCGCCTGCTCCAAAACCTGCAAAGAGTGCTGATAAACGTCCTTATGGCGGTGGTGTTCATCCGTTTCCAGCTGCAGTGCAGGTATTTCCGGCAGCACCAGGGCGGCCAGCCCAGTCTCCACAAGAATGTCCACGCCAGCGCGTGGGTGTGCCCCGCAAATCAGTTTCACAAGTTCGTCACGGATCCGCTCAGCGGAAATGATGCTGATCCGCCCCGCCATGTCAGTCATCGCCGCAACGACGTCCGGCGCCAGCGTAAAACCAAGTTGGGAAGCAAACCGTGCTGCACGCATCATGCGCAGCGGGTCGTCCGAGAAGGAGTCTTCGGCCTTACCGGGGGTACGCAGCAAACCAGCTGCCAGATCCTTTGCACCGCCAAAGGGGTCTATAAGTTCCATGGCGGGCAGTCGCAGCGCCATGGCATTGACACTGAAGTCGCGGCGCTGCAAATCCTCTACAAGGGAGGTGCCAAAGGCCACCACGGGCTTGCGCGACTCAGGGTCATACGCCTCGGCACGGTAGGTGGTGATCTCAATGAGCAGCACCTGCTTGTTCCTGTTGCGCTTGCGGAAGCCGATGGTGCCAAAGTCGCGGCCCATCTCCCAGTGCGAATCCGCCCACTTCTTTGCCACTGACAGAATTTCTTCAGGGGTGGCATTGGTGGTGAAATCCAGATCCGGGGAAGTACGCCCCAGGAACAAGTCACGGACAGGCCCGCCCACAAGGGAAAGCTCGTAGCCGGCGTCGGCAAAGAGCCGTCCCAGTTCGAGAACTACTGGGTCAAATTTCGAAGTATCGAGCACTAAATCCATGGTTCCTTAACAATGCCAGACTTTTGCCGCTGGACTAGTGCCGCTGCCGTGCCGCACCCGGTGACACCCCCAAAAACTTCAGTTTCCGACCTGTCATCATCCGTGGGCAAAGATAGCTAGAGTGGACTCCATGGTTCACCCCGTGCCCCGCGCGCCGAAGAGGAACCCGTTGCCGTCGGCAATGGGGAAGTCTTCCGCGCCTACAGCGCCCAGTGTTCCAAGCCAGCTGCCCACGATTGAGGAAATTTCCGCAGGTGGCGTCGTCGTTGAAATGCACGACGGCGAACCCCGGGTTGCGATTATCGCCCGCATCAACCGCGGTGGCAGGCTTGAGTGGTGCCTACCCAAGGGGCACCCAGAGGGTGCGGAAACCCATGCGGAAGCTGCTGTTCGTGAGATCGAAGAGGAAACCGGCATCGCAGGGGATATTTTGGCCCCGCTTGGCAGCATTGACTACTGGTTCACTGTCAGCGGCCACCGGGTCCACAAGACAGTCCACCACTTCCTGCTGCGTGCCACCGGTGGTTTGCTCACCATTGAAAACGATCCCGACCATGAAGCCGTCGACGTCGCCTGGGTGCGCATCGATGATCTGGCCAAGAAGCTCTCCTTCCCCAACGAGCGGCGCATCAGCGACCTGGCCCGTGAACTGCTCCCGGAATATTTCTAAGGAACTTTCCTCCTGCCTTTGTGAGCCCTTGCCAGCAGTCACTAAGCCAGCAGTGAGATGATGGGACACAATGTCTAACGATGAACGGCTCAGCAACTCGCCGAAACCCGCAGCAGCCCCACCTTTGGCTGCCCAGCCCAGTACTAAGGCACACGCCTTGACCGTCACCTCGAACCGCGGCCAAACGCCATCGTCCGTGGTTGGCCCAGTTACACCCACCATGGATGTGACAGGAGCCACCGGAACCAAGGCAGGCACACTGGCACCCAGCAGTGCCAGGTCCAGTGCAACCATGGCTATCGGCACGCTGGCGTCACGTATTTTGGGTTTCATCAAAGCCATGATGCTCGGTATTGCCATTGCCGGCACCGCCATCGCCACGATTTTTGAAGGCTCCAACTACCTTCCAAACCTGATTTTCCTGCTTCTTGCCGGTGGCGTGTTCAATGCCGTGCTGATCCCGCAGATCGCCAAGGCCAGCAAACAACCGGACAAGGGCACCGACTTCATTTCAAGGCTCCTCACCTTGGGGGTTGTGGGTCTTCTTGGGATTACAGTCGTGGTCATGCTTCTGGTGGGGCCCATTCTGGGGATCTTCACCTCTTTTAGGGGAAGCGAATTACAGCTGGCTATCACTTTCGGTCTGTTCCTGCTGCCCCAAATTTTCTTTTATGGGCTGTTTTCGCTGTTGGGCCAGGTTCTGAACGCCCACAATGCCTTCAAGGCCTATGCCTGGGCTCCCGTCGTCAACAATGTGGTGGCCATTGCCGGGCTGCTCGTATTTATTATCATCTCCGGCAGTGCCGTCTCAACACCCCACACGGTGGAAAATTGGACCATCGGCCAGACATGGATCCTTGCCGGAACGGCCACCTTAGGCATTGTGGCGCAATCGGCCGTGCTCATTATTCCCGTCCACCGGCTCGGCCTGAATCTGCGGCCCAAGTTCGGATTGAAGGGCACCGGTTTGGGGGCCACTGCCAGGGTTGCCGGCTGGACCATGGGCACCATGATCATCGGCAATTTAACGTTCCTTGTTATCCTCCGCGTTGCCACCATCCCGCTGGGCGGCAGCACCGGGGGGGACCCGGGTATCCCGGATATTTTCGTTTTGAACCGGGCCACTGAGCTGTACATCATGCCGCACTCAATTATTGCCCTGTCCATTGCCACGGTGATGTTCACGGCCATGGCCCACGCTGCGGCACGCAAGGACATGTCCGGCTTGCGCACCTCGTTGGCGGGGGCCTTGCGCACCACGGGAATGGCCACAGTGTTTGCCGGCATCGCCCTCGTGGTGCTTTCGGGCCCGCTAGGGATGCTCTTTAGCGGTAATCAGGAAACGGTGGGACGCCACGTTGCGATCACGCTGGCTATTCTGGCCGTTGGGGCACCGTTCTACAGCATCAACTTCATCCTCAACAGAGTCTTCTACGCACAGGAAGACGCCCGCACACCGTTCATCATCCAATGCATCATGGTAGGGCTGGGTCTCACCACCGCCCTGCTCGCAAGCCTGCTCCCGCAGGAGTGGATCATCTACGGGCTTGCAGCCAGTTACACCCTCAGCAACGTGGTGGCTCCCATAGTCAGCCACATCTTCCTCAAGCGGAAGCTCGGCAACTACGGCGGCGGATTGATCATGCGGGCGCACATGCGCTTCCTAGTGGCGGCTCTGGTGGCCGGAATAGCCGGGGAGCTGACCCTGCGCATGTTTGGCAGTGCCTCAAGTACCGGCTTCATGTGGACGTCCATTGCCGCTTCCGCGCTGGCGTTGGCCGTGGTGGGGACGCTCATGGCGGTCATCTACATCCTGATCCTCAAGCGTCTGCGCGTCGACGAAGTGGATGCCCTCCTCAACCCCCTGCTGGGAAGACTCAGAAACCGCCTCCCCATCGGCTAAATCCTGTCTGCAGTGCGCGAAGCACGGCCACTGGACAAAATAATTTGGAACCAACAGCACCCGGCCGATGCGGCAACCATGGTTCTCGCAGCGTTTTCCTATAGAATCAGTCCAAATATGGCTTCGTGTGTATGACTTGCACGGGCCCCATGCATGTAAGAGGAGGATTTGGTGCCACAACCCATCGATGTGGGCTCCATCCTAGGCGGGCGCTACAAAGTGACCGGCCGCATCTTGGCCTCCGCCGAGAATGACGTCATTCTGGATGGTCTGGACCAAGTCCTGAATCGCCCTGTCAGCATATTGGTTTCTGCGGTTGAGAATACAGCGAACCTGACCCAGAGCGCCCGAGACGTTGCGACGGGAACACGCCTTTCCAACGTCTCGATTCTGGATTTTGGCGTTCAGGACGATGCCACCTACCTCATTGCAGCTCGGACCTCTTCAGCGGACCTGCTGGACCTCGTTGTCCCCACTGAACCGCAGGAAGATGTCTACCAGGAACCGTTCTTCACCGACACGCTTGGTACCGAAATCTTTGGTACGGCACGTGACGCCGCACCCGCAGGCGGAGCATATGTCTACGATGACAATTCTCCGCTAACCCCGGCACACCCGCTGCCCAAGGTCGTGCACGACGCACCCCATTTAGCGCCCCCACCCATGCCAACCAAAGCACCGGCAACACCGAAGACCACCCCGGGTGCCGCCGTCGTACCTCCAGTTGCCCCTGCATCACAAGCGGCCCCCACACCACAAGCGGAACCAGAAGCACCTGCGTCAAAGGTGACGTTATGGGATGAAGAGGACTACGGCTTCATCAACGAGGACTCCCAGCAAGAGGCAGCGGATGCGCGCCGCCCCGGCACCTTTCCGGCAGAATTCCTCAGCGCCAGCGATGCTTACGGACAAGATGGTGCGCCCTCGGAACCAGACGATGATTTGGAAGAGGACGACGGAAACGCTCCCCGTTCGGGCGGACGCTGGCTAACCGGGGCAATCGTGGGTGTACTGCTAATTGGAGCCCTCATCTTCGCTGTGCAGCACATCAGTGGACTGTTCAACGCTGGTGAGAATCAGGCTGGGACCACCACGTCCGCGCCTGCGTCACCGCAAGCCAGTGACAAGCCAGCCGCCACTGATGCACCACCACCTCCGGCAGTTGTTGCTCCCGTCATCACAGGCCTGACAGATATCACAGTCTTCGCCCCTGGTGTCCAGAACTATGCCGAGACGTTCTTCCCGCGCCTCAAGGACGCCATTGACGGAAACAAGGGCACATATTGGCCCACAGTGGAGTATTCCAACGCCGACTTCGCCGGTCTTAACGACGGCATCAATTTAGTTGTTGCGTTGAAGGAAGAGTCCACCATCGGTTCCGTGAGTATCAGCCAGCTGGCCGGAACGGGTGGGCAGTTCAACATCTTGACCAACTCCGTGCCTGAGCTTCAGGGTGCCACGAAGATCGGGAGCGGCTCCTTCAGTGCCCCCGACTTTACACTCACAGCTGCCGCCGGAGTAAAGGCGAAATACGTGATCATCAACTTCACGCAGCTTCCTAAACTTCAGCCGTTCGTGACTTATCCCTATGGTTTAAAGATCACCGAGATTAGCATCAAGTAACACGTCTAATTCCTCCGCGCTTGCGTGAAAGGAATATCCGCATGGTTGAACCAGTTGTGGATAGCGAAGGTCCAAACGAGCCGCACCGCCGCGGACAGTCAATGTAGGAAGAGGAACACTTACCCGTGAGCACGCAAGCAACCCCCGCAAGCGACGTCCGTGATGTCATCATCGTAGGTTCTGGGCCTGCTGGATACACTGCAGCGATCTACACAGCCCGCGCTGATCTGAAGCCGTTGATGATCGCTGGCTCCGTGACCGCTGGTGGCGAACTGATGAACACCACCGATGTCGAAAACTTCCCCGGGTTTCCCGAAGGCATCATGGGCCCGGATCTCATGGAAAACCTTGGCCAACAGGCCGAGAGATTCGGCACAGAAGTGATGTACGACGACGTTACGTCCGTCGAACTCGAAGGCGCCATCAAGACTGTGACACTGGCTGACGGACAGGAATTCAAGGCCCGCACAGTGATCATTTCCACTGGGTCCGCGTACCGTGAAATGGGTGTCGAGGGTGAAAAGCGTCTGGTCGGCCACGGTGTGAGCTCATGCGCCACGTGTGACGGCTTCTTCTTCAAGGGCCACGACATCGCAGTCATTGGTGGTGGTGATTCCGCCATGGAAGAAGCCATCTTCCTGACGAAGTTTGCGGAGACCGTCACTGTTGTGCACCGCCGGGATACTCTCCGTGCTTCCAAGATCATGGCAGACCGGGCCTTGAACCACCCGAAGATCAAGTTCGTTTGGGACAGTGCCGTTGACGCCGTTCTTGGTGATGCAAAGGTCAGTGGTGTTCGGCTCAACAACCTGATCACAGGTGAGAAGAGCGAGCTTGCTGTAACAGGCGTATTCGTTGCCATAGGCAACGATCCTCGTGTCGATTTGGTCAAGGGGGTTCTTGACCTCACTGCAGCAGGAACCATTGCCGTTGAAGGCAGAACTTCCAAGACAACCCTTCCGGGCGTCTTCGCAGCCGGAGACGTAGTGGACCCCACCTATCGTCAGGCAATTACCGCGGCCGGTTCCGGATGTGTTGCTGCACTTGATGTAGAGCACTACCTAGCCGATCAAGATTCCTAAGAGAAAGTAGTTCACTATGAGCAACGCCAAGAGCGCAACAGATGCAACATTCAGCGATGAAGTCTTGAACTCCGAAAAGCCTGTAATTGTAGACTTCTGGGCTGAGTGGTGCGGCCCCTGCCGCAAACTCGGCCCTATCCTGGATGAAATCTCTGTTGAGTATGCTGACAAGATCGACGTCGTCAAGGTCGATGTCGACGCCAACCCAGCCATTTCAGCCAAATATGGAATCACGTCCATTCCTGCCGTATACCTCTTCCAAGGTGGCGAAGTGCGGAGCACAGTTGTAGGTGCACGCCCCAAGCAGTACTTTGAAAAGGAATTTGCAGAGTACCTAAAGTAAAGTCTCCTCTTTGGTTTTTCAGGTGTGGATCGGACTAGGTCCGATCCACACCCATTTAACCAACCCTTAGGGCTTCTCCCAGATCGATTCTAAGCACCAAAAGTCGAGGTGACATTATTTGGGAAACACCCCCATATCCTCCCAATCTGACACTTTGGGTTGGAATTCTGCTGTTCCGACCCACTCCCTAGTTTCACGTGAAACAAATACTGGCGGCCCAATGTGTAGAGAGCCTAATGGTGGTCAAGCCTGCTGGGTCCCGCCCACAAGGCGTCTACTTCCGGGATGCGCGTGAATCGTTGTCATCGCCAGTCAAAAATGGGGCCAGTATTGCCAGCTGAGAGTAATGTCGCCTGGCTCAATTGAAAGTTAACAATGGGGATGGCTGGGCAACTAGGAACTGCCGCTCTGCAAACGAAGAGTGTTTCCCCGCGGGAGCCAATGAAGAAGCTGGGTCTCTCAAGTGAGGCCGTTGGTCGGGAGCCACCGCCGGAGACCACGCCGAGGTACGAGCGCGCCGACAGGATACTCTCCCGAAGTGGTCGGGAGAGGGGCGTGCGGTTTTTGTTGAGTGGGAAACCGAGGATGCCGCCAACGGTGTTGGCCGGGCGGCTCGCATGGTCTGCTCCTCATCGTTGTTCCGGGCTTAGGACTCTGCGATCCGGATGGAGTAGGCACGAGAGCGGAACCCAAGGAGCGGGTACTTCCGGCGTGGGTCCATGCCCAGGCGGGATTTCAATCATCCTCGTGACTTCAACGACGAGCTTGAGGCGTGGTTTCCAAGACCGGATCCCCCGCTACACACGTTCCTCTTTACCTTCCTAGTAGCCCCCCAACTAGGTAGGGATTGGGGTTGATGGCCTGTCGGTCCCAGCATGACTACGTGCCTCAGTCATTGATGATCCCAAGGTCTTGTCACCGTAGGACATCCGAACGAGCGTTTCACAGGACACTGCTTCCGAGAGGTCTACGTTGATCGAGGACCACGATCAATTTGACGTCTCTATAGGCATTGACGTTTGCAAAGGCAATCATGGCACGGACGCCATCGATCGGAACGGTATAGAGCTTCTGGACCGGACTCTGCCCCAGGCCGATGGGACCATCGTCGGCTCCATTCCAGGCGTGGCTGTCAACGCCAACAGAAAATAGGGCCAGCTGACATCGTTGAAGGTGACCAATTTGGATAATTGGGTAACTATCCGCCACCGCTTTGCGAATGAGAGGATTTCCAGGCGGGAGCTGGAAACAGCTAGGCGTCTCACGCAGGACCGTAGATCATGCGTTGGCCGCAGATGCTGCGCCAAAGTATGAACGCAGACCGGCCGGGTCTGCGTACGAGCGTTCGAGCGTTCGAGAAGGACGTTCGTCGGCTGCTGGCGGGGACTCCCATGATGGCAGCGACGGTATTGGCCGAGCGGGTGGGCTGGTCCGGGGCGGCGTCACTGTTCCGAGCGAAGGTTGCCGCCATTAGGCCTGAGTACGCGCCGCAGACCCGACGGACCGGCTCGTGCATGAACCGGGAAAGGCCGTGCGGTGCGATCTATGGTTCCCGCACCAGGGACTGCCGTTGGGCTACGGGCAGGAAGGGAAGCCGCCGGTACTGGTGATAACTAGTGCCCATTCCGGGTTCGTGCAGACCCGCATGATTCCCTCCTGCACCACCGAGGACCTCCTCGGTGGCATGTGGGAGCTGATCCAGGAAGCCGGGGCGGTCCCGGCCAGGCAGGGGTGGGACTTTCGAGACCGGTATTGGCCGGGGAAAGCTGACCGAGGCTGCCAGCGCGTTTGCCTGGGTTTTGGGCACCGAGATCAAGCTCTTGATACCGATGGATCCTGAGTCCAAGGGCATGGTGGAGCGGATGAACGGGTTCTTCCGCTGCGGGTTCATGCCCGGGCGGGTCTTCATAGACCCGCACGACTTCAACGACCAGCTCGATGCGTGGCTGCCGCGTGCCAACGCCCGCTACACCCGCTCGCCTCACGGGGCTCCGGCAGATTTGGTAGCTGCGGACCGGGCCGCGATACGTCCGCTGGGTCCCATCGCCCCGGATGCGGTTCCGTAAGGAAATCCGCCTGCCAAGGGACTACTACGTGCGGGTGCATCCCAAAGACTACTCCGTGGATCCGTCCGCGATCGGCTGGCTGGTGCAGGTCACTGCCGATCTGGCTACGGTCACTGTCACCTCCGGGACGGCAAGGACATTGAGTACTACGCCCGCGCACTGCGGGCCCAAGGATTGGGGACGGGTACCGGCATCTGGCCGATAATGCCCGCACCGCAGGGTGGAGCCGCGAGGAATACCTCCCCGCCGTGCTCTCCAGTGAGGTGGTCGAGCGGGAAGCCTCCGGCGCGGCCCTGCGGATCAAGGCAGCGAAGTTCCCCGGCCACAAGACTCTGGACAATTTCAACTTCGACCATCAACCCGCTGCTGACCGGTCTCTCATCGCGCACCTGGGCACTGGGGTGTTCCTAGAAGAAGCAAAAACGTGGTCCTGCTCAGCCCTCCCGGTACCGGTAAATCCCATTTAGCTGTGGGTATCGCCACCCGTGCCGCACACGCCAGGCGCCGGGTCCTCTTCGACTCCGCCACCGGCGGGGTCGCCCGTCTGGCCGAGGCCCACAACCGTGGCCAATTAACGGCGGAACTAACGAAACTCCGCCGCTACAAGGTCCTTGTGATTGACGAAGTAGGCTTCATTCCGTTCGATCAGGACTCCGCGAACTTGTTCTTCCAGCTCGTCTCCTCCCGCTACGAACGGGCCTCGCTGATCCTGACCAGCAACCTTGCGTTCAGCCGCTGGGCGGAGGTCTTCGGTGACGCCACGATCGCCTCGGCCATGATCGATCGAATCGTCCACCACGCGGAAGTCATCAACCTCTCCGGCAACAGCTACCGGCTCCAAGGCCGGATCAAAACACAAACCATGGCACCATAAAACCACACACCGTGGCCCTGCTTTCAAATGGCAAAAGCGGCCCTATATTCGGTTGGCGTTGACACTTCGCAGCGCCGGCCCTGCCGGGGGCATAGCTCTACTTTCGAAGCATGCTCCACGGGCCGGGAAACGTTGTACCGCCGACATATTCACAGCCTTGGATGAGGAGACCGTGGCTGTAGCGGGAACCGGCGCTGCAGGCATTCTCCTGGCCCAGCTCGCCGCAATGCTCAAGCAGCCTCCCACCGCCCGTGAAGAGGTCCTCACACAGGTTGAAGCACTCGTGGAGGCCCACCCTCGTCACCTTGTCCTGACTTCCATGCCAGCTGTCGTGGTCGGGACAGAAGCACGCATCATCACCGAAGTTGCGGACAAGGAATTCAAGACTGCCGACCACCTCGCCTCCTAGGCTGGCCTGGCACCAATGACCAGACGATCAGGTACCTCAATCCGTAGCGACCACTCCTCCAAAAAGGGCAACAAGAGCGCTAAGCGCGCCTTCTTCCCCTCCGCTTTCGTAGCCCTGACAGACCCACTCTCCCGCGCCTACGACGACCGCAAACGATCTGAAGGAATACGACACAACTAGGCACTGATCGCCCTCGCCCGGCGCCGCTTGCGACGTGCTCTTCGTGATGCTCCGCGACGGCTCCCTCTGACACACCAACCAGGAAAACCACATAGCCGCTCAAAGAAGCGGCTGCCGGACGCACCGGTAGACAGAATCACCTTTCCAAAAATATTTCCTCAATATATTGGAATAAAAACTGCTAAAGCCCTTGATGAAAAACATAGGCACATCCATCACCAAGCAACGACTGCGACCAGGGCACCAAGGCCGTTGTCAACATCGACTGTAAGCCTGCCGCAATATCGCTAGCGGCAGGGGTTGTGGCGATAGCGCTGATGTCTACGTGGGGTTTCCGTTGGCACCCCATATCGCTTCGACGGGTAGACGGGCCAGATATTCGACCCCGTCTACGGCTGCCCCCTATAAGGGCTACCGGAACGCTGTAACGATCCTGTTGTCCGACGATGTTCCGCACCACCGCCACTCAGCTCCGTGCCATTACCATTGCCTACAACGACCTCCTCGCCTACCCCAGTTTTGCATTTGCACCCCCATAAAGCTGGCATGCATTTTGACGATCCTCGACGGTCACGTTAGTGGATCGGCCTGACCGTTTCACGTGAAACAACCGATCCATTGTGAGCCATTAGACTAGGTCGATCTGCAGGCCCATTCGTTTCAGTGCAATTCGAGGACCAAGAGTAATATCCAGTGCCACGAGCTACTGAGCAAGACGCAATGGCTTCCTCAACATTGTCAGTACCCAAAACGCAGTTGTACAAAAAGTAGCCCTACTGCAGTCGAACATCTGATCAAGCCGTCCGTGCGAGAGGCAGGCACTACTGCGCTGGGGCAACGTTATCCCTAGGCATCCAACCAAGGATCGAATTCCTCATAGACTAGCCAAGGAGCCGGTTACCGGAAGATGTCGTCCGCAAGTTGCTAGTAAGAATGGTGTAGAACAGTCTGGAGGGCTCGGCAATGGGGTGTCAACCTCAACCAGGGCGCCCAAAAAAGCACTACACTGAGCAACTCCGCCACCAATTGCCGCACATTGGGCACGATTGCTGGCATTCCAACGTGTTAACTGGCAGATGACAAGTAGATTTACATTGTTCTGCCTGTAGCATCAGGGCGATCAGCATTCTACAAGCAATTGAATTTGCACATACATACGGCTTGAACGCTCTGCCGTGCCAACCGCTTTCCTCTCTACAGGGTACAGGCTGTTGGCACAAGGGCTGAGACTACGGTTGATATCGTCTCCCTAAGTATCTAGCTGTCGGCCCTCTGTTTACCAAGGCGGATTGCACCCGCACTGCCTTCTATATGTCTCATTCCTGACGTCCATTCTGCTCTCCGAGCACGGTTTCCCGGTGGGCACGTGTTGTGCCTGCCATTCTTTGGTGATGGGTGGTCATCCTTGTTGACGACGTTGACCCAGTGATCTAGGCGTCACTGGCGGCGTCAGGGTAACGATCAAATCTGCGATTTCTGCCGTCACTAAACATCTTTTGTCAGCAGGTTGGCAACTTGATCTTCCCAGACCTGCCGTCGGTGGGTGCATTATCCGTTCCGGGGCGCTGCTGGTTCCACACAAAATGGCCCCTCCCAGCCGCGGCACGATAGCCAAAAGTCATTTGCATGGACGTTGATCTGGCGAATAGGAGCGTTCATGATGATCATCGTGGCTACCGTGCAGGAATCCAAGGGAGCCTTGCGGGCAGGCTCGGTGCCGCGCCCAGACCGAACGGGGGCAAGGGCACCCAGATACGGTGGCTGGCCGCGCTGTGCGTACGGGCACCGACGTCCTTGAGGTCATTGGCGACGGCCATGGCGGCCAATGCTTCAGGTCAGGTCCATCGTATGGTCACCGCGGGGATGGGGTACCTCGTCTCGATCACGACCAATCCCACGAATTCCACCAATTCCACCGTCATTAGAGGCGAAGCCAGCACTGTCTAACAATGCAACGGGTAACAGCAGGCCTAGGGTCTCTCTAGTAGGTGTTCAGTGATCACTGCAGCCCTGTCTGCTGAAGTAGCGTGCACCAAATTGGCTCCGTTGGATGCTCACTGATCAAATCGTTGTACTTCGAGGCCTTGTCTGTCTGGTTGATGTGGCGCTGGTCAGACTCGCAAAAGCATGGATGTGTACCCGACAATCAGAAACAAGACCTCTCCCAGCTAGACAAAAAGTGCTCTCCCCCAGCGCCTACACTCCAACCCACTACACTTGGGGTTCCCCCATCGACGGAGGAGCCTGATAATCGTTCAAAGAACCACCCTCTCGTGCACCCTCTGAATTGAAGAACAAGAACTCCCAAACCGTGTTGTTACGTGACACCGCGGCGTCTTTGAGTTCTGGGGGTGGTCTCCGTGAACATGACGCACATATACTTGCCAGTGAATTCTAGGGCTACAACTGGTCCCTTGAATATTGCCTCGCCCGTAAATTAGCATCGATCTCCTTCAGGAGGGTGTCCCTATGTTCTTCGTCAAGGGTTTGGGTGGAGTTCTTCAAAGTTTCTTGAGTCTTTGATGTTGGGCAGGTGGTAGTGGCTGCCGGTGCGTGCCCGTCAGCTGGTTGCTGGGAGTGCTTATGTGGTTTTAGGGGCCGGTGCGTCGTAGAGGGTGCCGTCGCGGAGCATCGCGAAGAGCACGTCGCGGCGGCGCCGGGCTAGGGCGATGAGTGCTTGGTTGTGTCGTTTCCCCTGCGCTCGTTTCCGGTCGTAGTAGGCGCGTGAGAGTGGGTCCTTCAAGGCGGCGAACGCGGAGAGGAAGAACGCACGTTTGAGGGTCTTGTTGCCCTTCTTGGAGGGGTGGTCGCCGCGGATCGAGGTTCCTGATCGCCACGTCACTGGTGCGAGCCCGGCGTAGGAGGCGAGATGGCCGGAGGTCTTGAAATCTTTGCCCACAACTTCACTGATGATGCGTGCTTCCGTCCTGACCCCGACCGCTGGCATGGAGGTCAGGACGAGGTGAAGAGGGTGGTCCTCCACGAGGGCTTCGATCTGGGTGAGCATCTGGTCCCTGGAGGTGCGCAGCTGCTTGAGCATCGCCGCGAGCTGCGGCAGTACCGTCCCGGCAGCGTTCGTGCCAGCGACCACGACGGTCTGCTCAGCCAACGCAGTGAAAACTTCTGCCGCCCAGCCCTTCCCGGCCCGCGGCGCGTACCGCGATAACAGCGTCGCAGCCCTGGCCTGGCCGGCTTTGCGCAGCTTGTCCGGTGTCGGGTATTTGATCAGCAGTTCGGCCATGGCTGGGTGGTCTAGGTGCTTGCCCACGACCCGTTCAAGGGCTGGATGGATCTGGGTGAGTAGGCCGCGGATCCTGTTCGAGGTAGCGGTGGCCTGCTTGGCCAAATCGTCATCAAAACCGCACAACATTGAGAGTTCTGCGGCTTGCTCGTCAGCGAGCACGATGGAGCGCAGCGTGTGCGGCAGAGAACGGGCGGCCTCAGCAATGATGGCAGCGTCTCGGGCATCCGTCTTGGCCTCGCCTGGGTGCAGATCAGCGATCCGGCGCATCGCCAGCCCGGGCAAGTATCCGACCATGATGCCCTCCGCCTGAGCCACCGCTACCGGCAGGGCGCCGATGGTGGAGGGCTGATCCACGACCAGCAACACGGTGCCCTTTTTTGCAACGGAGCGGATGATTGCTTGTAGTTTTGCCTCGTCCTGGGGCAGCGCCCGGTCGAGGAGTTTCTTGCCCTTGCGGTCGATGGCGACCGCATGGTGATTGCTCTTGCCGACGTCAACACCGATGAAGATATCGACTTGGTCATGGTCCTTGATCAACGCAAACCTCCCAGAAATAGTGTTCTGTGAAACTGTGTTGGCTTGTCCTGCGGCAGCAAGGCTCGGCATCCACGTTACGGCTGACCTACACGGTGTTTCCTTGTGCTGGTCCGGTCCCCATTAG
>NZ_JAUNVV010000081.1 GCF_030540645.1 Arthrobacter sp.
AGTCGGCTTGACCGTCGGCTCAGTCGTCGGCTCAGTTGTCGAGGCCACGATAGTCAGTTCCAGGGAACCAGTCGCCTTTTGATCGGCGGGGTTGGTGCCTGCAACTTGCAGCGTGTAGCTTCCGGCGGGGGTATTAGCCGGCACAGTTGCCGCAAGGGTGGCCACGCCTGCATCATTGGCGACGGCCGTCCCCAGAACCAGGCCTGTCGGCAGCAGGCTGAAGGTGGCCTGGCTGCCGGGCAAGAGATCGGCCACTGTGAGCGTGAACTTCTCCCCCGCCTTCAAGGAATCGCCAGCCGTGTCAATGGACAGCACCAGTGGGGCGGCATCCGTCACGTCAGGCTCACGTTCGCCCGGCTCAAAGCCAACCGGCGGAGTGACCACTGGTTCACTGCCGTTGGTGCCATACACGCGCATTTCGGCAGCAGCCGCGAAGCCTAGGCCGTTGTGGGCGTTGAGCGCCTCAAACTTCACGTAGCGGGCCTTGTGGCCTGCCGGGATCGCTGCGATCTGCATTTCCGGCACATCCTTGAAGCTGCCCAAAGCCACCGCGGAGCCCCAGTCCAGACCATCATTGGAGACGTAAATCTTGTAGTCCTTGATGCGGCCATTCTGGCCACCGGACTGGCGCTGTTGAAAACCAAATCCGGTCAGCCCATAGGCTTCCGACAGGTCAAAGACCGCCCAGTGCGGGTAAGGATTGGCAACATCGTCGTAGTTGGTGT
Source organism: Arthrobacter sp. (assembly GCF_030540645.1). GTDB lineage: Bacteria > Actinomycetota > Actinomycetes > Actinomycetales > Micrococcaceae > Specibacter. The sequence goes on from NZ_JAUNVV010000081.1 coordinate 726, forward strand.
GCCAGATGGTGGAGGTATTCCCGTCGATGACGTTGGCGACGGGCCCTTCAGCACCGGACACCGACTGCTGGGAATCCGTAGTCACGCTCAATTTGTCCAGTGGAACCATGCCGGAAATCTGCACCGGAAGGTTCACCTGGGCCGACACGGACTTGGTTGCCTGCTCGTTGAGGTAGACGGCAGTGGGTGTCAGCTTCGCGGTGGTGCCGCTGGAACCTTTTGCAGGGACCACAATCCAGGTGGTTGAAACCGAGGCTCCCGGGGCAACACTGTCAAAGAGGTTCCCGTCCTTGTCCTTGACTAGGAAGGTCCAGCCTTCAGGCGGTGTGCCCAGGCTCAGTTCAACGTTAGTAGCTGCGGTTTCTTCGCTGTTGACAAAGGTGGTGACAAATTCAGCCGGCACCTGGGGGGTCAGCGGCGGAACCGTGCCCGCTTCGAGCTTGGCGCAACCCGGACGGTTCGCGGCGGGACCCAGGTCCCGCACCACGAGGTTGTCCAGCACCATGTCTGTGGATCCGCTGCCGATGCGGCTCAGGCCAACCCAGGTCGACCCGCATCCGGCAACAAAGGTGCTGGAGAAGCTGTTGGTCGACAAGGACTCCGGGATGGTTTCCTTGTTGATTTCCTTGGTGGCAACCGTCCCCGGAACCAAGGTGTCAATGCCCGTCACCCACTGCCACTGGGAAGCCCCGTTGGACTGGTAATCGAAGGCAACCTCGTATTCGTGGCCGAAAGTGAACGGCAATGTCACGGGCGCGGTGCGGTAGGTCAGCCCCGCTCTTTCATTGTGCGCCTTCAGGGAATGCGTGCCGCCCTGCTCGGTGATCACATCATCCACCTGGCCAGCACCCTTCCAATCCTTCTGTGTGAAGGGGGCATGGAGTTGGCTGATGCTCGTCTGTGGATCGGACAGGCCGCCGTTATTGCCCTTGAAGAAGGGGCCCCAACCCGGCTGGTTTCCTTCAAAGTCCTCGACAAAGACCACGTCCCCGCCAACAGCCGGCAGAGTGGTGGGCACTACTGTCCGCGGGTTGGTCATGACGGAGTTCAACGGGGCGTCGATCGTGACGCGGACGTTGTCGATGCTCACCTTCGCCGTTCCCGCTGCAGCGGCAATTTCAATCGTCGCTTTTCCATCCGCAGGTGCCGTGAACGTCAGCGGGGCACGCTGGGCGTACGACTCACTCTTTGAATCCGAGGCCATGCGGTTTTGCATCGGTGTGACATCAAAGCCGTTCACTGCCGAAAGCCCCGTGCCGGTGGCCTTGAGCTCCGTGGCCCTGTGCTCGCCCTGGGCAATTTCAATGTCAGCCCCCACAGTGTATTTCTTACCCGGCGCAAGTCCTGTGATGTCTTGGGAAATGGACGACGCCGAGTCCCCCAGCACCGCAACATTGTCACCAAGCGCCGTGCGCTGGGCCGTGGCACCGCCGGTGGCATTCCACGCTGTAAGGTTTCCGGCGTTGAAGCCAGGATCAACCAACCCGGTGCCTTGGCCGTAGTTGGCGGCGGGCTGCGGTGCTTTGCCGCCAGCCGGGACGAGTACGTATGGTGTCGCTGCGTCGCCGGTGAGAGTCACTTGGCCAGCAGCAGCAGCAACGTCGGCAACCTTGACACGGCCATTATCGGTGAGCTTGAACAGCTCAAGTTCGCCGGTGCCTGCAAAGCTGTCCGGGAGATCAAAGGTGGAGGTCCCGCCGGCTGCATCGAAGAAGTAAAGCTTCGTGGCATCGTTGGGGTTCGAAACCGTGTCAGGATCCGTTATGTCCTGCCAGGGGATCAGGTACTTGGTGCCGTCAATGACCAGCTTTCCGTCGAGCGTGACCTTGCGGACGCCGTCAACCATGTCAATGGTGACCTTGTGCCCGTCGGCGTCCTGCAACTTCGCTGAGGTGCCTGCCAGCCAGTCCGTCAGTTCGTAGTGCTGGAGGAATTTGGTGGGCAGGTTGTCGCTCCACACCTTGGAGTAGGTGGCATTGAAGTCCTTCTGCCCCGACCATCCTTCGTAGTCTTTGACCACTTGGCCGCCCAGCAGCGGGTCAATGTTCCACAAGTCGCGGTCGGAGTTGGCAATGAACCGGATCATCTGGGAGCTGATGCCCTGGTTTCCACCGTAGTTTTTGTCATTGGCCCAGTGGGACCAAATGGCGTTGTTTTCAAAACGCGAGGCGTACTCGGTGGTGATTTCAAAGCCCATCTTCTGCAGGTTGTTGGCCAGTCCATCCGCCATCGCGCCGCTTTGCAGATAGGCGTCAATGTACAGGCTCTTTACCCCGGGGACCGTTTTGCGCAGTTCCTCGAAACGGTCCAGGACGTTGCCAGAGCCCAAGTCATGGGGCATGTCGATCAGGTAGGCGTTGTTGAGCCAGTCCCAGCCTCCCCTTCGGGTGCCAATGAGTTCCTCACTGAAGTGTTCGGCCTGGGCATACGCTTCAGTGGCGTTGACGTGCACGCCAAACTCGGCGTTGTATTCCGAGCCGACGTCGACGAGCGTGTTGAAGTCCTTGGCCCCACCGGCCCTGGTGTTGATGTCATTGCCGTAGTCGGGGTGGGCTGCGTCGTGCCCTTCACTTTGGTAGCCCTTTTCCAAAATCCACTGGCCCAGATTGTCCGTGGCCATCGAGAAGCGCTTCACGTTGTCAAGGGTCTTTAAGAACGGGTTGGTGGCGGTGCTGCCAAAGTTGAAGGGAATACGGGACACCACACGGTCCGGGATCTTGTCCGAGCCCAGCGGTTTTTCGGAATTTTTCCTGTAGGCAATGGCTGCATCCTGCCAGTCCACCGTGCCGGAGCCGTTTACATCCGCAGCCAGCACCACTGTTGCCTCGGGCAGGTCAAAGGTGGCAACCCGCGGATCGGTCGCTTCCTTCGGGTGGTAGGTGAAGGTGCCAGGGGAGAGCGTGGCGCGTTTCGCACCACCACCGCCGTCTTCCACCTGGGCGAACAAGCGGTTGTTCCACTCATTGTTGCCGCTGTCCTCAGTGGCATTGGTGATGATGCCTGCCGCCAGTTCGCTGGTGTTGACAAAGCCGTAGGGTGTGCCCACGGCGCCGGCATCGACGGCCGTTGCAGCAGTGATGGGCAGAATGCTGTCCTGATTGGTGGTGGTGTCGTCGGTATTCTTCGTGCGGGACAGCACCGCACCTGACTGGCCGGAATTCACCGACAACAGGGAATGCCCGGGAATGGAAAGCGTGTTCACGCCAGCCTCGCCCGCCCCTGCAACTTTCGTGATCTTGAATTCAACCGTGTTCTTCTGTGTCACCTCAATCGTTGAGGTGATGACAATGGCAGGGTCGGCAATCGTGGATTGGTATGTTGCCGTGGCACCGTTCACGGAAACGGTGGTTGTCGCCGTCTTGGCCTGCCCGTTGACAAGGAACGTTGTAAGCGCCCTGCTTTGCCCGCCGATGACGCTGCCGCCAAGGTTGTAGGAAACAACCTGCGGGAACGAGTCGCCTACGGCCACCACCAGGCCGTTACCGTTGGCCAGGGAGAGCGTTGCGGCATCCCCCGTTGCCGCCGAAGCCGTTCCAACCAGCCCAACAGCGGTCGAAGACATGATGGCCAGCGCTGTCAGCGTTGCCAGCGATCCCCTCATGTATCCCGCTTTGTGTTTCTGCCGGGAACTGCTTCCTGGCCGGATCTCACGATCAGTCATCTAACCACCTTGCTCGGACAGAGCCGGCCCGGCCCAGGAAATGGTGCCACCTTGGATTCGGGAGACCGCTGTGCATAACTGTTATCGATAACATCTTAGACTGTGACGCCCGCTACATTCAATGATCTGGAACATTGTGACGCAGTGGGATCCCCGGCCTGAACCACGGCCTGGAATCCACCCCGGGAACCACAAAGAACCGTGGCACCCCTGCTGTAAAGAGCAGGGACGCCACGGTTCTCGGATGTTGTGCCGGCCGCCTTAGTGGGCTTGCTTGCGGCGGCGGCTGAAGGCTGCCAATCCACCGGCCAGGACCAGCAGTCCGCCGGAAATGATCAGCAGCGAAACTGAACCCGCACCCGTGTTCGCCAAGTCGCCGTCGGTGCTGCCGCTGGTTGCTGCAGCGCTTGAGGTGGCGGGTGTGCTTCCGGCTGGCCGGGTTCCGGCGTCGTCCGTGGCATCGTCTGTCGCCGTGGCTTCATCCGAAGCGTCCGCTGACGGTGTAGCCGAGGTTGTCGGTGTCGCCGTCGCGCTCGGTGTCGCCGTCGCGCTCTCAGTGGGCATCGGTGTCGCAGCTGCCGTCACCGTAAGTGTGGCCGCTTCGGTGGTGGCGAAGCCTAGGGCGTTCGTGAAAACGGCCCGAACCTGCCAGCCATCCATGTCTAGGGACACCTGCGCAAGGTGCAGGGTATTGTCCTGTGCCTCAAGAAGTGCCTTCTGAACTGCGGGGATTTCCTTCCAGGCAGCCCCGTCGGATGAAGCCTCCCACTGCACGCTTGCCGCCGGGTTGGCGGTGGCAGCAGCGGTGAACACAACGTCCATCCCTTCAACGCCTGCCACGTTTGCGGGCTGTCCCGTCACGACGGGGGCGCCCAGGGGCACGGTGACGCTCAGGGTGGCAGGCTCGGAAACGACCTGGCCAGCTGGCCCGTTGATGAGTGCGCGGTACTGGGTTCCGTCGTCGGCAAGCGTCACAGCCGGAACGGTCAGGGCCGTGCCCTGTGCGCCTGCAATGTTGGTCCATACGCCGTCAACGTTGGACTGCCACAGCACTGAGGTGCGGGGTGCGCCTACAAAGCTGCTGAAGAAGTATGCGTCGTTGCCTTCTGTGACCGTGGTGTTCTCCGGGGTAAGGGAGGCCACGGGCGCCTGGACGGCCGTAGTCATGGTGATGTCATCACAGAAGCCAGCACCGGCTCCACCAGGCTTGTAGCAGTAAACCGTCACCGCCTTGGTGTTGCCGGAGTTAAAGGCAATGGTCGTGTATTTCATCTCCGGCGTCGAAACACCCACGAACTTCTGGTACTGATCGGGATTGTTGGCATCCTGGTTTGCGGTGAAGTTCTTCAGGCCCAGGCGCACTTCCGATCCGTCAGCCGAGGAGACCCAACCGCTGAACAGGTAGTCGGTGTTGGGCTGCAGTACCACCGGGAACTGCTCGGAGGAGCCCGCCCCGGAGATCTTCAAGGCAAAGGTGCCGGAAACTGCGTTGGCTTCATCACGGGACGTGTTCCAGACACCCCACGGGGTGTTGGCTGTCGACTCGAAGGAACCATCAACAATTCTGTTATCGACTTCAACCATGCTCACATCGGAGCAGCCCGCCGTGCCATCACAGTTGACGGCGACAGTTGTGGCGTCCAAGGCGGTGGAGAAGATGACTTCACCGTTGGTACCAGCCGGGGTTTTGAAGCCCTTGGGGTTTGTGACTGAAAGCGTGGCGCCGGCAGCAAGTGTGCCCGAAATCTTGTAGGTGGTGTTCGTGCGAACCGGCACCTTGGGCAGTGAACCACCGGCGGCAATCGTGTCACCGTGAACATCACAGCTGCTGTCATCGACTGCCGTGAACTGGAAAGCGCCAATGTCGGGGGCGCAGCTGGACGGCACGGGGTTGCCAAAGAAATCCACTGTTCCAACAGGGGCAATGGGCAAGCCCTTGGCAGCAATCCTGGAGTCCTGGATCTTGAACCGTTCCAAGCCGGTGCCTGCAGCAAGCGCCAGCTTGTCTGCGATCGTGACGGCTGTCGGGTCGGCCGGCCAGGCACCCCCGGGGCCGGAGAAGGCATTGTTGCGCCACTTGATGGTCTTCGCGTTGGGTGCGGCGCTGGAATAGTCGGTTACCGAAGCCGAGGCAACAATCAGGTTGTTGGCCATCAGCATTGACATGGGCGTGCCCCCGATGTCGTTCAGCATGACGTTGGATTCGTTCGGCAGGATGATCGTATTGTTGTAAAACTGGTTCTGAGTTCCGCCGGCAACAAAGTTGACGCGCTTGTGATCATTTTCCGAGACGTTGTAGCGGAAGGTGGCTTGGGTGGACAGTCCGCCGCAGCCACAGAAGAGCATCATGCCGCCCTCATTGTCGTGGCTGTAGTTGTACTGGAACAGCGTGTCATTGGTTCCGTAGTCAACATCGAAGGCGTTGCCGTCATTGTTTCCGGGGAGCTTCTTGGTCTCAAAGACCTCGTTGTACTGGAATGTGGTGCCGTCGGCATTCCACGACCAAACGCCGGCGTTGGAGCCGTTGGGCATGTTGGCCGTGTCGGAGACGGTGTTGTATTCCACGAGGGCGTTCTTGTTCATCTGGACAACAATGCCGTCACCGCCAACGTTCTTCACGGTGTTACCGCGGATGACCAGCCCGGTTGAGGGAGTCCAGGGCAGGCTGGCCCGGTCGGCCACGGGGCAGCCATCCCAGCCAACCTCGGCACGGCACTTCCATCGCGTGGACATGTTAATGCCGCTGCGGTTGACGTTTTCAACGGTGTTGTTCGCGATCACGACGTCGTTGAACCAGGTGGGTACACGCTCGGAGACAGTGTCGGAGGCGTAAACCTCAAACTGGATGCCGCCGGAACCCTTGAGGTCCTTTTTGCCTTCGCCATAGACATCATGGATGTTCAGATTTTCAATCCGGTAGTAATTTGCCTGGCCAATGTCCTGAACCTTGACGACGACCCCGCGACGTTCATTTTTGTAGCGCGCAGTCGTGTCGGCATCGATGTTGGTGATTTCCAGGTTGCGGATTTCCCAGTACTGCTGGTTGGACAGCTGGACTGTGGCGTCAACGCCTGCACCGTTGATGATGGGCTTGGCAGCGGCACTTCCATAGGCATCAATAACAATGGGGGCGCCCGGTTCTCCCGAACCCAGCGGCCGCAAGGTGCCTTCACAGGAACTGCCGCGCTTGAGCAGGAGCTGGTCGCCTGCAGCGAAGGTGGTTTCGTTGACCGTCATCAGCGAGTTCCACGGGCTGCCGATCGCACCGTCACCATTGGCAGCGGCACCACAGTCAAGAAAATGCAGGTTTCCGACGGCGGTGGCGGCCGCCGCGGCCGCCGGTGCGGCAACAGCACCGACACCGCTAACGGGCGCCGGTTCCGGGACGTTGGTTTGGGCGGCAACGGGGCCAGCCGCAACCAGCCCGCCAGCCACCAGTGCGGCGCTGAGCATGGTCAGCAATGCAGGTCTCTTCATCAAATTTCCCTATCGAGGTTGGGCTCTCGCACGATTCGACACAATCAAGTCTGTGAGCGTGCACACAATCGTGTGAACGGTATCACAGCACCGTTGGGATACGGGAAATGTTACAGATAACAGGTAAACAGGAAAACCCAGTCGCAGCAATGGCGGAAACGGATGAAATGGGCCCCTCCCCACTGGCGGTTCCGGAAGGACGGCTCACGTGACGGATCAGGCCGAGTCGCGCCACACGATGCTCGTGGGAACAATTTCATGGACATGACTGAGGTCCTCGCCGTTGAGCTGGCGCAACACCATGGAGGCCATGCGTGCCCCCATCTCCTCAACCGGCTGCTGCACAGTGGACAAGCCCGGAAACGAGCGCTTGGCCCAGAGGCTGTCATCGAAGCCGACGACGCCGACGTCGTCCGGTATGGACTTCCCAGCCTCCCGCAGGGCATCCATGGCACCGATGGCAAGGGCATCGCACGCGGCAAAGACGCCGTCAATGGAAGGATCCCGATGCAGCAGTTCCTGCATGGCTGCAAACCCTGACTCATGGCCCCAGTCGGGGGTGGGGATCACAAGGTTTGCATCAAAGCCCGCACCCAGGGCAGCGGTAAACCCAACAAGCCGCTCCTGGGCTGCGCGCATGGCCTCGGGGCCCTCGATCATCGCAATGCGCTTCCGCCCGGTGCCCAGTAGCCGTGCGGAAATATCCCTGGCCGCCGCCGCATTGTCCACATCCACCCAGGGAACGCTGCTCTGCCCTGCCGGACGGCCGGCCATTGCCGCCGGGATGCCCAGCTCCTGCACAATGCCCAACAGCGGGTCCTCGGCCCGCACCGACACCAAAATCGCCCCGTCGACGTAACCGCCTCGCAGGTGGGTGGCTATGCGGCCCAGGGTTTGCTCTGAGTCAAGGATCAAAATGACTAGCTGGAAGTCCGCATCCGAAAGGACCCTGTTGGCCGCCGTCAGCATGCCCCCAAGATTGGGGTCGTTGTAGAACATGTTGTGTGATTCGTGGACCACAAATGCAATGTTCTTCGTTTGCCGCGTGGCCAGCGACCGCGCCGCCATGTTGGGCACGTAGCCGACTTCTTCCACGGCGTCCTTGATGGCCTGCCGGGCGGCCTCGGAAACGTAGCCGTTGCCGTTGAGGTACCGGGAAATGGTTCCGCGGGAGACCCCCGAGGCGGCGGCGACGTCGAAGATGGTGACCCTCCGGGCACGTCCGGAGCCTTGCTGCTCGTTGCTCATGGGCGAAAGGGTTCCTTTGACTGGGTGTGCTCCCCATATTAGGTCAGGGGCCCTGCCCGCGGTGGGCGGCGCGGCTGCGCTGGAACCCCAAGGTGGACGGCGTCGAACTTTCCACCCCGCCTTTTACACGTCCTGCCAACTCTCCTATAGTGGATTCAGACTATGTGAGCGTTCACACAAACGTGTGCGCCCAGATCCGAGCAACGAGGTGCCAACGCATGATCCCCGCAATCGCCTATGGGGGCGACTACAACCCTGAGCAATGGCCGAGCGCGAAAGTTGATGAGGACATTGCCCTCATGCGCGAGGCCGGCGTCAATCTGGTCACCGTTGGCGTGTTCTCGTGGGCCGTGCTGCAGCCAAAACCGGGCGTGTTTGACTTCAACTGGCTGGACACCGTCATGGACAAGCTGCACGCTGCCGGCATCGCCGTGGATCTGGCCACCGCCACCGCCTCCCCTCCCCCGTGGCTCGGACACCTCCACCCCGACACGCTTCCGGTAAACCGCGACGGCGTCCGGCTCGGCTATGGTTCCCGGCAGCAGTTCAACCCTTCCAGCGCCACCTACCTGCGAGAGGCGCTGAAAATGGTCCGCGCCCTGGCCGAACGCTATGCACAGCACCCGGCCTTGAAGATGTGGCACATCAACAATGAATACGGCTGCCACGTCCACGAGAGCTTCGACCCGGAGTCGGCCGCAGCCTTCCGCCAATGGCTCAAGGACCGCTACGCCACGGTGGAGGAGGTCAACCGCGTGTGGGGCACCCGGTTCTGGTCCCAGCAGTACTCGGAGTGGGCCGAATTTGTTCCGCCGGCCGCCATGCCCACCTTGGCGAACCCGAACATGATGACGGATTGGAACCGCTTCTGCTCCGATGCCCTGCTGGCTTGCTACAAGGCCGAGAAGGGCGTGCTGGATGAGCTCACTCCCGGCATTCCCGCCACCACGAACTTCATGGGTGCTTTTGCCTGGGTCGACGGTTGGAAATGGGCGGCAGACATCGACATCATCACCAACGACTCCTACCCGGATCCTTCCGATCCCCGGGCCGCCCGCGAGTTCGCCTTTGAGTCGGACTTGATGCGTTCACTGGGCGGCGGCAGGCCGTTCATCCAGCTGGAACAAACCACGTCCGCGGTCCAATGGCGTACCCGCAACGCCGTCAAACGGCCGGGGCAGTACAAGTTGTGGTCGCTGCAGGCCGTGGCCCGTGGTGCCGACGGCATTTGCCAGTTTCAATGGCGTCAGTCAGCCTCCGGCGCGGAGACGTTCCACTCCGGCATGTTCCCGCACTCCGGAACTGCAAGCCGAACCTGGACCGAGGTTGTTGAGCTCGGTGCGGCGCTGAAGAGCGTCAGCGCCGTAGCTGGTGGCCGTCTTGAGGCCCCAGTGGCCATTGTCTGGGATTGGGAAAGTGCCTGGGCCCAACGCAACGCCATTGGTCCGGTGGAGATCGAGCCGTTGACCATTGCCAAGAGCTGGCACGCAACCTTCTTCGAGTCGGGCATCGCGACCGATTTTGTGCACCCGGACCATGACTTGGGCAAGTACAAGCTCATTGTGGTCCCCTCGTTGTTCCAACTCAGTGAAAACTTCGCTGCTGCCCTGGCACAGGCCGTGGAGCAGGGCGCCCACGTGGTGGTTGGTGCCCTGACAGGGGCCCTGAACGCTGACGGCCATGCCCAGTTGGGCGGCTATCTGGGCCCGCTGGCACCGCTGTTGGGCGTCCGCGTGCTGGACTATGCGCCGATCGGGGTTTCCCCGCAACCTACCGAGATCGAGGCGGCCGGGGCATTGGACGGACCAAACCTGGATCCCGCCTACGAGCCCATCAGCTCCATGGTCAAGACTCCGGCCACCCGCGCCAGCATACCGCTGGTGGCCGCGAACGGTTCCGGGCTGGGCGGCAATGCCATGGGCTGGGTTGAGGACCTGGAGCTTCTCGACGCCGGCGGGGCAGTTGTCAAAGCCACTTTCGACAGCCTGGACTTGCCCGATGCACCCGCCGTCACCCGGCGCGACCACGGACAGGGCGCCGCCTGGTATGTGGGGACGAACCCCGACGCCAAGGGGCGCGGGGACATCATCTCCGCCGTGCTGACCGAAGCGGAAATCACCCCTGTGCTGCAGGTCCAGGTGCCCGGTATTGAGGCGGTGCAGCGCGGCAGCGTGCTGTTCCTGCTCAACCATGCCGACACCGAAGCCACGGTCACTGGCCTTTCGGGCACCGTGCTTTACGACGGCGGCCAGCCCGCCAAGAGTGCCTGCAGGCAGGGGTCCGCGGTCACCGGCGGAAGCATTGCCGTCCCGGCCCGCAACGCCGTGGTGCTACAGCTCTAAAAGTACGGCCACCCCTGAAGAGCTCAAGAAACGTGCGGGTCCGCAACGGCGGCCGGACCTGCACGTTTCCGTCGGGCCGGGTTCGTGATGGCGGGCAGTGCGGCAGTCAGCGTCAGTTTAGGTCGTTGCAGGTGTCCGCGGCCGGCTTCCCTGCGATGCGATCCTTGGTCCAGGCGATCAGGTCCCCCAGCAGCGGCGAGCCTTCGCTGACAAGCCCCATGTGGTCCTTTTCTGCATACTTGCGGTACTCCAGTTCCTGCCCGTCCACACAACGCGCAGCAACATAAGCGTCCTGGACGGGCGGAATCACCAACGTATCGCTCTCTTCCTGAGCTATAAACAGTGCGAAGGGGATGGGCAGCACGGGAGTGTTTTCGCGCAGCCGCTCCCCCAACGCACCTTGCGTTGGATCCTTGCTGAAGATCGTTTTGTTCTTGTCGATGGCAATGGCGCTGATCAACGACACCAAAACCCCCGGCTCCGTCAAGCAACGAGTGGACATTTCCCGCACAAACGTCCTGGCCGTTGGAGCAATGTAGTCGTTGAAGGAAACATCCGGATACGTTGCCGCATAGGCTGCGGCCACGTAGGAGGCAAAAACGCTTCCTCCGGCAATCGCGGGCAAATTTTCCACCAAACCGATGGCATCGCTCGCCGGAGCCATCGCCACCACGCCGCTGATCTTGACATCGGGGGCGTAGCTGGCGGCGATCCCACCGGTCCACAACTCCGCCTGGCCGCCTTGCGAATGGCCCCACACCACCGTTCCCTCGGCCATGTCCAGCTCGGCTTGTTCGGCGTCGAGGGCTTTGGCCGCCCGCACCGAATCCAACACGGAACGTGCCTCGCCCTGCCCAATCAGGTACGGCTGCGGCCCCTGGGTACCCATGCCGGTGTAGTCCGTTGTCACCAGAACCCAGCCGTTGTCCACAATTTCATCCAACGCAGGCAGAGCCCCGGATGTAAACGGTTCCGCAAGGTTCGACGGTGCGCAGGCCGGCGCATACCCTGTGGTGCCGTGCGCCCAAGTGATGACGGGGCGAGGACCGGTGGCCGGTGTAAGAGACGTCAGTACGACGGCGCTTGCCACGGTCGGCGTCGAATCCGCCCGTGTGGTGGTGTACAGGATCCGCCACGCCTTGGTGCCCGCCGGGACGGCCGTGGTGAAGGGCTCGCTCTTGAGCAGGGCACCAGCGTGGGCAGGCAGCGTTTCCGGGGCGGTATAGAAATCTGAAAGCTGCGGTGCCCCATCACGCAACTGCACGCCTATGCCTGCCGCGGCCACAGCCAGCACGAGGGAGAGCACGGCGCCGGCCAGACGCGTCCAGTGCCGCAGCACAGTGGGCCGGCGGCGTACCGCGGTAGGGGATCCGGACCTGGCCTGGACCAGTGCGCTCCATATGCTGCCAAGGCCAAAAATGACTGTACGGACACCGAAGAGGAAAGCCAGCAGCAACAGCGTCACATCTGGCCAGGCAAGTGAAACCACACCCAGGATGAGGTCTGCGAGCGCAAAGACCAGTGTGGCCATTCGCCCATCGGCGGGAGTGCCGGTGCCGCGGAAGCTGTCGATCCCCCGGACCAGCCCGGAGACGATGAGTGAGATCGCCACCATCAGCGGCAACAGGGCCATGGTGGCGCCGGACCAAGCGAGCACTACGATGCCGGAGGCAATCCACCCCCATCCCAGGACCATGCGGGTCGCGGGGGCAGCTGCACGTTCGCGGTCGATCAGGTCCACGATGCCGGAGGCGATGAAGCTGGCTCCCACATAGAATGTCAAGGCTGCCAGGGAGGACAGCGGCTTGACCGCCAGTCCAAAGCCAAGCCAGACGCACACCAGCCCGGCAGCGAGCACCACCCACCACGGCGCCGCGGCCAAAAGTGCCGGCAGCGCCCTGGCACGCCCGCCCCGCAATGGCGTTGTCCCTGTGGCTTGGACAGATTCGCCCTGTGTGGATTGCTCCTGTGTGGATTGGCTGTGAGTGGAGTCTCCGTGAGGCATCCAGTCCCCTTCTGGTTCCCTTGCATGGCCTCTTGCAGACCTTCCATGACTCTAGTGCCATCTCCCGCGTCATGTGGGGCAGGCCACCTGAGGCTGAACGCATCCCGGGCTAGACTGGCCCCATGAATGCACACGCTCCCGCCCCTGTCACCGTCACCGTCACCGGAGCCGCAGGCCAGATCGGCTATGCCTTGCTTTTCCGCATTGCCTCCGGTGCCATGCTGGGCCCCGACGTGCCGATCAAGTTGAACCTACTGGAAATTCCGCAGGCCACACAGGCTGCCGAAGGCACGGTGCTTGAACTCATGGATTGCGCGTTCCCGCTGGTTGCCGGTATGGAGGTCTTCGACGATCCGATCAAGGCGTTCGACGGCGCAAACATCGCCATGCTGGTGGGCTCGCGCCCGCGCGGGCCAGGCATGGAGCGTGCTGATCTGCTCGCCGCCAACGGCGGCATCTTCTCCGTGCAGGGGAAGTCGCTGAACGCGGGGGCAGCCGATGACATCAAGGTGGTTGTGGTGGGCAACCCGGCCAATACGAACGCCCTGATTGCCGCCTCGCACGCGAAGGACATTCCGGCGTCGCGCTTTACCGCCATGACACGCCTTGACCACGACCGTGCAGTGGCGCAGCTGGCCGCCAAGACCGGTGCGGGTGTGGCGGACATCAGGAAGGTGGCCATCTGGGGAAACCACTCGGCCAGCCAGTACCCGGACATCAGCCATGCCACGGTGGCGGGCGCCTCCGCCACGTCCCTGGTGGAGCAGGCTTGGATTGCCGATGAGTACATTCCCCGCGTGGCCAAGCGCGGGGCAGAGGTCATTGCGGTGCGCGGAGGCTCTTCGGCCGCATCGGCCGCCAATGCCGCCTTGGAGCACATGCGGTTGTGGGTCCAAGGAACCCCGGCGGGCGACTGGACCAGCATGGCCGTCCCCTCCGATGGATCCTATGGCGTCCCGGCCGGGCTCGTCAGCTCCTTCCCTGTCACCACGTCGGGCGGGGAATACAGCATTGTTCGGGATCTGCCGATCAGCGATTTCTCCCGCACCCGCATTGACGCCTCGGTGGCCGAGCTCCAGTCGGAGCGCGACGCCGTTGCGGAACTGGGCCTGCTCTAACTTGCAGCACAGGGCAGCCATGACAGAAGAACCCGCAGCGCTGGCCAGCCACCTGGACCTCAACGCCGACGTGGGTGAGTTGTTGGGGCAGTCTCCTCTGGAGGGCGACGCCGCCATCATGGCCCAGGTCTCCAGCGTCAACATCGCCTGCGGTTTTCACGCGGGCGGTCCGTCCACCATGCGCCGCAGCTGCGCTACGGCCGCAGCATCCGGCGTCGTGATTGGAGCGCACCCCAGCTATCGCGACCTGGCCGGTTTTGGCCGCCGCTTCATCGATGTCGACCCTGATGAGCTGACGCAGGAACTGATTTACCAGATCGGTGCGCTGCAGGCCATCGCCCGGGCCGAAGGTGCCACCGTGCGCTACGTCAAGCCGCACGGCGCCCTGTACAACGCGATCGTCCAGCACAACGCCCAGGCACAGGCTGTGGTTTCAGCCGTGCTTGCCGTTGATCCGGGTTTGGCCTTGCTCGTGGCGCCACAGTCGCAGGTGCAGCTACTGGGGCAGGCCGCCGGATTGACGATCGTTACGGAGGCCTTTGCCGACCGCGCCTACAACCCCGACGGCACGCTGGTCTCCCGCAGCGAACCCGGGGCCGTGCTGCACAGCGTTGAGGCCGTGGTGGCACAAAGCCTTGACATCGCCTTGCGCCACGAGGTGACCGCACGCGATGGCAGCCGGGTCAAGCTCAGCACCCAAAGTCTGTGCCTGCATGGGGATACCCCGGGAGCAGTTCAGCTGGCGCGTGCCGTTCGGGCTGCTCTGGCCAGTGCCGGCGTTCAGATTGGCAGCTTCGCTTAAATGATGCCGGTCCGCATGCTCCCCATGGGGCAGGGGGCTGTGCTTCTGCAGTGCAGCTCGCTGGCACAAGTCATGGCCCTGGACGCCCTGCTCCGGGCGGACGCTGCTGGTAGCCCCACCCTTTCGGGAGTGCGGGACGTCGTCGCTGCCGCCCGAACCGTGCTGGTGCGCTGCGACTCCCCCGCCGCAGTGGAGCAGCTGAAGCGCCTGGTTGCGGCTGCAACACTGCCGGAACAGGCCGCTGCCACAGGAAGACTACACACACTGGCGACCGTGTACGACGGCGACGACCTCCAGGAAGCAGCCCGGCTCGCAGGCTTGGGACCCGAGGCTCTGCGCACCTGGCATTCAGGGCAGGACTGGGTGGCAGCCTTTGGCGGATTCGCCCCCGGTTTCATGTACCTCACTCCCACGGACCGCGCACTAGCCCTCCCCCGTCGCGACACCCCGCGCACCCAGGTTCCGGCGGGATCGGTGGCCGTCGCCGGGGAGTTTTCCGCCGTTTATCCAGGCCCGACGCCGGGTGGTTGGCAATTGCTGGGCCACAGCGCCGCCGTCCTGTGGGATGCAGCAAGGGCCGATCCTGCGCTCATCCAGCCCGGCGACATTGTCCGATTCTCGCCCGTGCGCGACCTCATCGCCCTGTCTTCCGGCCCTGACCCTGCATGGGCTGAGCCAGCACCGGCCCCACCCTCTCAAACCGAGCCACCACAAGCCGCTGGTTCCGCTGACCCTGCCGGGCAGTTCCATGGTTTGCGCGTGCTGGCACCCGGGATGTTTACGATCGTGCAGGACCTTGGCAGGCCCGGCTTCGCACACCTTGGCGTGACGGGTTCCGGCGCACTGGACAGAGCTGCGTTGCGCCGGGCCAACAGAATGGTGGGCAACACCACCGACCTTGCGGCCACCAGCGCCCACGCGGCCGGGGCGGCGGCACTGGAAACCGTCCTCGCCGGGCTCCAGCTGAAGGCTGCAGGCACCCACGTGCTGGCCGTCGCCGGAGGGCCTGTTGCCCTGCGCGTTGAAGATGAGGAAGGAGACCAGCGGCCTGTTCCCCTAGACACGCCCTTTGTGCTCCGCGACGGCGAAACCATCACGTTGCTCTCTGCCGCGGGCGACGGCGGCTTCCGCAGCTACGTTGCCGTGCGGGGCGGCTTCGACCTGCCGCAGGTCCTGGGCAGCCGCGCCACGGATGTCCTGTCCGGGCTTGGGCCGGCACCGCTGCGCCCAGGCGCCTTCCTGCCCGTGGCTCCGTACCCGCGCGGCAGCATCGTTGGTTTTCCCGAACCAGCTCCGCCACCTCCGGAAGATTGCTCTGTGCTGCGCTACCTGCCCGGCCCGCGGCAGGACTGGTTTACGCCGGAGTCCGTTGACAGCTTTGAACACCAGGAATGGGGTGTGGACGGACAGTCCAACCGGGTTGGATTGCGACTGTCGGGCACCCCCCTTGTGCGCGCTGGCTCAGCAGACGGGACGCAGCCAGCACTCCAGACCGGGGCAGGGGCCCGTGCGGAGCCGGCACCGCCTGCGGAACTGCCCAGCGAGGGGATGGTTGAGGGCGCGCTGCAAGTACCGCCGTCGGGCCTTCCGGTGCTTTTTTTGGCCGACCATCCCGTGACGGGCGGCTACCCCGTGCTTGGGGTGGTGCTCGCTGAGGACCTCGGCAAGGCGGCGCAGCTCGCCCCGGGAGCCAGGGTTCGCTTCATCAAGGTGCCGGTCAGCTCAGGGTTGGGCTGAAACGCAGCATCTTCCGGGCTACTCTTTTTTGCGTCCTCGCAGGAAGTAGGCGATCGGGCCGGCGAAGTTGATGAACGACGCCGCCACCCACGT
>NZ_JAUNVV010000082.1 GCF_030540645.1 Arthrobacter sp.
CCAACGCCAACGATGCATCATGTCGGGGATCTGGACAATGCGACCACGTCTGGTTCATCATGGTGGACTTGGCAACCGCGGGTGACGGCAACAGTCCTTGACTCCAACGGAACTGCTTTGGCAGGTGCTACCGTGAGCGGAACTTTCTCCAACCACACTGGAACGTTGACCTGCATCACCGCAGCCACCGGCACCTGCTCGCTGGGGAACTTCTCCTTCACGGTTTTTACCAAATCAACGGTGTTCAAGGTCACCAACGTGACCGCTACCTCCTCGACGTACGCGCCAACCACCAATACCGATCCGGACGGTGACAGTAACGGAACAACCATCATGGTGAAGCGTCCATAGCTGGCACCAACCACTGCTGATTGCCCGTTCGAAGGGCATCGAGTATTAACGAGATCTCCCTGGGCCCTTGACCCGGGGAGATCTCGTTGCGACACCGAACGGGAGTTCCAGACGCAACACGGGCCGTGATGTACTCGGGGCAGTTGTCCACGTCGCTGCGCGACCAAGGATCGACGTCGGGGTGAATCGGCAGACCTTCTTTGCCCGTCGCATACTCGAGTTCGCGGATGAGCTCTCTCGTTCCTGCAATTGGCGTCGAGTCGAAATCAAGCTTGCTGGCGAGCAACCACGAGTGCTCATCGGCCCACATGGTCCCGCCAGGTATCTCTCAGCAGATCGAACGCAGCCCGGTTGCGATCTCACTGGACAGCAGCCTCCAACTGGCAGGGCCGGGCAGTGACTACGATTCGTGCAACCGTCCGTCGCCGGCAGTCGCCGTCCCGGATCAGTCCAAAACAGTGGTGATCATGATCTCCGAACGCAGAGTGCGATGCACTGGGCACTTGTCGGCTATCTCCAACAGCCTGACGATCTGAGCTTCAGACAGATTGCCGGTCAGTGATATCGACCGATCGATGTGATCGATCATCCCTTCCGTTGTCTCACAGGTTGCGCAGTCATCTGCATGGATGCGCGAATGGGCCAGGCGCACACTCACCTTCTCCAGCGCGAGGTTCTTGCGCTCCGCGTACATGCGCAACGTCATTGACGTGCATGCTCCGAGCCCTGCCAGCAGCAGCTCGTACGGTGAAAGGCCAGTATCGCTGCCGATGGGTTCCGGCTCATCAGCCAACAGTTTGTGGCCCCCGGACGAGATGCGCTGTTGAAACAAGCCGTTGCCCGTCTCCTCCACCGTGACAACGCCGCGCTCACTTTCTACAGAAGGTTTTGGTGCTCGGTCAGCGATTTCTACGTCATACACCTCCGCAGGTGCCGCATCGTCTTCAAAGGCATAGCGCGCGGCCCAGGCACTGATGATGTCTGCAGCGAACTGGGAGTCCTCACGTCTGCTCAGCAGGTGGTTGGCGCCGTCGAGCGCCACGAAAGACTTCGGGTGCTTCGCCAAATCGAAAATTTTCCCCGCTTCATCAATGGAGACGATCTTGTCCGCCGGAGAGTGCATCACCAAGAGCGCTGTTCCAAGAGTACGGATCCGCTCAGCTTGTGGCTGTGCGGCGACATCGGTGAGAAACTGCTGACGAATTTTGAATCGGCGTCCACCCAATTCCACCTCCGCGAAGCCCTGCCGCTGAATCGTATCGATGTCGTCGCGAAGCAGCCCTTTTACGTGCTGCGGGTCGGCCGGTGCGGCAATTGTCGCAACAGCACTGACGGATGGAATGCGATGCGCCGCTGCTAGCACGGCAGTGCCCCCGAGCGAGTGACCGATCAATATGCGCGGCGCGCGGTAATTGTCCCGCAGAAACTCCGCCGCCCGCACCAAATCATCGATATTTGAGGTGAAGTTCGTATTGCCGAAGTCGCCATCTGATTGACCCAGCCCGGTGAAGTCGAACCGGAGCACAGCAATTCCGGACGCGGTCAGTCCACGGGAAACTCGGGAGGCGGCAAACACGTCCTTGCTGCAGCTGAAACAGTGCGCAAACAGGGCATACGCCCGAACCTCACCATCCGGCAGCTCCAAGCGGGCCGCAAGTGCACTGCTCTGAGATCCTGGAAACTGCAGTTTGAGCGAACCTGCTGACACGTTCACGCTGTCCCCTACCTTCGCTGTACTGGCAATCCCTCCGGTGCCTTCACAGTAGCGTGCACGTCAAGGCATTGATACGGTTCGCGTCACCAATGGTTCCCACATGCCCCACCCTCCGGACGGTCCTACAGTTTCAGGGCTGAAATGAAGAACGCTCTCCCATCCGATGAAGAAGCGTCCCAAAACTGTGCCCCAAAGGTGCGGGAGGGTCAGCCTGAAACGCCCCGAACGTGCGGGAGCGTCGGGTGGGTGGTGGTGCGCTAGAGGGCTGCCCGGCGCAGCGTTTGCTTGGCGTGCAGCAGGATGGGGCCGTCGACCATCTGCCCGTTGAACGCGAAAACGCCTGTGCCGGCAACCTCCGCCGCAGCCAGAAGCTCAGTTGCCGCCGCAACCTGGGCCGGGTCCGGCCGGTATGCCTGTCGAACCACGGCCACTTGGGACGGGTGGATGCAGGCCTTCGCACCAAATCCGCTGGCCACCGCATCCTCCGCCTCCGCGGCCAGCCCATCAAGGTCCGCAAAGTCGGCATAAATGGAATCGATGGCCACCTTGCCCGCCGCCCCCGCGGCCAGCAGCATCTGCGAGCGCGCATAGGTTGCCACGGCCCGGTAGCTGCCAGCTTGAGAGCTTCCAGCGCCAAAACGGCTGGAGCTGCCGCCGAGTGAGGCCACCAGGTCTTCGGCACCCCACATCAGTGCCACCACGTTGGGGAGTTTCGCCAGCGCCGGAGCGGCCAGGATTCCTGCGGCCGTTTCGCAAAGGACCACCACATTGTATTTTTCCAGCGCTGCAATGGCATCCACATCGGCGGCCTTGGCCACCATGATGGTGTTGAACCGCCCCAGCGCCAAGGCATGCAGGTCAAGGCGTGCGGCCTCGGTGCCGAGGGCGTTGATGCGCACCATGGTTGTTGCCGGGTCAAGCGTGCTGGCGGCCATGTTCTCCCGTGCCTGGGCCTTGGCCGCAGGTGCGACGGCGTCCTCCAGATCAAGAACGACGGCGTCGGAGCGTTCGGCTGCCTTGCTGAAGCGGTCCGGCCTGTCCCCCGGGGCGAAGAGCAGCGCCGGCCCCATGGTGAATTCCCTCGTAGCTGTGATGATGTTGTCCTTAACTGTTGGGTTTTAGTTGGTGGGCTTGAGCCAGAAAAGTGCTGTTCTGCTGGCTTTCCCCACCACGACGCCGGACTGGTTGCGTCCGGTGTGGGTCATGGACACGATACCTTGGCCGGGACGGGAGGCTGAGAGCCGCTTTTCCGTCACGACGCTCTCCGTATACAGCGTGTCTCCGTGAAAGAGGGGGTGCGGGAAGGAAATCTCACCCATGCCCAGTTGCGCCACGATGGTGCCCTGGGTCAGTTGTGCCACGGACTGCCCCACCATGGTGGCCAAGGTGAACATGGAGTTCATGATGCGCTGTCCGAAGGGCTGGTCCTGACTCCATGCAGCATCCAGGTGAAGTGCCTGGGTGTTCATGGTCATGGTGGTGAAAAGGACATTGTCGGTTTCGGTCAGGGTGCGCCCCGGCCGGTGCTGGTACAGGATGCCCAGTTCCAGTTCCTCATAGTAGAGACCGCGTTGCGTCACCACTCCCGGCGTCTTCGGGTACCCCGCGTGTCCGTCACTCATACGTTGTCCAGATCATGCATTTCCAAGTTCAGCGGTGCCCCGGTCGCTGCCACAATTTGCTCAACAGTGACATCCGGAGCCAGTTCCTTCAAGACCAAACCGTCCGGAGTCACTTCGATCACCGCCAGATCCGTGATGATCAAATCCACGCACTTCTTCCCCGTCAAGGGCAGCGTGCACTCCTGCAGGATCTTTGGCGCCCCGTATTTGTCCACGTGCTCCATCATGACGATCAGCTTCTTGGCGCCGAACACCAGGTCCATGGCCCCACCCATGCCCTTGACCATCTTGCCGGGAATCATCCAGTTCGCCAGATCCCCGTTGGCGGCAACCTGCATGGCCCCGAGCACGGCCACATCCACGTGTCCCCCGCGCACCATGCCAAACGAGGTGGCCGAATCAAAGAACGCCGCCCCCTTGTTGACGGTGACGGTTTCCTTCCCAGCGTTGATCAAATCAGGGTCGACGTCGGCCTCGGCCGGGTAGGGTCCCGTCCCCAAGATCCCATTCTCCGAATGCAGCACCACCTCCACCGTGTCCGGGATGAAGTTGGGAATCAGGGTGGGCATGCCAATCCCCAAGTTCACGTACTGTCCGTTGCGCAACTCCTGTGCCACCCGTGCGGCCAGTTCATTCCGTGTCAGTGCCATGGTCATGCCTCCTGGCTGTTTGCAACAGTTCGCTTTTCGATGCGTTTTTCGCTCCCTGGCGTCCCGGCAGGCACGTGGACCACGCGTTGGACGAAGATGCCTGGTACGTGGATGTGTTCGGGGTCCAGTTCGCCAGGTTCCACCAGCTCTTCCACTTCGGCGATGGTGACCTTCCCTGCCATGGCGCACAGCGGGTTGAAGTTCATGGCAGTGGCGTGGAAGATCAGGTTGCCGTGGCGGTCGCCCTTCCAGGCGTGGACAAGGGCAAAGTCCGGTCGCAGGGATTCCTCCAAGACAAAGTCGGCGTCCCCAAAGGTGCGTACCTCCTTGGGTGGCGAGGCGATCGCCACTCCGCCCGCGCCGTCGTACAGGCGCGGCAGTCCGCCCTCGCTGACCTGGGTGCCTACACCGGCGGCTGTGTAGAAGGCAGGTATCCCGGCTCCGCCTGCGCGCAGTTTCTCGGCGAGCGTGCCCTGCGGGGTGAGCTCGACTTCCAGTTCGCCGGCAAGGAATTGCCGGGCAAATTCCTTGTTCTCCCCCACGTAGGAGGAGATGGTGCGGCGGATGCGGCCGTCGCTGAGCAGGATGCCCAGGCCCCAGTCGTCCACACCGCAGTTGTTGGAGATGGTTTCCAGCCGTGAGGTTCCTGCATCGTAGAGGGCCTGGATGAGGGCTACGGGGATGCCGCACAGTCCGAAGCCTCCCACGGCGAGGGAAGCGCCGTCGTGGATGTCATGGACGGCCGCAGCCGGTGAGGCAACTACTTTGTTGATCATGGCGGGGTTCCTTTCGAGAAGGGTCACAAGCCCAGGTCGCGGGCAATGAGCATCAATTGCACTTCGGTGGTGCCTTCCCCTATCTCCAAGATCTTTGAATCCCTGTAGTGGCGGGCAACGGTGAACTCGTTGATGAACCCGTAACCGCCAAACACCTGTGTGGCGTCCCTGGCGTTGTCCATGGCTGCCTCACTTGCGACCATCTTAGCGATGGCCGCCTCCGTCTTGAAGGATTTGCCTGCGAGCATGCGCGAGGCGGCGTCGTAATAGGCCAGCCGGGCCAGGTGCGCACGGCTTTGCATGCGCGCAATTTTGAAGGAAATGCCTTGGTAGTGGCCAATGTTGTGGCCGAACGCGTGGCGTTCCTTGGCGTAGCGGACGGCTTCATCAACACAGCCCTGCGCGGCACCGGTGGCCAGCGCGGCGATGGCGATGCGGCC
Organism: Arthrobacter sp.; assembly: GCF_030540645.1. GTDB lineage: Bacteria > Actinomycetota > Actinomycetes > Actinomycetales > Micrococcaceae > Specibacter. Next base: position 5,554 of record NZ_JAUNVV010000082.1, read on the forward strand.
TTCATCCAGGATGGACAGGAAGTTCGCATACCCACGGCCGCGCTCACCGAGCAGGTTTTCCTCCGGCACCCGGGCGTTGGTGAACGTCAGCGGGTGGGTGTCTGAGGCGTTCCAGCCCACCTTGCCGTAGGGCTTTTCCACCGTGAAGCCTGGCGTTCCGTTGGGGACGATGATGGTGGAAATCTCCTTCTTCACCGTCCCGTCGGCGCGTTCGGTGCTGCCGGTGACGGCTGTGACGGTGACGAACTTGGTGATGTCCGTCCCGGAGTTGGTGATGAACTGTTTGCTGCCGTCAATGACCCATTCGCCGTCCTGCAGTTTCGCCCGGGTGGAGGTGCGTCCGGCGTCCGATCCGGCGTCGGGCTCTGTCAGGCCGAAGCCCGCCAGTGCCGCACCGCTGGTCAGCTGTGGCAGCCATGCCTCCTTCTGCGCCTGGGTCCCGAAGCGGTGCACGGGCATGGCGCCCAGTGACACCCCTGCCTCGAGCGTGATGGCGACCGACTGGTCCACCCGCCCCAGCTGTTCCAAGGCCAGCGCCAGGGCGAAGTAGTCCCCGCCCATGCCGCCAAACTCCTCCGGGAACGGCAGTCCGAACAAGCCCAGCTCCCCCATGTGCGACACGATCTCATAGGGGAAGCTGTGCTCCGCGTCGTGCTGGGCTGAGACGGGGGCAACCACGTTGTCTGCGAAGTCGCGGACCATGTCGCTGAGCGCCTGGTACTCCTCGTTGAGTTCAAAATTGGGCACGTTGTTTCCCTTCAGGAATCCTTGGTTGATTTTTCATGGGCGGCATCGGGGAGCTCCGTGTCGGTGGGCAGGTCCGGAACAATCGTGGCGACCACTTGATCGGCCTTGACCAGCGAACCCACAGCCACCCCCACGTGCACCGTTCCGGCGATGGCAGCCACCAGCTGATGCTCCATCTTCATGGCCTCCACGGCGAGCAGCACGGTGCCGGCCTGAACTTTGTCCCCGTTGCTGACATTGAGCATGGTCACGGTTCCCGGCATGGGGCTGCGCACCTGCGGATCAGCCGCCGCTTCATCACGTTCCAGCCCCTCCAGCATCCGCGCTGTCACGGCGTCACGCCCCAGCAACTGCACCGACGCCGTCCACCCGCCACTTCCAAGCAACACCTCAGACCCGTTGCGGGCAAACCGATACTGCCGCGTTTGCCCGTCCCATTCGAGTTCCACGGCCATCCCCACCTCTACCAGCCGAGCGGTATGCGCGCCACCATCGGCCAGCTCATCCCCACTGACATGCACGACGCCGGCCCCGTCCGCAGCTGCCCCTTCCCGGCTGCCGCCGACCGTCACCACCGCCGTGCGTCCTACCCCGGCGAGCAGAACCCGCCACGGAGCAGCATCACCAAGCCGCCACCCGTCGGTGCGCCCCCACGGGCCGAGGCTCGCAAGCCGCTCCCCAAGCCCGACCTCCGGTGCCGATCCGCGTGTCAGGAGCGCGGCTGCTGCGTAGTCGCCGGCGTCGAGGGTGCGGAAGGCCAGTTCGGGGAGTTTGCGTTCAATGAGGGTGGTGTCCAGACGCCCGGCTTGAACGTCGGGGTCTGCGAGTAGAAGGCGCAGGTACTCGACGTTGGTGGGGACGCCGAGCACCACGTAGTCATGCAGAGCCGCGTCCACGCGTTCCAAGGCCTGCTCGCGATCTGTTCCCCAGGCGATGACCTTGGCCAGCATGGGGTCGTAGTCGGCGGAGATTTCCAGCCCTTGCAGGAGGGAGCTGTCCACGCGCACTCCCGGGCGCCCGGCAACTGACTCATCCAGCACTACGACGGTCCCGGCCGAGGGCAGGAACCCCTGGGCCGGGTTTTCGGCGTACACGCGGGCTTCGACGGCGTGGCCTTCGGCGCTGACCGCTTCCTGGTTGAACGTGATTGGTTCCCCGGCGGCGATGCGCAGCTGCCATTGCACTAAGTCCAGCGGCTCGCCATCAACCCTGGCCACCATTTCGGTGACGGGGTGCTCCACCTGCAGACGGGTGTTCATTTCCATGAAGAAGAACTCGTCTGGAGTGTCATTGGAGACGATGAACTCCACTGTCCCTGCCCCGGTGTAGTTCACACTGGCAGCGGCGGCACACGCTGCGGCGCCGATGCGCGCCCGGACAGCGGCGCCGTCGGCCATGCCCGTCAGCAGCGGTGAGGGCGCCTCTTCGATGACTTTTTGGTGGCGGCGCTGCAGGGAGCATTCACGCTCACCCAGGTGGACCACGTTCCCGAAGTTGTCACCGAGGATCTGCACTTCAATATGCCGGGGATTGGCCACGAGGCGTTCAAGGAACAAGGTGTCGTCGCCAAAGGCGGCAGCAGCCACCCGGCGTGCGGTGGCCAGGGTTGCCGGCAGTTCTTGGATTGAATACACATTGTGCATGCCTTTTCCCCCGCCCCCGGCCGACGGCTTGATGAGCAACGGAAAGCCAATCCCCTGCGCAGCTGCGATCAAGTCAGCGTCGCTCAGCCCGGCCTTGGAAATGCCGGGCACCAGCGGAACTCCTGCTGCGCCGACGTGGTTCTTGGAGCGGATCTTGTCCCCCATGACGTTCAACGCCTCGACCGAGGGGCCAATGAAGGTGATACCCGCATCCTTGAGTGCCTGCGCAAAGGCCTGGTTTTCCGACAGGAACCCATACCCTGGGTGCACTGCCTGGGCGCCGGATTCACGGCATGCGGCAACGATGGCTGCGATATTCAGGTAGCTTTCGGTTGCGGCTGCGGGGCCTATGCACAGCGCTTCGTCGGCCTCGCGCACGTGGCGGGCTCCGGCGTCGGGCTCGGAATACACGGCCACCGAGCGGATGCCCAGATCCTTCAGGGTGCGGATGATGCGGCAGGCTATTTCACCGCGGTTGGCCACCAGAACGGTGTCGAAAAGAGGGCTCATGGGCTCACATCCTAAAGAGGCCGAAGGAGGTTTCCGGCAGCGGGGTTCTGGCGCACACATCCAGCGCCAGTCCGAGGACGGTGCGGGTGTCTGCGGGGTCGATGATGCCGTCATCCCAGAGGCGGGCGGTGGCGTAGTAGGGGCTGCCCTGCTTTTCAAACTGGGCGAGAACCGGTGCCTTGAAGGCGTCCTCCTCGGCTGCGGACCAGTCTTCGCCACGGCGTTCGTGCTGGTCGCGCTTGACCGTGGCCAGCACGGAGGAGGCCTGGCTGCCACCCATGACGGAGATGCGCGACGCCGGCCACGTCCACAGGAAGCGGGGACTGTAGGCGCGCCCGCACATGGAGTAGTTGCCGGCCCCGAAGGACCCGCCCACAATGACCGTCAGTTTCGGCACGCGCGCGGTGGCGACGGCCGTGACCATCTTGGCCCCGTGTTTGGCAATGCCGCCGTGCTCGTAGTCCTTGCCGACCATGAAGCCGTTGAGGTTCTGCAAAAAGATGAGCGGGATGCCGCGCTGGTCGCACAGTTCAATGAAGTGCGCACCCTTCAGTGCGGACTCGCTGAACAGCACGCCGTGGTTGGCCACAATGCCCACCGGGTGCCCGTGCAACGTAGCGAATCCGGTGACGAGCGTGGTGCCATAGTTTTTCTTGAACTCGTGGAATTTGCTGCCGTCAACGAGCCGGGTGATGATCTCGCGGCAGTCGTACGGGGTGTTCAGGTCCGTGGGCACGGCGCCGTAAAGCTCGTCGGGATCCACAGCGGGTGCCTCGCTGGCCCCCACGGCCCACGCGGGGGCTGGGTTGGGCGGGAGCGTGTCCACGATGTCGCGGATGATCGCCAGCGCGTGGTCGTCATTTTCCGCCAGATGATCCACCACACCCGAGATGCTGGCGTGGACGTCTCCACCGCCCAGCTCCTCCGCCGTGACAATCTCTCCGATGGCGGCCTTTACCAGCGGTGGCCCACCCAGGAAAATGGTGCCCTGGTTGCGCACGATCACTGTTTCATCACTCATGGCCGGCACATATGCCCCACCGGCCGTGCAGGAGCCCATGACAGCGGCGATCTGCGGAATCTTTGCCGCGGACATCTTGGCTTGGTTGAAGAAGATCCTGCCGAAGTGGTCCTTGCCGGGGAACACTTCGTCCTGCATGGGCAGGAACGCACCGCCGGAATCCACCAGATAGATGCAGGGCAAGTGGTTTTCCAACGCGATTTCCTGCGCCCGCAGGTGCTTTTTCACGGTCATCGGGTAGTACGTTCCGCCCTTGACGGTGGCATCGTTGCACAGCACCATCACGTGGCGGCCTTGGACAAGGCCAACGCCGGCAATGACACCGGCGCCGGGTGAGGCGCCGCTGTACATTTCATGGGCTGCCAGCGGCGCAATTTCAAGGAAGGGGCTGCCCTCATCGAGCAGCCGGTCGATGCGTTCGCGCGGGAGCACCTTGCCGCGCGCAACGTGGCGTTCACGGGACTTTTCCGGCCCGCCCAGTGCTGTGGTTCGCAACGTCTGGCGCAGTTGTGCAGCCAAGGCGCGCTGTTGGGCATCGTTGCGGGCAAAGGCCTCCCCGGCCGGTTCCACTTGGCTCTGCAAAGTCTCCATTGACCCCTCGTTGACGTCATCGCCGCTACACTGAACAATATTAACTAAGTTAATGCTCACTAACTGGTTTTCAGGTTAGTCCGTCCGCACTGTGATGTCCAGCAAATGAATTTAGGTCCCATGCTTCAAGAAACCCCCCGCACCCAGGCCAAGGCCAAGCGCCGCTCAGCGCTGCTGGCCTCCGCCGCAACACTGTTTGCCCGACGCGGCTTCAACGGTGTTTCCATTGAGGATCTGGGGGCTGCGGCGGGGGTCAGCGGACCCGCCGTCTACAGACATTTCAACGGCAAGCAAGCGCTGCTCGGAGCCTTGTTGGTGGGGGTCAGCGAGGATCTGCTGGCAGGCGGGCGCTCCGTTGTGCAAGCCGCGCCCGACGTCGGTTCCTCCTTGCGCGCGCTGGTCGCCTTCCATGTTGACTTCGCCATGGCACAGCCGGACGTCATCCGTGTGCAGGACAGGGACTTTGACAGTTTGGGCGAGGAGGACAGTACTGCCGTCCGTTCCCTGCAGCGCGCCTATGTGGAACTTTGGGTGGAGGTACTAGGAGAGTTGCTTCCGCAGCGTGAGGCCGCGCTGCGCCGGCTGCAGGCCCACGCCGTCTTTGGGCTGATCAACTCAACCCCGCACAGCGTGCCCATCCCCAGCCGGAAGGCTGCCGCGGCTAGGTCCATGCTGGAAGCGATGGCGTGGGCGGCACTGACGGGGGCCTGATCTCCTGATTGGCCGTACCAGCCAATGGGCGGCAAAAAAGGAAGCGCCGGACTCCGACGCTTCCCTGACGCACGCGCTGTCCACGGCCGGTGTCACGAAGGACAGGGTTGCAGAGCGCTTCAATGAACTTCGCAAAGATAACTCAGTGGGCTGTTGCACCTCCGTGATGGCTTGCCGCGTCCCGGTGCATGGTCGGCTGCAGGGCAAGGACTCCGACGATCAAGGCCACAGCTCCGGCGATCCATGACGTCCAGGTCGCCCCGGTATGCATGGTGTAGCCGGCGATCCACGGCGAGATGAACAAGAGTGCCCCAAAGAGCGGCAGAATCCATTCAGCCACCGGCTGCCCGGGGGTCATCAGATTCCAAACACCCGAAAGGATCAGCAATACACCAACGCCGATCATCATGACCAGGGAACTTGCCTGCTGCGTTGTCCAGATTGTTGCCAAGGCGACGTACAGACCTGCGAGCACGGCTACATAGTCCTGCCAGCGATTCCACCTCTTCATTGTTACCAACCTCCTTACAAGTTGGCTCCCAAAGTGGGGGTCACTTAAAATATACGTCTGTCACGGCAGCTTGAGCAGAATTTTAAGGTTGCATTCAGGCCGCGTTTCAGCTCAGCACCAGCGCCATGGCCGGATCAGCCATGATGGCCCCTACGTCCGCCAGGAAGCGGGAGCCCTGGGCGCCGTCCACGAGCCTGTGATCAAAGGACAAACTGAGCGTCATGACCTGCCGCAGCGCCACTTGCCCCTGATATTCCCACGGCGTCCGGCGTACGGCCCCGAGCGCAAGGATGCCCGCCTCGCCGGTGTTCAGCAGGGGTGTGCCGGCGTCGATGCCGAACACGCCAATGTTGGTGATGGAAAACGTGCCTCCCGCCAAATCCGCAGGCGGGGTCTTCCCAGCCCGCGCCGTTTCCGCCAACTGCCCCAGCGCCTGCGCCAATCCGCGCAGTCCCAACTCCTGGGTGTCCTTGATGTTCGGCACCACGAGCCCACGCGGCGTGGCTGCGGCAATACCCAGGTTCAAGTAGTTGAATGTCACCACCTCCTGCGCCGTTTCGTCCCAGTGTGAGTTCAGCGCCGGATACCGGGCGACCGCCAACGTGACTGCCTTGGCTGCCAGCGTCAAGGGCGTCACCTTGATACCGGCGAACTCCTTCTGCGAGCGCAGCTTCTCCAGAAAATCCATGCCTGCTGTGACGTCGATGGTCAGGAATTCGCTGACATGCGGGGCCGTGAACGCACTCTCCACCATGGCCTTTGCCATGAACTTCTGCACGCCCTTGATGGGAGTCCGCACTTCCCGTGCGGTTTCCCGCGCTCCTGCCATGCCCGACGCCGAGGCTGCCACAGTGCCCACGCTGGCATCAGCCTGGTCTCCGGCCGCAGAATCGCTGGCAGCAGCGTGGTCCTGGGCGAAAGTGAGGACGTCGGCCCGTGTGATCAGACCACGCTCCCCTGTTCCGGCTACCTCTTCCAGCCCAACGCCCATGTCACGGGCGAGCTTGCGCACCGGCGGCGTGGACCGCGGCCGGTCCACCTGCACGAAAACGACAGCCTTCTTGGGTTCCTGTGCAGGAGCGGACAGTGTCCGGGCCCGGCGCACGGGCCGGGCAGAGGTTTCCGGGTCGGCGCCGTAACCAACAAGTGTCGGCACGCGCTTCGGCTCCGCCTCGGACACCTGTTCTGCGCTGGCGGAGTCCGAGATGGGGGCCCGGGAGCGGCTTCGGGCGTCCGCGTAGCGGGCGGGGTCCCCATCTCGGACAGAGCCAGCGCCTCCAGCCGAGTCCGAGTCTGGCTCCGCGGCGACGTCGAACTCAATGATGACTTCGCCGACTTCCACCACTGTGCCTGGTTCGTGCATGATGGCGCTGACGGTGCCGGTGTACGGGGAGGGAAGTTCCACCACGGCTTTGGCGGTTTCAACCTCGGCAATGACCTGGTTGAGTTTCACGGGGTCGCCCGCGGAAACATGCCAGCTGACAATCTCTGACTCTGTGAGGCCCTCGCCAAGATCCGGGAGCCGGAATTGAACCTTCATGCTCAGTCCTCCAAACCTGTCTGTGAGTTGGGCCTGCCCAGGGCGCGGTCAACACCGTCAAGAATCCTGTCGAGGTCCGGCAGGTGGTGTTTTTCGAGCTTTGATGGCGGGTAGGGCACGTCGAAGCCCGTGACGCGCACGGGTGCGGCCTCAAGATAGTTGAAGCAGCGTTCGGTGATGGTGGCAGCGATCTCGGCACCCAGCCCCAGGGTTTGGGAGGCTTCGTGGGCAATGACGAGACGGCCGGTGCGCCGCACGGAGTCCATCAGTGGGCCATAGTCGATCGGTGAGAGCGAGCGCAGGTCGATGACATCGATCGATGTGCCTTCCGCGGCTGCCGCGCTGGCGGCATCGAGGGCCGTTTTCAACATGGCCCCGTAGGCCACCAGCGTGACATCGGTGCCTGCGGTCGCCACCCGTGCCGAGTCCAGGGCCGGGGCTGCGGCCAGGTCCGCATCCAGGTCCACGTCCCCCTTGGCGTGGTAGCGCCGTTTGGGTTCAAAGTAGAGGACGGGGTCGTCGCACGCGATGGCCTGTCGCAGCATGGTGTAGGCATCCTGGGGGTTGGAGGGGCTGACAACGCGCAGTCCGGAGGTGTGGATGAAATACGCTTCCGGGGATTCCGAGTGGTGTTCCGGTGAGCCTATGCCTCCGCCAAACGGCACGCGGATGGTCAACGGCATGCGCACCTTGCCCTGGGTGCGGACATGCATTTTGGCCACCTGGGACACGATCTGGTCAAAGCCTGGATAGATGAACCCGTCGAATTGGATCTCGCACACGGGCCTGAAACCGCGGTAGGCCAGGCCCACGGCCGTGCCAATGATGCCTGATTCGGCCAACGGCGTGTCGATGACCCGGTGTGAGCCGAAGTCCTTCATGAGACCATCCGTCACCCGGAACACCCCGCCCAGGGTGCCGATGTCCTCCCCCAGCAGAAGAACCTTGGGATCGTCCTCCAAGGCGCGGCGCAGTCCGGCGTTGATGGCCTGTGTCAGTGTCAACTTGCTCATGACCGACTCCCTTCCCTGGTGCCTGCATCCGTTGACCCGGTGCCTGCGCCGGGGCCTTGCCCCGCCGAGGAAAAGCCTGCTAGATACCGTTCGTAGTGGTCGCGCTGACGTTCAAGGACTGAATGACGATCCACATAGACATTGTCGAAAATGGTCATCGGTTCCGGATCTGGCAGGCTGATGCAGGATTGGCGTAACTCGGCGGCCACAGCGTCAGCTCCGGCCGCGATCTCAGCTTCAGCTCCGACGTCGAGCATTCCGCGGCTCTGCAGCAAAGCCCTGAGCCGGGCGATGGGATCTTTGGCACCCCACTCCTCAAGTTCGGTGACGCCACGGTAGCGGGTGGGGTCATCAGCCGTGGTGTGGGCGCCCATGCGGTAGGTGACGGCTTCGATGAAGCTGGGCCCACCTCCGCTGCGTGCCCGTGCGGCCGCCCATCGGACAGCCGCAAGGACTGCCAGGACGTCGTTGCCGTCCACTTGCAGGCTGGGGATTCCGTAGCCGGGGGCGCGTCCGGCCAAGGGCACAGCTGATTGCAGGCCAACCGGTTCTGAGATGGCCCAGTGGTTGTTCTGGCAAAAGAAGATGACGGGCGCTTGGAAGCTGGCGGCGAAGACCATGGACTCGTGGACGTCACCCTGACTGGTGGCGCCGTCGCCCAGGTAGCCGATGGCCACCGATTCCTTGCCATCCAGGCTCAGGCCCATGGCGTAGCCCGTTGCGTGCAGGGTCTGGGCGCCAATGATGATCTGTGGGGTGGCCACGTTGATCTCATAGGGATCCCAGCCGGTGTTGCTGTTGCCGCGCCAAACACCCATCACTTCCGACAGGTGCGCCCCGCGGCAATACGCCACCCCGTTTTCACGGTAGGTGGGAAAAATAAAATCGTCCGGTTCCAGGGCTCTGACGGAGCCCACCTGCGATGCTTCCTGGCCGAGCATCGGCGGCCACAGTGCCAACTGCCCCTGGCGCTGGAGTGCGGTGGCCTCCACATCGATGCGACGGACTTCCACCATGTCCCTAAAGAGACCTAGCAGAGTTTCATCGTCAACATCGGCAACGAATTCATCAAGTAATTCGTCCTGGACTCGCTGCCCGTCAGCAGTAATGAGTTGGTGCATGTGCATGGACCTTGGGTCCTCCGGCTCTTGGCGTGGATCACTCATTGAGCTCGCCTCCTTGTAAGTGGCGCGACATCATCGTCGATAAGGGTGACGATACTCACGTCACGCACCCGGCGCAATAACCGCCGACAATATTGAACATTCTGCCCTGTGGATGGTGTTCAGACCGTGCTAGTCTGCGCACTATGCCTACTTTGGACCGCACCGACGCACGCATTCTGCTGGCCATCTCCGAGGACCCCCGCCAGACGGTCGTTGCCATGGCCGCCCAGCTTGGCCTCTCCCGCAACACTGTCCAAGCCAGGCTGGCATCACTGGAAAAACGCGACGCCTTCTTGAACTTCGACCACCGCATCAGCACCTCAGCTCTCGGCTACCCGCTGACGGCCTTCATTTCCATCCATGTGCAGCAGCAAAAGTTGGGTGAACTGGCTGCGTCCCTTGCTGCCATCCCCGAAGTCGTGGAAGCTCATGGGCTCAGTGGGCGGGCTGATCTTCTGGTGCGTGTGGTGTCCACCGGCGCCGAGGATCTGTTTCGTATCAACGGCAAGATCCTCGCGTGCGACGGCGTCGAACGCACCGAAACCTCACTGGCCATGAACGAGATCGTGCCGTTCCGCCTGGGTCCGCTGCTCCAGCGTGTCATGGGCACCGACGACGATTAGATTTACGTCTCCGCTTCAGGGCCTTCCCTTGAACGGGCAGCCTCTATCAACTAAGCGGGCGGCGGCGTAGCGTTGAGGCACGTGCCAGGCACCGAGCCCCAGGGGGAAGATCATGTTTACCACTCATCCACACACTCACTGCAGCATTGCACCGCCGGACCTGCTGGCACAGCTGGCCCTTGACGGCACCTCCGACCAGCAAAAGGCTGCCGTACGGGCACTCGCTACTTCGGCTGCCTTCCGCCAGCAGCGCGCCGTCATGGGCCGGCTCACCCGCCAGTTCGGACTCCCCATGGGACAGCTGGTGGGATTCAACATTTCTTCGACCCGCAGGCTGACCGTCTACGACAACCAGACGAAGGGCCGTACGTTCCTGCCCGGGGTGCGGATGCGCGGATGGGGCGAACATAAGAGCACGGACCCTGCCGTCAATGAGGCCTATGACGGCAGCGCCCAAACCTATGACTTCTACCTACGGGTCATGGGGCGCAATTCACTCGACAACGCCGGCATGGAACTGGTCTCCAGCGTCCATTACGGTGTTGCCTACGACAACGCATTCTGGGACGGCACCCAGATGGTGTACGGGGACGGCAGCGGACAAATCTTCCAAGTTGGCGGCCTGACGAGGGCGCTGGATGTCATTGGGCACGAGCTCACCCACGGGATCACCGAGTTCACGGCCGGGCTGGCCTACAGCAAACAGTCGGGAGCCCTGAACGAGTCCTTCTCGGATGTTTTCGGCACGCTCGTGAAACAGTACACACTCAAGCAGTACGCCGTGGAAGCAGACTGGTTGATTGGGGAGGGAATCCTGGTGCCGTCGCTGGGCAAGGCGCTGCGTTCCATGAAGGCGCCCGGGACCGCCTATTCCGGGGACCGGCAGCCAGCCACCATGGATGGTTATGTGGACCTTCCCGATGACAACGACCCCCGCAATGACAACGGTGGCGTGCATATCAATTCCGGCATCCCCAACCATGCTTTCTACCTCGCGGCGATGGCGCTCGGCGGCAACGCTTGGGAA
>NZ_JAUNVV010000083.1:0-9313 GCF_030540645.1 Arthrobacter sp.
GTCAACAGGAAGGCATGCCGGTGGCCTAGTCTAGGTATCCGGTCCATAACTTTCGATTTTTCATGACTGGCCCTGCGCCGTCCATGATAGTCGTGACACAAAGCAAATGACCTGTGGTGTTTGCCTGGAGTGAGAAAATGCATCTTCTCGATTCTGTTGACGCAGCCAGCCTGCGCAGCGACATCCCCGCCTTCCGTGCCGGGGACACCCTCAACGTTCACGTGAACATCATTGAAGGTTCCCGTTCACGTGTCCAGGTCTTCAAGGGCTTCGTCCTTGGCCGCCAGGGCGATGGCATTCGCGAAACCTTCACGGTTCGCAAGATTTCCTTCGGCGTCGGTGTTGAGCGTACCTTCCCGGTACACTCCCCGGTTCTGGACAAAATCGAAGTTGTCACCAAGGGTGACGTTCGCCGCGCCAAGCTGTACTACATGCGCAACCTGCGCGGCAAGGCTGCAAAGATCAAGGAAAAGCGCGACAACGTTCCCGCCAAGTAACAAGGGATCCGCACTTTGAATCAAGCGAAACGCCAGTCCAGGAAACTGGGCTGGCGTTTTGTTGTTTTTGCAGTGGTCGTCATCTTCGTGTTCTTGGCGCTATTGCGGAACCTGTGGGTGGATGTCTATTTCATTCCCTCCGAATCCATGGAGCCACTGCTGTTGTCCGGTGATCGTGTGCTGGTTTCGCGAACAAGTTTCGCTGGCAGTCCCATTGAACGCGGGGACGTGGTGGTCTTTGATGGACGGGGATCCTTCACGCCGCTGAACTCCGGGACTGGTCCTGTTGCGGAGGGGATCATCGGTGCGGGGCAGTGGCTCGGCCTGGTGCCCAACAACAACATCTACGTCAAGCGGGTTTTGGGCGTCGCCGGTGACACCGTCAAGTGCTGCACCGACGGTGGACTGCTGGAAATCAACGGGGTCCCAGTTTCTGAGAGTTACCTGTATCCAGGGGATGAGCCCAGCGCGTTGAACTTCGAGGTGACGGTGCCACAAGGTAAGTTGTGGCTCATGGGCGACCACAGAAACGTGTCACTGGATTCACGCTCACTGCTGGGTGCTCCCGGCGGTGGCCTGATTTCCACCACCAAGGTCATTGGCTCGCCCTTTGCCACCGTGTGGCCGCTCGGACGCCTCCACGTCATTGACAGCGACACAAGGCTGCCGTAGCGCCCAGGCGCCCATGCCCGACGGCGGTGACCACCACCCAGGCTTCCATCCTGACTTTGCTAAGGAAATGAACGTTGACGCAACACAGTGCTCCTGGGGAACCCGAGGGTTTCGAGCCAGAAAACATCGAGCCCCGGCTCCCGGGCGAGTCGCCTGAGGCGGTTGGTACGCCTTCGCCGACTCAACCGTCCGACGCGCCTGCGCCCTCCTCGACGCCTGATGCTTCGTCAGTGCCTGAGTCCTTCCCGGAAAACAACGACGGCGGCACCGCCACCGCGCGTTTCGGTCGCCAAGCGTGGGCCTGGGGCAAGGAACTGCTGGCTATTGTGGTCATCGCCATCGTGCTTTCCTTCCTGATAAAGACATTCTTGTTCCGTGCGTTCTTCATCCCCTCGGGTTCCATGGAGAACACTTTGCAGATCAATGACCGGATCTTCGTCAACCTGCTGGTTCCCGAACCGTTCGCACTCAAGCGTGGAGACGTCGTCGTCTTCAAGGACACCCAGGGCTGGCTGACTTCAACGCCGGTTGCTGAAGGGCCGCTGAGCTGGATCAACGATGCCGCCACATTCATTGGCTTGGCGCCGGATAATTCTCAGCAACACCTGGTCAAACGTGTCATTGGGATGCCTGGGGACAGGGTTGTGTGCTGCAGCGCAGATGGCAAGCTGACCGTCAATGGGGAAGCGATCACTGAGCCGTACCTGTATCCGGGCGCGGCGCCGTCGGACACCACGTTTGACGTCACGGTCCCTGCAGGGCACATGTGGGTCATGGGCGATCACCGCAACAACTCGCAGGACTCCCGCTATCACCAGACCTTTGACGGGACAGGTTTTGTGCCCATCGCCGACGTCGAGGGCCGTGCAGTCGTGATTGCGTGGCCGTTGTCGCATTGGAGCATCCTGGGTAATTACCCGGACGTGTTCACCAACGTCCCTGACGCCAAGAGCGCAAGCGTTTCCTCGGCACAGCACGCACCTACAGGGCAGTGATGGCAGCCGCTGCCCCCACCCTGGAGTGGGAACGCGAGCTTGCCGCACAGGGCTACCAGCTGGTCGCCGGGTGCGACGAGGTGGGCCGCGGTTCCCTTGCCGGGCCCGTCAGCGTCGGCGTCGTCGTCATCCACGCGGATACTGCCGCAGAATTGCCGGGGGTGAAGGACAGCAAGCTGCTGCGGCCCCTGGTGCGTGAGGCCCTCGTTCCAGCCATTGCCGACTGGGCTGCGGCAATCGCCGTCGGGCATGCTTCGGCACAGGAAATTGACGACGTCGGATTGGTCGCCGCCCTGCGCCTGGCTGGCACGCGTGCCATGGCCCAAGCGGCCACGACGCTGGTGCCCGACTTTGTGATTTTGGACGGCAACCAGGACTGGTTGTCCACCCCGGAGCAGCCTGCCTTGGACTTGTTCGCCGCCGCAGCACAGGCTTCTGCTGTGCCCTGGCGGATCCAGACCCGCATCAAGGCGGACATGACGTGCCTGTCCGTCGCGGCCGCTAGTGTGCTGGCAAAGGTTGAACGCGACGGCATCATGGCGGGGCTCGCCGAACAGTTTCCGGCCTACGGCTGGCAGGCCAACATGGGTTACGGCACGGCCGCGCATCGCACCGCCATTGCCGAGCTAGGCCCCACCGACTACCACCGCAAGAGCTGGCGGCTCATCTAGTTCGTCTTACGGGCCGGTCGTGTTGCGCAAGTGGGGCCCAAGTGTTGCATGATGGAACCATGAGCGCCGAGGATCTGGAAAACTACGAAACTGACATGGAGTTGCAGCTTTACCGCGAATATCGTGATGTGGTGAACCTTTTCAGCTACGTGGTGGAGACCGAGCGCCGATTCTACTTGGCCAACCATGTTGATCTGCAGGCCCGTTCCGCCGACGGCGAGGTCTACTTTGACCTGACGCTGCAGGACGCCTGGGTGTGGGACGTGTACCGCACGGCCCGCTTTGTGAAGAACGTGCGAGTCATCACCTTCAAGGACGTCAACGTCGAAGAGCTGATCAAGTCCGACGATCTGCAGATCCCCAAGGACGGGGAACTCGGGCCGCTGGGCTAACTGGCCGCCCAGAGGGGTGTTCCTTCCTCCACAGCACACGCTCTTATGCTGTCTGTGCACATTTGCCGCCGCTGAGCTATTTTGCCGCGCCAATGCCAGCCAAGCTGGCAGTGGAGGCGGTCATGAAAGCAAAAGATGTATTGGGCCAGACCGGTGAACGGCTGGCCGCGGACTATTTGGAAGACCATGGCATCAGGGTCATTGACAGCAACTGGCGGTGTGCCAGCGGCGAAATTGACCTGGTCGGGCTCGACGGTGGCGAACTTGTCATTGTCGAAGTCAAAACACGTAGTTCCAGGCGTTACGGCGATCCGCTGGAGGCACTGACCCGGGCCAAGCTGGTGCGCCTGCGCACCCTGGCGGTGCTGTGGGCGCGGGAACACCAACGGGTTGCTGCTCCGCTGCGGATTGATGCCGTAGGCATTGTGCTGGGCCGTACATCCGCTCCTTGCATCGACCATCTGAGGGGTGTGGCTTGATGGGTATGGGGCGGGCGCTGGCTGTTGCGTTGGTGGGGCTCAACGGCCATGTCATTGAGGTGGAGGCAGACATCGGCCAAACCCTGCCAAATTTTATTCTGTTGGGCCTTCCAGACGCCTCCTTGTCGGAGGCCCGGGAACGAATTCGTTCTGCCGCGCAGAATACCGGGATTCCGCTGAGCCGACGCAAGATCACGGTGAACTTGGTGCCTGCATCGCTGCCTAAGAGAGGCTCCGGTTTTGACTTGGCCATTGTGATGGCGGCATTGAATGCCGCCGGGGACGTGCGGCGCACCGGAGGCACAGTGTTTCTGGCTGAGTTGGGGCTCGACGGGCGGCTGCGGTCCGTGCGTGGAGTGCTGCCGGCCGTGCTCGCCGCCTACAGCGCCGGACACAGGGAATTTGTGGTGGCGGCAGCCAACCTGGGCGAAGCCCAATTGGTGAGCGGAGCGAAGGTGCGTGCCTATGACTGCCTGGCGCAGGTGGTCCTTGACTTCGATGCAGACCCGAAGGATCTGACAGCGCTCGATGCAGGCTGGGACTCCGGCACCGTGCCCGCCGAGGCAATACAAACAACGCCCGACGGACAGGCTGGGATGGACTTGGCGGAAGTGGCCGGACAGCCGGTGGCCCGATTGGCCCTGGAGATTGCCGCGGCCGGTGGCCACCACTTGATGATGGTGGGCCCGCCTGGTTCAGGCAAGACCATGCTGGCCGAACGGCTGCCCGGACTCCTACCGGATCTCAACGATGTCGAGGCGATGGAAGTCACAGCCATCCACTCCTTGGAATACAGAAGCAATGGACTCGTCTCGTTGATGCGCCGACCGCCCTATGAGCGGCCGCACCATTCTGCCAGCACCGCTTCCATTATTGGCGGAGGCAGCGGCATTCCGCGCCCGGGCGCTGCCTCACGGGCACACCGCGGCGTTCTCTTCCTTGACGAGGCCCCCGAGTTCGACAAGAGGGTCCTTGATGCCCTGCGGCAGCCTCTGGAGAGTGGTGAGCTGGTGCTTCACCGCTCTGCCGGAACTGCGGCCTACCCTGCCCGCTTCCAACTCATTATGGCGGCCAATCCATGCCCCTGCGGAAAAGCCACGGGAAAGGGAATCAACTGCGAGTGCACGCCCATGGCCCGCAGACGCTACTTCGGCAGGCTTTCAGGCCCGCTGTTGGACAGGGTAGATATCCAGCTTCAAGTCAACAAGCTGCAACTTTCCCAGCTGGCCAGCACCGAGCCCCGCGAATCCAGTGCGCAAGTTGCCGGGCGTGTCCTGCTCGCACGCAACATTGCCAGCGAAAGGCTCAAACAGTGGGGATTGGTCCACAATGCTGATTTGAGCGGCCGGATCCTGCGCGGCCCGCTGCGACTGGGTGGCCACCATACGGCGCTGCTGGACAAGGCAATGGGCACGGGAGTGCTCAGCGCACGCGGCTACGACAGAGTGCTGCGCTTGGCGTGGACCGTGGCGGACCTGCAGGGACTGGAGAGGCCTGGCAGCGATGATGTTGGGCTGGCACTGACATTGCGGCAAAGAGGAGAAGGACTGTGAACACCATGAACCAAGGCAGCGGCATTGCAGCTGAGACGGCCTTGCGCAACGCACGAGCAGCCCTGACTCGCTTGATGGAACCGTCAGACTCGCCGGGGCTGGCGCTGATCCGGGCGTTGGGTCCGGAAGACGCGCTGGCTTTGATCGGCAGTAGTGATGCCTCCCACGCCGCCGTGGAGCAGCATGTCGCAGAGATTCTCAACGAGGCGGGTACGGAACGTTGGTCAGGGCTGGCCGAGGCATTGGGGCGGTGGCGACCACGGTTGGCTGACATTGCCCCTGAACGGGATTTGGCTACTGTGGCACGGCTTGGTGGCAGGCTTATAATCCCCGAAGACGACGATTGGCCGCGGTGCTTCGATGACCTTGAACTGGCGGCACCCATCGCCTTGTGGTGTAGGGGGAGAAGGCAGCCGATCCCTGCGCAAGGCAAGTGCATTGCGGTGGTTGGTTCACGGGACAGCACCAGCTACGGGGCGAACGTCGCTGCTGAAATTGCCAGTTCGCTTGTGCAGCGCGGATTCACGGTAGTCAGCGGCGGAGCCTACGGCATTGATGCCCACGCCCACCGCGGTGCCCTGGCAGCGGATACAGATCCGAACCAGCTGCCCACGCTGGCTGTTATGGCCGGGGGAGTGGACAGGTTCTACCCTTCCGGCAACGAAGATCTGTTGCGCACCATTGCAGAACGATCGATGATCGTGGCCGAAGTGCCTCCTGGTACCAACCCCACACGCTATCGCTTCCTGCAACGAAACCGCCTTATAGCAGCACTCTGTTCAGTCACGGTGGTCGTGGAAGCCCGGTGGCGTTCAGGAGCACTCAACACCGCTCACCACGCCGAACGGCTGAGCCGAGTGGTAGCTGCAGTACCGGGATCGGTGTATTCGGCAAATTCGGCCGGGTGCCACAGGCTGCTGAAAGAGGGCAGTGCCGTCTGTGTTACGGATGCCGCTGACATCGCTGAACTGGCAGGGGCCATGGGGGAGCATCTTGTGGTTGAGCCACAGGTGCAGGCCGCGCTGTATGACGGCTTGGGCACCGCTGACCTTTTGGTGATGGATGCATTGCCGTTGCGCACCGCGACAAGTGTGGAAAAGCTATGTGTGGTTGCTGGTCTGGGTGCAGCCACCGTGCTGTCCGGGCTTGGACGGCTTGAAGTGCAAGGGTTGGCCGAACGACGAGGGGGTGGATGGGTGCGCCGTGCCCAATAACGTGCTCGTCGACGACAACACCTTGGCCAAGGTTCTGCACGGGATCAGGACAAACCCCATCCTGGAATGGCAGGATGTCCACTATGAGTGCCGATGCCCAGAACCCAGTCCCCCGCCACAGACGGCGCAGCAAACGTAGGAATGTTCTGCTGATTGTGTTGGCGCTGGTCTTGGTGGGCCTGTTGGCTGGAGTCGTCGGTGTGGTCTATGTTGGCAACTTGTCCCGCAGCTTTGACAGCAAGTCGGAGACCATCTCCAAAGCTTTCCCCAGTGAAACGCTCAGGCCGGTCAAACCCACGCAGGGGCCGGCCGCCGAGGCCATGAACGTGCTGGTGTTGGGCAGTGACAGCCGCGGTGCGTCGCTGAACCTCGCCGAAGAAGGTGACCCGTCCGATCAACGATCAGACACCATGATGTGGGTGCAGATACCGGCCGATCGCAAGAACATCTACCTAATGTCGATCATGCGCGACACTTGGGTCGAGATCCCTGGCTTCGGGGAAGCGAAAATCGACGCTGCCATGGCCTACGGGGGAGTGCCGCTGGTGGTGCAAACACTTGAGGGTATTTTCAACAACCGAATAGACCATGTGGCCATCGTCAACTTTGACGGGTTTAAGGCCATCACCGACGCCCTCGGCGGCGTGGAGGTGGACGTGCCACTGGACTTCACCACTTTGCACGGAGGGATTACGTTCAAGGCCGGCCCGCAATTGCTCAACGGCGATCAGGCACTGGACTTCGTGCGGGAGCGGTACGCCTTCCCCGACGGGGACTACCAAAGAGTGAAAAACCAGCAGATCTTCTTCAAAGCCGTGCTGAACAAGGTTCTCTCGCCGTCCACACAGACAAACCCAGTCAAGGTGATGGACCTTGTGGACAAGGTTTCCCCCTACGTCAGTGTCGATTCCGGACTCAAGTCATCCACTCTCGGCGCGCTTGCGCTCAGCCTGAAAAGTGTGCGGGGCTCAGATGTCATTTCCTTCACCTTGCCCACCCTGGGGACGGGAAGCAGTGCCGATGGACAGTCGATTGTACTCAGGGACGACGCCGCAATCGCCGCCATTTCCACGGCTCTGAGTGAAGACACGTTGGGGGCATACCTCAAATCTGCCGGATTGGGCTAACGAAGCCGGTCCGTTCGCGGCGGGGCAAGTTGCCCCAAGGCTTCCAACAGCGCACAGTGGAGTTGTGGATCTGGAAGAACGCGCTGCCCTGCCTGCTGCGCTGGCACAGGCGGCCGAGGCCTTTGAACGATATTTGCGTACGGAGCGCGGCCGTTCCGAGCACACTATTCGCGCCTATCGCGGTGACATCGATGCGCTGTTGATTCATGCCGTTGCTGAAGGAAACACCACGCTGACAGACCTGGATCTGGGTTCCCTGAGGCGCTGGCTCGGCGAGCAAAGCGCCGCTGGCACAGCCCGCTCAACGTTGGCCCGCCGTACGGCCACGGCTCGTAGTTTTACTGCTTGGGCACTGCGTGAAGAAATCATCGCCGTTGATCCGGCGCTTCGGCTCAAGGCTCCCCAGCGAGAGAAGACACTGCCGGCAGTCTTGCAGCAACGGCAGATCAGCCGGCTTCTTGAATCAATGGCCATGGATGCGCAATCACACGAACCTGTGGCCCTTCGCGACTTGGCCATGGTAGAGCTGCTATACGCCACCGGTATCCGTGTAGGTGAACTTGCCGGGCTTGACGTTGATGACGTGGATCGTGAACGGCGTACCGTCACAGTTTTGGGTAAGGGCAACAAGGAACGAACTGTCCCCTTTGGTGTACCTGCCGATACTGCTCTCGGGCAGTGGATTCAGGTGGGAAGAAAAGGACTGCTTAGGGCGCACAGCGGTGCTGCACTGTTCCTGGGTCTACGCGGCGGACGGATTGACCAGCGGACGGTGCGGACGATGGTTGATAGGCTCTTTGCCGCTTTGGGGGATACCTCCGCCACTGGGCCGCATACGTTGCGTCACTCGGCGGCCACTCACCTGCTCGACGGCGGGGCTGACTTGCGGGCCGTGCAGGAAATCCTGGGCCACAGCTCATTGGCAACAACACAGCTATACACGCACGTCTCAGTGGAGCGGCTGCGGGACAGCTACCGCACGGCACATCCACGCGCATAGTCGAGTGAAATTCCGTCATAATGCCGGCTCTGGCCCTTCCGGTGGCGCAAAGCGCCCGGCTACGGCAGAATGAAAGACAGCTAAAGAGAAACAAGCAATGTCCGGCCATGAAGGCCGGACGATCAGGGCCCGTTCACAGCGGATCCACGCAACCGCTGTTTCATCCTGAAGAAGGTCGTTGGGGAAGACGCACCTACTGCAATGGAGGATGGAATGAAGGTAGAAAACACGCGTGGTGTCTTGTTTGTGCACTCAGCCCCGGCTGTGATGTGCCCGCACATTGAGTCATCCATTGCCGGTGTAATGGATCAGCGCACGGACTTGCAGTGGACTGCACAGCCCGCGGCGCCCAATGTGCTGCGCACTGAATTTTCCTGGCGCGGCCCTGCCGGAACCGGAGCGAGGCTGGCCTCGGCGCTGCGCGGCTGGGCCAACGTGCGCTACGAAGTCACCGAAGACCCCAGCGCAGGTGTTGACGGCTCGCGCTGGTCTCACACGCCGGAGCTGGGGATCTTCCACGCCGTCACCGACGTCCACGGAAACATCATGGTCGCTGAAGACCGCATCCGCTACGCCTACGAGGCGGGCAAGGGTGACCCCTCCATCGTCTATCAAGAGTTGTCATTGGCCCTCGGCGAAGCGTGGGATGAGGAGCTCGAGCCTTTCCGTCACGCAGCCGCCGGAGCCCCCGTGCGCTGGCTCCACCACGTAGG
>NZ_JAUNVV010000083.1:9413-16310 GCF_030540645.1 Arthrobacter sp.
AGAAAAGCGGCGCCCACCATCTTGGTGGGCGCCGCTTTTCTCGTTCAAGGGTGGAAGGGCTAGGCCATTTCGACCTTGGGTCCGGTGCTGCGGATGGCAACAACGGCGTTGTGGCCACCGAAGCCGAACGAGTTGTTCAGCGCCATGATCTCGCCCTCTGGCAGTTCACGCGGCGAACCGGTAACGACGTCCAAGGGGATCTCCGGGTCCTGGTTTTCCAAGTTGATGGTGACCGGGGCTACGCGGTGGTACACGGCGAGGACCGTCAGCACGGACTCAACGGCACCGGAAGCACCCAGCAGGTGACCCATCTGCGACTTCGTGGCAGAAACGCAGACGTTGTCCACGTGATCACCCAGGGCTGCCTTAAGCGCGGTGTACTCCGGCTTGTCGCCTACCGGGGTGGAGGTTGCGTGGGCGTTGACGTGCACCACGTCCTCGGGAAGGGCCCGGGCGTCATACAAGGCGGCCTTCAATGCACGCGTTGCACCCAGACCCTGGGGGTCCGGAGCGGTGATGTGGTAGGCGTCTGCGGTCACGGCGGTGCCAGCGAGCTCGCCGTAGATACGGGCGCCACGGGCAATGGCGTGTTCTTCGGCTTCCAGC
Organism: Arthrobacter sp.; assembly: GCF_030540645.1. Classification (GTDB taxonomy): domain Bacteria; phylum Actinomycetota; class Actinomycetes; order Actinomycetales; family Micrococcaceae; genus Specibacter. The sequence continues at coordinate 10,020 of NZ_JAUNVV010000083.1, forward strand.
ACCAAGGCGCCAGCGCCTTCACCCATGACGAAGCCGTCGCGGCTGATGTCGTACGGGCGTGAAGCCGTCTCGGGGGAGTCATTGCGCTTGGACAATGCCTGCATGGCAGCGAAGGAGGCCAACGGCATAGGGTGGATGGCGGCTTCGGCGCCACCGGCCATGACGACGTCGGCCTTGCCTGAGCGGATCAACTCAAGGCCAATGTGCAGGGCCTCGGTGCCGGAAGCACAGGCTGACACCGGGGTGTGTGCGCCGGCGCGGGCACCGAGGTCCAGGCTAACGGCGGCTGCGGGGCCGTTAGGCATGAGCATGGGGACCGTCATGGGCAGAACGCGGCGGGGACCCTTTTCACGCAGGGTGTCCCAGGCGTCCAGCAAGGTCCAGACGCCGCCGATCCCGGTGGCAAAGGCCACGGCGAGGCGGTCATGGTCGATCTCCGTGATGCCGGAGTCCTTCCAGGCCTCACGGGAGGCGACAACGGCGAACTGCGTTGACGGGTCCATGCGTTTGGCCTCGACGCGGCTCAGTACCTCGGTGGCAGGAGTTGAGGCCTTGGCGGCGAAGTGGACGGGAAGGTCGTACTTCTCCACCCAGTCGTCGGTAAGCGTGTGGGCGCCGGAGACACCCTTGAGGGCGTTTTTCCACATGGTCGGGACGTCGCCGCCAATGGGTGTCGTGGCACCCAGTCCGGTGATGACTACTTTGCGGGCCATGGTTCAACTCTCTACAAAAAAGATAGCGGGGCAGGGTCTAGGGAAATATTTGTGGTTGGCCGGCGTCCTGCATTCCGGCCAACCACCATGCCCTTTTTCACTGATGTGAAACAGGGCCAAAGCACTAGGGCTGCTTAAGCCTGTGCGCCTGCGATGAAGCTGACGGCGTCGCCGACGGTCTTGAGGTTCTTGACTTCCTCGTCCGGGATCTTGACGTCGAACTTCTCTTCAGCGTTGACAACGATGGTCATCATGGAGATGGAGTCGATGTCCAGATCATCCGTGAAGGACTTGTCCAGCTCTACGGCTTCGGGGGCCAGACCTGTTTCTTCGTTGACGATTTCGGCCAAACCAGCCAGGATTTCTTCGTTGCTAGCCATTGACGGCTCCTTTTCTTCTTGTGCTGTGATCAAGGACTTGATCGTTTCATAGCATGATGATCACCCCACGGATGTGGAGCGATACGTGTTAGGGCAGGCGCACCACTTGGGCGCCGTACACCAGTCCGGCACCAAAACCGATCTGAAGCGAAAGTTTACCGGAGAGCTCCGGGTTCTCTGCGAGCAGGCGGTGTGTTGCCAGGGGAATTGAGGCGGCCGAGGTGTTGCCGGCATCGGCAATGTCTCGGCCGATGATGACGTGCTCAGGCAGTTTGAGCTGCTTGGCCAGTTCATCGATGATGCGCATGTTGGCCTGGTGCGGCACGAAGGCGCCCAGATCTGCTGCGGTGATTCCGGCGGCGTCCAAGGCTGCCTTGGCCATCTTGGCCATTTCCCACACGGCCCAACGGAACACGGTCTGTCCGTCTTGGCGCAGGGTCGGCCACAGCGTCGCGTGGGCTTCGTCAGCGGCAGCCAGGTCCACGCCGTCGCCCTTCATGGCATGCTCGCTGAAGTCGCGGATGTCCAGCTGTGAGTGGGTCATGCCGATGGTTTCCCACTTGCTGCCGTCGGATCCCCACACGGAGGGGCTGATGCCCGGCTCGTCGGCGGGGCCCACCACTACGGCACCGGCGCCGTCGCCCAGCAGGAAGGAAATGGTGCGCTCGTGGTTGTCGATGACGTCGGAGAGCTTCTCCACGCCAATGACCAAGACATAGCTGGCGGTGCCGGAACGCACCAAGGCGTCGGCCTGGGCGATGCCGTAGCAGTAGCCGGCGCAGGCGGCGGAGATGTCGAAGGCGGGTGCCGGGGACGCGCCGAGGCGCTCAGCGATCAAGGCAGCGGCCGACGGCGTGGCGTAGGGGTGCGTCACCGTCGAGACCAGCACGGCCCCGATCTGCGACGGCTCGATGCCGGCCTTTTCAATGGCTTCGGCACCGGCGCCGACCGCCATGTCCACGACGGAGACATCCTTCGGGGCGCGGTGGCGGGTGATGATGCCGGTGCGTTGGCGGATCCACTCGTCGGAGGAGTCAATCCACTGGCAGACGTCCTCATTGGTGACGATCACCGACGGGCGGTACGCGCCAATTCCGAGGATCTGGGAACCTGCATTGACCGGGCTTTGCTTCAAGGTGGGGGTGCTCACAGTGTTCCTTCTTTGGACGCGGAGTGCGCTGCCAGCAAATCCTGGGCGGCGGCAAGGTCATCGGGGGTTTTTACAGCGACGGTCGCGACGCCGGGCATGCCGCGCTTGGCCAAACCCGCCAACGTGCCAGCCGGGGTGAGCTCAATCAGGCCGGTCACGCCCATGGCGGACATTGTCTCCATGCACAGGTCCCAGCGGACCGGTCGCGATACCTGGGCGATCAACGACTCAAGTGCCGCTGCACCGGAAAGTACGACGGCGCCGTCGTGGTTTGAGAGCAGCGCCACCTTGGGCGTGTGGGGGGTCAGCGACGGGGCCAGTGCCTCCAACGCCGACACGGCGGGGGCCATGTGGTGGGTGTGGAAGGCGCCGGCAACCTGAAGGGGGATGACGCGGGCCTTGGCAGGCGGGGCGGCAGCCAAGGCGGCGATCTGCTCGAGCGTGCCGGCGGCTACCGTCTGGCCCTTGGAGTTCATGTTGGCGGGGGTGAGGCCGGCTGCGGCGATGGCTGCCAGCACTTCTTCAGGGTCTCCACCGACCACGGCAGCCATGCCGGTCGGGGTAGCGGCAGCGGCCTCGGCCATGCGGTTGGCGCGTTCACGCACGAAGGCCATGGCTTCGGGCTCCGACAGGGTTCCGGTCAGGGCGGCGGCCGTGATTTCGCCTACCGAGTGTCCGGCAACCACAATGGGTCGGCCCGCCATTGCGGCGGTGGCGTCCTCGCCCAAAAGTGCCTGGGCGGCAATGAGGCCGGCAGCCACAATGAGTGGCTGGGCCACGGCCGTGTCCTTGATGGTTTCGGCGTCGGAGGTGGTTCCGTGGGCCAGCAAATCAATGCCCGCGGCCTCGCCCAGAGCGGCAAGTTGTTCGTGCACGCCGGGGAGTTCAAGCCATGGCGAAAGGAATCCGGGGGACTGGGAGCCCTGACCAGGGCAGACTATTGCAAGCACATTAACCAGCTTTCCAAACCTAGCGGCATTTAGACGGTGTTTTCATGCACCAAGCTCTCAGGCACAATTTGTAGGAAGTCTACAATAGCTTCCGCTGTGGCATGCCATCCGGGTCTTTATTTAAGTGAAGAGACGCCAACCGCTCTGGATAGTCGGACGCGGCGCGGCCGTGGAATCGAGTGCTCAGTACCACAGGTGCTGGATCCTACTTGCCGGTCACTCCCTTGGTTCCGGCAACCTTTGGCTGGTTTGTCTTGGCCGGGGTGCCGAGTCTGCCAACGATCAGCGCTGTCTGTAGCACAAAGGCCTCTCGGGGGATGAGCGGGTCCCAGCCGGTAACGTCACAGACGCGGCGCAGCCTGTACCGGACAGTGTTGGAGTGAACGAAAAGCTCACGGGCGGCCGCCTCCAGGGAATGCCCGCCTTGCAGGTAGCTGCTGAGGGTTTCCACCAAGCCATTGGAGGCGGCGAGAAGGGGGCGGTAAATGTTCAGGATCAAGGAGCGTTTGGCGGATTCATCCCCGCCCATGACCCGTTCGGGGAGCAGGTCCTCGGCGGAGACCGGCCGTGGGGCCGAAGGCCAGCCCCTGGCCACGGCAATGCCTGCAAAGGCTGCCTTGGCCGACGCCGTCGCATCGGCCAGTGTGGCCGCGAGCGGACCGTAGACCACCGGCCCGGGGGCGAACAACTCACTCAGTCGCGGATAGGCGGATTCCGGGGCGGAAACGTTCCCCAGGACGAGGATCAGTTTGTCGCCTTGAATACCAACCATGACATCCTCGGCGAACCTCCCCGCGGCCCGGCGCAACGTGGCAAGGAATGGTGCCGTGGGCTCCGACGGGGCTGGCCCGGCCATGATGGTGAAGCGGCTGTGCGAGGTCCAGCCCAAGGCGGAGATCCGTGATTGCAGAGCGTCGGTGTTCTCCCCGCGCAGGATGCCGTCAACTGCCAGCGCTTCCAGCCGGGTGTCCCAGGCGCCGCGGTTTTCAGCTGCCCGGGCGTAGACGTCGGCTGCCGCGAAAGCCACTTCGCGGGAGTACCGCAGCACAGCTTCCCGCAAGCCCACTTGTTCTTCCGGGGCAGCCAGCTCCGGAACCCGATCCTCCACCACCTGAACCACGGTGCGGATCAGTTGCAGGGCGCGCTGCAAGCTGATGGAACGGGTCAGTTCCGTCGGGGCCGTGCCAAAGACGTCGGAGAGGACCCAACTGGGGGAGGAAGGGTGTTCGTACCAGGAGACAAAGGCTGTGATGCCGTTTTGTGCCACCAGTCCCAGGGCGGAGCGCTCATCTGCACTCAACCGTCTGTACCAGGGTAGGGTCTCCTCCAGTTCCCTGCGCATCATGGTGGAGAGTGTGCCGATGCTGGCGCGCAGGCGCTCCAACGTCTCGGAGCTTCTATCGGAAGCGGCCGACGCGGGTGGTGGCGGCGCAGCCGGTGAGGCCGCGGCCGGGACGGCTGACGCACGCGAATTCTTAGCTGCCATTCCTTGAGGATATGTCCTTGGACGCCTGCTGGCGCTATTTGTCTGGGTTCAGGGGGGTGTTGGCCGCCACGAGCGTGCGCGCCAACCCCAACAGGTCCGCCTGGTCGTGGGGTAGATGCTCGGCTGCCTCGATACAGGCTTCCAGTCTTTGCGCCTGGTCAAGAATCTCAGGGCGGTGGGCGCCTGCGCTGTCACACCAGGACACCTCCTGCAGCAGTTTCAGCATGCGCATCGCCACGGCAGGATCCGTCACTCCGTAGAGGCGTGGCTGGGCCAGGGAGAGCTCAAGGAAGTCAGCCATGTCCGGAAGTCCCAGGACCACTCGGACCACGTTCTGTTCATCAACGAGGCACCGGGTTCCGGGCATCCTGCCAAGAACCTGGCACAGCAGCCCGGAGAGGTGGCCCAGCACGTGCACCGCCGTGGTCGGGTCGTTGACTCCGGGGGAGAGCGCACGCGCAGCGACATCCACCAGCTGGCGGAAGCCGAATGCCACATCCTGAACTTGGGTGCGTTCGCTGCCTGTGTAGATGGCTGCGTTGCTTCGTTTGCCGAGCCGCTCCTCTGTCTCGGCGTCCAGCTCAGTTCTCGAATCAAGTGGCCAGGCGGTGGCAAAGGGAACGCCTTCCACCAGGGAGGTGCCTGGCAGTGCGTCCACCCTGATCACCACGTCTTCGGCCACGGCCAGACTGAGTAATTCGGCACGGTCCACCGACGTCAGGAATCCGGTTCGGGTGGATTCCAACCGGATGGCCCTGGGACCAGCGGCAGGGATGTTGTGCCGGGGGCCCTGTTCTTCGGGAAAGTTGCGGTTCAAGGCGGCACGGGTTTCATCAGCCACCTTTTGCATCATGGTCTCTGCCCTGATTTCCCGGGTCAGGTGGGCCAGGAAGAGCACCAGGCCCAGGATGCTGGCGATGGATAACAAAAAGGCGACGGTGACGGAAATTTCCGGCACGAACCCCGGGGTCGGCCCATCGCTGCTGCGTACGCTGCGCAATACGGTCAACGCAAAGGCGAAGGCGGACATGAAAAGTGCCAGGGTGTAGTGCACAAACCTGTCCGCGGCAAAGGTGCGCAAGACGCGCGGTGAAAATTGGCTGCTGGCCAATTGCAACGTGACAACTGTCAGCGAGAACGTCAAAGATGTCACGGTGATCAGGGATCCGGCAATGGCCTGCAGCACTGCCCGGGCAGCGTCCGGACCGCCACTAAAAAGCAATGCCGAAACGGACTCCGGCAATTTTCCGTCCACCGTGGCGTCCAAGGCAGGCAGGGCGGTGCCGACGGCCAATGCCACGAGCACGGCGATGGCTGGCACAGGCCACAGCTGGGTGCGAATGGCGTCCACGATGCGTGCAGTCCGGCCGTTCAGCTCACTCACGGATCACCGGGAAAAGCGATTTGTAAGGTCACGAGGGGCTCCTGAGAAGTCGTAGGTGGTACGGCTGTGGCCGGTGAAACCGTCAAAGGTTTCACCGGCCACAGTGTTCGTGGGTTGGCCCACGCCGGAGACGGCCCCGTTTTATCACGCGCTCAGCGCGGGATAAAACGGGGTTCCTGTTGTGTTTAGCCTTCGCCGCCGGCGTTGCCGGTGGTTCCTGCGTTGACG
>NZ_JAUNVV010000084.1 GCF_030540645.1 Arthrobacter sp.
CACCAAACCACAACAACACCCCCGGCACCAGCCAGTGCGGCCTAGCGAAGAATGATGTCCGTGGCCGTAGCAGGTGATTGTCCGGTTGAAATGAATCCTGAGACATTGGCCTGCGGGTGTTTGATGATGTCGGTGACAGATCCAAGGTGCCGTGACAGGTCCACTTTGTCTTCCGGTGCAGCAAGCAAGAGTTGGAAACCAAACTCTTGCAGCGCATTGATGCCAGCGCCAGCGTATTCGGAGTTTGCTTGGATGAACGCCTCATCGATCATGACGGTGCCATAGGTACTGTAACCCTGGGTGTCGATGCCCAATTGGTAGGCCAAGGCGGCTCCCATAATGAACGAGGTAAAGCGTTGGCCTTCGCCACCAGACAGCGTCCCAGGCTCTAGGCCAATTTCAACCTCTCCGTTGGGTCTGTGCTCATTGCAGCTGATAGTGACGTGCTGGCGGACGTCTAGGACAGTGTCTGTCCAGTGCGCCATGCCAGGGTCGCGAAGAGCGTTCACGAGCCGTTCAAGCTGTTGGTAGCTTGAGGCCATCTTTTCCTCAGTAGATTTCGTGTACGCGTTTCCAAGAGCTTCCTTGAGTTCCTTCCGGAACGCACGGGCTTCATCGGGAATGCTTGTCTGAACTTCCAGCCGCAGCCGGCTGCCCTTTTCAAATGGGACATCGGAGAGTATCTGGTTGAGCGGAAGTATACGTTCCTCAATCACCCTGCGTTCTTCTTCCAGCAATTGCAGGAGATCCGAGAAGCGTTCGTATGAACGGTTGTTGAAGTACTCGCGGAATTCATCCTGGCGCTGGGGCAGACCGTCGGAGATTATACGTTCATAAAGCTCTTCGTAGTGCGGTGTCGCGTCGGCCCCGGTGCCGTGGCTGGCACTCATGGTGGGTCCGAACTGGCGGCCAAAGGACTTGAATATCTCGCTCAAGGCCCCTTCTGTCCTAAACTGCTGTTCCTTCAGGGCTGCACTGCGTTCGCCCAAGTCGACGGCCACCCCGCTCAACAACACCTCCAGCTCGTCCAAAGTGGTTGGTTCGCCTCCGCTGAGGTACGGCGCAAACGCGGTAACCGCCCAAACCGGTGGAGTGTCCTTGAAGTCAGCCGTTTTCTTGAGTGCTGTTCGGATGGAAGCGAGTTCTTTGCCAATAGCTGCGGCATCGTGGTGCAGCACTGCTACCCGACCCACGGCGGCTTCCAGGTCTGCCCTGGCTGTTGCCAGTAATTCACGCAGCTGCGCCAACGTCGCGCTTCCTGCGATTGTTCTTTCCAGTGCAGCGTGAAGGGCCTCGAGCTTGGCAGCCAACTCTGCGGAAGCGAGTTCGGTAAAGTCCCTGTCATCAACGGCTACTCGTTGCAGAGTGGCCAGTGTGCGTGCCGACTGCTCTTTGGCAAGGCCGCGTTGTGTTGCGACGGCGGCAGCTTCTTCGTGCTTGGCCGCCAGGGCTTGCGCCTGTTCCTGCAGTTGGGCTATTTTTGCGGCGTTGTTGAATCCGAGCAGGTAGTCACCGGGGTTGATGGTGCGGGTGTCGCGTTCATAAACGGCGGAACTCAGCTTTACGGTTCCCGCCTGTGAGATGGCCTTTGCGTGTTGGTGCAGCTCGGAATCATTGGTCACGCAATTAAAGGCAAAGTCAGCCGCAATTTTCGACTGGAGCCAAGCTCCGGCGTCGGAATCGTGGAAATCAAGTTTTCCAACAAGCTCTTCATCGCCGGCCTTTGCATCACGAGGGGGCACGGAGATGTTGATCCAGCGCAGTTTCCCGTGCCCATCAAGGGAGTTGATGGCCTGGGTAACCGCGGCAATGTTCTCGCCGGCAATCAGCAAAGTCGTGGCGAGTGATCGCAAAGCCTTTTCCACCGCGGAACGCCATGAGCCCTGCCCAGCCGCAATGTCCACCAGTTCCCCAGCAAACGGCATGTCATCCAGCGACAGCCCCGAGGCAGTAGAAATAGCCCGGCGTGCGGCAGCACTTCGTGAGTCGATGTTGCTGCCGCGACGCTCAAACGACTCAATTTCCGCACGAAGCTGTTTCTCCTGATCACGGATGTTTACGCTGGTGGCAACGGCTTGGTACTCAAGCGTCCGCGCGGCATCAGTCTCTGCCTGTTGAAGTTCGACGCCGGCCGCCGCGTTGTCGCGGGCAGCGGCCAGTCCTGCCTTGCTCCACTCGTACACGAGGCCAGCAGCATCCAGCTCACCCTGGACTGCGGCCTCCACCCGCAGGCGCTCGGCAAGCTCCCGCTTCCCGGCACGAATATCCTTCTCGAGACCTTCGATGGCCCGTCCGCCATGGTTTGCATGCTGGTCGGAGAGGGCTGAAACGGACTCGGCCAGAGCATCCTTGGTGGCCACGGCAGCCTCGATGTGCTGCTGCTTCTCTCGTGCTGCCTCGCCTAGGGCCACGGCCTTTGCCGCAAGTAGGTTAGCTTGAAACTTTTGCCGCAACAACGGCAGCTGAATATTTTTTAGCTCGGTTGTGCGGGATTGGGTCGCCGTGATGTCCTGCAATTTCTTGTGCAGTTCAGGCACGGGCGCCAACGCGTCGCGCTGTCCACGGGCATCCTCGAGCTGGCGGTAAATGCCGCTTAGGTGGTTGAAGTCCTCCACGGCTGCTGCCGCAGCAGAGAGCGTCGCCGGCTTGTCCAGCACCTCATAGCGGAAGAAGCGGTTGACGCCCTTGTCCAAGCCCTTGCCGTTTTGCAGTGTCCGCAGGAGGGAGAAGGCTTTGTCATTGTGGATGCCCAGCTTGCGGCGGAACCGTTCGGCAAAGGTCTTGTGGACGTCAAAGGCCTCGGCCCCGGGTAAGGCTGCATGCAGGGATGACGGGGAAAAGCGCCGACTGCCATGGTTCTCCAATGCCTGGATGTCCAGTTCGGCATTGTGGATGACATAGTGCTTGCCTACCTGGCCTTCAAGGCCGTTGGAAGGCAGGTCAAAGAGCGCGGCGATCGTGACAACGCGTCCCAGACCGTCCTCGAACACGAGGGCGGCCGCTGACCAGGTGGCGCTGGGACGTTGGTACACCACGCCGTCGGCCGTCTTGATCTTGCGTCCGCGCATATAGCTGAATGTGGTTCGCCGGTCTTTGCGGTTCGAGGCCTCGTTGGCTGATTCGTTCAGGCGCGGGGCCGCATAGAAGATGTGCTGGATGCCGTCGAAAAGTGTGGACTTGCCCACGCCGGGGTGGCCTGTCAGTAGTGTGCCTGCCCTGTCCACGTACATGGAGTGGCGGCCGTGAAAGGTGCCCCAGTTGATGATGTGGATCCGGCTCAGGCGGAACTGTCCGGGATTGACTTCTTCACCAAAAGGCAGGGTGGTGGCAATGCTCATCTAGAACGTCTCCTGCATCAGTGTGTCCTCGAACGGTTCGGTGATGGCACTCTTGTCCAAGGCGGCAAGATAGGCCGGAATTTGATCGATGGAGTCAAAGGGAAGTGCCAAGGCCAGGGCGTTGCTGACCCTGTACTCGTCAGCGAGCTCGGTGGGCGCAATCAGTTTCAACCCTGCCAGCCGGGCTAGGGCGGCATCCGTCTGCTCGTCGAGTCGCTTGTCATCAACGGCGCCGGGCTGGCGGTGCTCGGCCAGGATCTCCCGAGCGCCGGCGCGGGAAATTCCTACGTCGGTGCCAGTGCCCGCGTGCCTGTCGAGGAGTACACGCAGGCGCAGGGCCAGCAGCGTCTCTTCGCGGCGCAGCGGTTTGCGGGCCACGATGGGCTGCGTGTGCACGGCGTCAATTGAGGCGGGGGTCAAAAGTGCGATCTTGCGCTCCGAATCGACAGTCAACAGCAGGAAGATCTCGCTCAGGTACTGCTGGAGCGAGGCGGTGTGGTTGAGGATGGTCGTCCACAGGGCCGGATCCGTGGTGCCGTCAATGTACGGCCCGCGCAGCAAACGCACCAACGCCTGACGCAATTCAAGTGGGAAGGACCCGGTGTCTCCGGCAAAGAGGGTCCGTTCACTTCCATCCTGGGAATTCTCGCTGGAGAAACTGCCGCCAGCTGGGGCCGGGCTGGTTTCGTTGGGGCTGCTCATGGGGCGGGGTCCTTCGTGAAGGTGAACAACGGGAGTTCGGCGGTGCGGGCGGTGCCGTCGATTTGGGTGAAAGTCACGGTCTGGGTGCGCTGTGGATCAATGGGGCTTCCGGAGCTGCGCGCCGCCATGATCAGGCCGCGGATCGTATTCAGGTGCTGGAGATCGCCCGGCAGGGAGGCGTAGACCTCAGCCAGCGTGGCGCTACCGTTGCGGCTGTGCCGGGCAAGTTCGACGGCGGCCTGCAGCGTTTCCATGTCGGGTGCCGGTGTAGCGGGAGTGCGGTGGATGTCGGCATCGCTCAGTGCCGGCGGTGCCGCCAGCTTCGGCGGCGGCACATGGTCCTCGGGGTTGAAAATACCCAGCCCTGCGAGAGTTTCAAAGTTGGGGAAATACAACAGCGGCGGGACCACTGCTGTGCGGGAGCCCAGTGATGCCTTGGCCATTGACTGTTCGGCCGCGTGGATGGCTTTGCGTAGCAGCACCGATTCTCTGAACTCGGCCGATTGCACATACGCGTGAAGACTCTCCGACAGGCGCCCGTAAATAGTGTGGACATCGGCGGCCTGACGGCGCATCTCGCGCACCAGCGATGCAAGGTTTCCGCGCTCCTCGGAACTGAGCTGATCCGTGAAGTCGCGTTCAAGCACCTCATTGACGGACTGCCGAAACCTGGCCTGCTGCACGGGGTCGTTGAGGAATTCGGTGAAGCCCTGGAATGTTTCTCCTTCGGCAGTGCTCCGCAGGGCCTTGTCCCCGGCCAATACCTGGCCCATGGCCACACCCTTTGTCACGGAGGATTCCATGATCTCCTGGCGAATGGTGTGCAACATGAGCTCCACGCCGTCGCGCATGCGCTTGAAATCTGCAGGCAGGCTGGCGGCCAGGTCCAAAATGCTGCGGGTGGCTGCCACTGCGGAGTCATTGGACAGCACGGCGGGGGTGCCGCCGTTGCGCAAGGCGGCAATTTCACTTTCCCGCTCGGCAATTTCTGCTTCCAGAGCGGCAATGCGCGTGTCGGGGTCGGGATCGCTTTGAAACGAGAGCTTCTCAATGCTCGTCAACAAAGTGCTCAGCCGTGAACTGTTCAAGTTGGTGCGTTGGCCCGTCAAGGTGTCCAGCAACGCCAGAACGCGTGCCGTGCCTGCCGTCGGCTCATACAAGAATTTACCGTCCACCATGGGCCGGGCCAAAAACTGGCTGCGCACCCAGGAGTCGGCATAGTGAGAGGCCTGCCACGCCTCGTTCAGGCTCAGGTTTTCCCCGCGCAGCTCCTTCATGAAGTCGGCGAGGTCGGCGTGGAAGATTTCCAGCGGCACCCGCTGCCTGGTGGCGGTGAATTCAGCCCGCAGGAAGGCCACCGCCCACGATGCACCCTGCAGCAATTTCCAAGCCGGGCTGTGCCGCAACTGCTTTTGCGCGTGCCACTGCGCAACGGCGTTGTCGGTGGAGCGCATGAAGTGGGGCCTTTCGGCGAAAACGGGAACGGGGTTCAGTCCATTTTAAGGCATGGGGGAGACCTCGACTGTCGACGCTGCAGTTTGCCCATGCCGAGCCACGGCGTGTGGTGAGGGTTACCCACAGGGGTGACTATCCGGCGTCGTGCTTACGGTAAGATAGACAAGTCTGTGCTGGAACCGGGGGCACTCATTGAGTGGACTCAGTCGCCAGGCAGGCACCGCAAATGAACCTCCTGTTACGGAAATGCCGTAACCGCCTAGACCAAAGGAGGTGGGTTCACATATGCGTCCTTACGAACTGATGGTAATCATCGACCCCGATGTTGATGAGCGTACCGTTGAGCCGTCGCTGCAGAAGTTCCTGAATGTCATCACCAACGATGGTGGAACCATCGAAAAGGTTGACATCTGGGGCCGTCGCCGCCTGGCTTACGACATCCAGAAGAAGTCTGAAGGTATCTACGCCGTGGTGAACTTCACCGCCGAGCCTGCTACCGCTCAGGAACTTGACCGCGTGCTTGGCCTCAATGAGACCATCCTGCGCACCAAGATCACCCGTCCGGAAGAGCAGAAAGTAGAAGCCGAGTAATTTCGGCCTTAACTTTTTAGTTTTTTCTTTGTAGGAAAACACCAAGCAGGAAGCAGGAGCAGATGGCAGGCGAAACCACTATCACGGTCATTGGTAATCTCACCAGTGACCCCGAACTTCGGTTTACTCCGAGCGGTTCAGCAGTAGCGAACTTCACCGTTGCGTCGACTCCGCGGACCTTTGACCGTCAGAGCAACGAGTGGAAGGACGGCGAAACGCTGTTCCTCCGCGCGTCGATCTGGCGTGAAGCGGCCGAAAACGTTGCCGAGTCCCTCACAAAGGGAACCCGCGTCATTGTTTCAGGCCGGCTGAAGTCACGGACCTACGACACCAAAGAAGGCGAAAAGCGCACCGTCATGGAGCTTGAGGTCGACGAGATCGGCCCCTCGCTGCGCTATGCCAACGCTAAGGTAAACCGCACCCAACGCTCCGGCGGCCAGGGTGGGAACAACTTTGGCGGTGGCCAAGGCGGCCAGGGCGGAAACTTCGGCGGCGGCAACGCCGGCGGAGGACAAGGCGGCTTCGGCGGCAATCCCGGTGGGGGAAATCCCCAGTGGGGCGGCGGCCAGCAGCAGCAGTCCGCACCGGCAGCTGACCCCTGGGCCACGCCCGGTGGCGGCTCCTCCGGCTGGGGCGCAGGCCCGGATAACTCCGAGCCTCCCTTCTAACGTGCGGTGCAGGCCCTTTCTTGTCGGCTCCGCCGCCACGCAGGGAACCCGCGCACCACACTTGTTTATCAATGTGCGGCAACCGCCGTACGCACACCATCCCGCGGATTAATATCCACGGGCTCCACTAACACTAAGGAGCTCCACGATGGCTAAGGCTGAACTCCGTAAGCCCAAACCAAAGTCCAACCCCTTGAAGGCCGCTGACATCACTGTCATCGACTACAAGGACGTAGCATTGCTGCGCAAATTTATTTCTGACCGTGGAAAGATCCGTGCGCGCCGCGTTACGGGTGTCACCGTTCAGGAGCAGCGCAAGATCGCTCAGGCAATCAAGAATGCCCGCGAAGTCGCACTGCTTCCCTACTCCGGCGCTGGCCGCGGTTAAGGGAGATAAATACACATGGCAAAGCTCATTTTGACCCACGAAGTAAGCGGCCTCGGTGCCGCTGGCGACATCGTTGAGGTGAAGAACGGTTACGCACGTAACTTCCTTCTGCCCCGCGGCTTCGCCCTCACCTGGTCCAAGGGTGGCGAGAAGCAGGTTGAAGCCATCAAGGCTGCACGCCTGGCACACGCCCACGCTTCCATTGAAGCAGCCCAGGAGCAGGCCGCTGCCCTGCAGGGACACACCGTTGTTCTGAAGGTCAAGGCCGGCGCCTCAGGTCGCCTGTTCGGTACCGTCAAGGCCGACGACGTTGCAAAGGCTGTTGCCGCTGCAGGTCTGGGAACCATTGACAAGCGCAAGGTTGAACTGCCCGCCCACATCAAGTTGGTTGGCAAGCACACGGCAAACGTTCGTCTCCACGACGACGTTTCCGCTGTCATCACCTTGAACGTTGTAGCAAGCTAGTCGCCTGCACATAGCGTTTCTTGAAGCCCGGCCCCTTTCGTGGGGGCCGGGCTTCTTGCTTTAACCCGGGGTAGTTGTGGTCATTTGCTGGTAGCTCAACGCTATGAGCTGCGCCAGCACATCCATGTCCACATCAGCGAGCTTGTTGACGTATATGCAGGATGCCCCAGATTTGAAGCGACCCAACGTCGACAACAGTTCGGCAGCACCGGGTGGGTACGTGAGCCCGTATATGACCAGGTTGGCCTTCCGCGGAGAGAATCCTGCAGCAGGAGCGTCACCTTCACGCCCCGATGTGTACTTGTAGTGGTATTGGCCGAAGCCGATGATGCTTGGACCCCACATTTGTGGCAGTTGTCCCGTGATTTCTTGCATAAGGGCCATCAGCGCGTGGGCGTCTCCTCGTGGACATGGCGTGCCTCCATTCGTTTCAGGCAGCTTAGCCCCTTGCTCTCTGGGCTGCAGGGCACCGGATATCCACATGTGCGTATATATCTGTGGATATTGTGAGCTTCCTCTAGCAGGTTGGTGTGGGCAACGCTGCGCGTAGGACGTGAACTTTGTTTAAAAAAAGTATTCCTCCACAGGGGGTGGATAGTATTCATGCAGGTCAGAGCCATGTTTTGTGAACAACTTGTATTTTATCCACACACTTATCCCCATCCTGTGCACAAGCTAGGGCAGTTAATGCACTAGTTATCCACAGTGAGGGTGGACAACGGGGTTGGTGGATGCCCTTTCAGCGTCTAACGTTGCAACTAGGCTCTCCACAAAGACGACTTTGTCCGTACCAGCTGGCAGGAGCAGTCGCACTAAAGAACACACCGCCACAAGTGGTGAAAGACCCGGCCAGCAGGGCGGAAAGAGGGCACCACACATGTCGGCTACAGTCAGGGAAATCGGGACAACACCCCGTGAACCAGATTTCGCAAGGACACCGCCGCAGGATCTAGTGGCTGAACAAAGTGTCCTGGGTGGCATGATGCTCTCCAAGGATGCCATTGCGGACGTGGTCGAAGTACTGCGCGGAAGTGATTTTTACCGCCCGTCCCACGAAAGCATCTATGAGGCCATCCTGGACCTCTACGGCAGGGGCGAGCCCGCCGATGCCGTGACCATCGCCGATGAGCTGACCAAGCGCGGTGAAATCACGAAGACCGGTGGTGCGGCTTACCTGCATCAGCTGATCCAGTCGGTCCCAACAGCCGCCAACGCCGGTTTCTACGCCGAAATTGTTGCCGAACGAGCCGTGCTGCGCCGTCTTGTCACTGCAGGCACCAAAATTGTGCAGATGGGCTACGCCCAAGACGGTGAAGTCGAAGACACCGTGAATGCAGCACAGGCGGAGATCTTTGCCGTGGCTGAACGGCGCTCCACGGAGGACTATGTGCTTCTGAAAGACGTCATGGAATCCACTGTGGATGAAATTGAGGCGTCCGGGCACAAGGGCCAGGGGATGACCGGCGTGCCTACCGGATTCTACGAATTTGATGAACTGACCAACGGCCTGCACCCTGGCCAGATGATTGTCATTGCTGCCCGTCCCGCGGTGGGAAAGAGCACGTTCGCATTGGATTGGGCGCGGTCGGCGGCCATTGACCACAATATGGCCACGGTGGTCTTCTCCCTGGAAATGGGGCGGAACGAAATTGCCATGCGCCTGCTGTCCGCCGAAGCCACCATCAGCCTGCAGGATCTGCGCAAGGGAACCGTCAAGGACGACCAGTGGTCAAAGATTGCCACCACCATGGGCAAAATGAACGAAGCGCCGCTCTTCATTGACGATTCCCCCAACATGTCGCTGATGGAGATCCGCGCCAAGTGCCGTCGCCTGAAGCAGCAGCATGACCTCAAGCTGGTTATTTTGGACTATCTCCAGCTCATGTCATCAGGCAAGCGCGTTGAATCACGTCAGCAGGAGGTTTCTGAGTTCTCGCGTGCCTTGAAGCTGCTGGCCAAGGAACTCCAGGTCCCGGTTGTGGCGTTGTCACAGCTGAACCGCGGCTCTGAGCAGCGAACCGACAAGAAGCCCATGGTCTCCGACCTTCGAGAGTCCGGCTCCATTGAGCAGGACGCCGACATGGTCATTCTGTTGCACCGTGAGGATATCTACGACAAGGAATCAGCCCGGGCCGGTGAAGCCGACGTGATTGTTGCCAAGCATCGAAACGGCCCCACCAAGACAATCGTGCTGGGTTTCCAGGGGCACTACTCACGTTTTGCCAACATGGCCAGCGAAAACGGCGGCAGCTACTAACCCAGACGTACCGGGTCTGGTGTGCCCGGCGTTCGCTGCCTGCCGGGTATGCCCTGCCTGCCCGGTGCCCCGGCCCAGAGCGAGGCCATGAATAGCCGCAGTGGCCGATACTGTTAAACCATGCCCAAACCAACAACGCTGACCGACGCCTCCAAGGAGAGCCGCCGCGCAACGGCCAGGGCCATCCGAGGCCTGGCGATCCCCGCCTTTGGTGCGCTCATCGCCGAGCCACTTTTCCTCTTGGCTGACTCGGCAATTGTCGGACACTTGGGGGTTTCACAACTGGCCGGAGTGGGGCTGGCTGCCACTGTACTGCAGACCGTGGTGGGACTTATGGTGTTCCTGGCCTACTCGACCACTCCCGCCGTGGCGCGTCTTTTGGGAGCTGGACGGCACGCTGACGCCCTTGCTGTTGGCCGGGATGGGCTGTGGCTGGCAGCGATGCTGGGCATGGTGCTTGCCGTTGTCGGAATATTTGTTGGCGGCGGACTTTTCGGGGTCATGGGCGCCAATGGAGATGTACTGGGGTACGCACAGACGTACTTCATGATCAGCCTGGCCGGCATTCCCGCTATGCTGCTGGTTATGGCAGCCATGGGCGTGTTGCGTGGCTTGCAAGACACGAGGACACCTCTGGTAGTGGCGATAGTCGGGTTTGCCGTCAACATCGTACTGAACCTGGTGTTGGTCTACGGCCTGGGCTTATCCGTGGCTGGAGCCGCACTGGGCACAGTGATTGCCCAGTGGGGAATGGCTGTGGTGTACCTGGTCATTGTGGTGCGGGCAGCCCGACGCTATGACGTTGGTCTGTGCCCCGATTGGGCGGGTGTTCGAACAGTGTCCCGTGTCGGCAGTTGGCTCATGCTGCGGACACTCTCACTCCGCGGCGCGATCCTGGCCACCGTGCTTGTGGTGACCGCACAGGGCGCAACCAATCTGGCAGCCCACCAGCTGGCCATGACCATCTTCACGTTCCTCGCCTTCGCCCTTGATGCCCTCGCCATCGCCGCCCAAGCACTGATTGGTAAAGAACTGGGCGCCGGCAACGTCATGGAAGTGAGGTTCTTGACACGCACCATGACGAGGTGGGGCCTGGTCTTTGGTGTGTTGACGGGACTCGCGCTGTGGGCGGGGTCCGGCGTCGTCGGCTGGATCTTCACCGCGGACACGAGTGTCCACGCGGCGCTGAGCGCGGCATTGCTTGTCCTGGCTGTTGCCCAGCCGCTTGCCGGATACGTTTTTGTGCTCGACGGCGTCCTCATCGGAGCTGGGGATGCCCGGTATCTCGCATTGGTAGGGATGGCGAATCTGTTGGTCTACCTGCCCCTGCTCTTCTGGATTTCCCAAGTGGACTTCGGTGACACTGTTCCGGGGCTGTTCTGGGTCTGGGCCGCGTTCAGCATCGGTTACATGGGGGCCCGCGGATTGACTTTGGGGCTGCGCGCCCGAACGGGACGATGGATGCAAATCGGCGTTCCGGCCGCCCGCGGCTAGACTTGAAGGGTGAGTGAAACAGCACTGCCTCAGTCAAGCAACACCCGTACGGCCGCGCCCGGCATCCCTGCGCTGTGGCAGCGCGTGTTGTTGCGGGCTGTTGTGACGATGGCTTTTGGCCTCGTGACAGTCTTTTGGGCAGATCCTGGCGTGCTGGGATTGTGCCTTGGCTTTGCGCTCTACTTCCTTGCCTTGGCGGCCACCCAGTACTGGGTGGTGAGTACTCTTGAATTACCGCGTGGACACCGTGGCAGGCTGGTGTTGCTTGGAGCCGCAGGATTCCTGGCCATGAACGGGGTTGTGGTGGCTATTTCCGCCAGCACCGTGATAGCGGCCTGGCTTGGCGGCGCAGCCCTTGCTGTGGTGGGTGCGGCCGAACTATTTGCTGCCTTGGACAAACCAGCCGGAAACACGAAAGCGAAGATCGCCTTGCGAAGTGACTGGATGATCTCCGGCGTTCTTGGCCTGGGCACAGGAATCCTCCTTCCGTTCTTCGCCACCGTGGGCCCCCACGCACTCATGGGCGTTGCCGGTGGAGGGGCACTGATGATCGGCGCACTATGGGCGTTGTCCGCACTCACGCTTCGCCATGATGGCAGCAAGACAAAAGCCCAGTAAACTGGCACCGTATGTTCTACTTCGCGTAGAAAGCCAGGGTGTGTGAACACCCAACAAGCAAAGGATCAATTGTGGGCCGTGTAGAGCCGCAGAACCCGGATTCGGGCAATTCCATCAAGTTCCCGCTGAGCTTTTCCGCCGCCCTTGCAGCGGTTGCGGGCCTTGTTACCCTTGTGGTGTCCGCTGGGGGCACGATTCATGGGCTGCGCTGGGACCTTGGTGCCATTGCGTTTGGCATTGCTTTCGTTGTCACCTTGCTGTTGTCATCCCTGATGGTCATGGGCCACAAGGAAAATGAGGACTACCTCAGTGAGGGTTCCGGTGTGAACCGACGTTCCGCAGACCGCTTGAAGCAGATCAAAACGGACAATGCGGCCCAAGGCGGCCCGGCAGACAACACGCACGACGGCGAAACCCCCTCCCGCTAAATCGGTCCCACCGCGTCGGTCAGCTGCGCAACGCTGCCAAACTGTCCTGGATTCGCGAAAAGACGCCCGCATCAACATCAATCCCGTGGCGTTTGAGCACCAGTACGGCTGAACCCGCCACGCCGTCGTCCACGAGAATCGGCGTAATGGCTGTGTTGATCCCCGAGCCCGGCTCGCTGTTGTTCGCCGTTAGTGTGTCCACCACTGCCTGGGCCACAGTGGAACCTTTTGTGAGCACGCTGCCGCCAAAGACCAGTGGCCTTGCCGCAATTCGTGCGGCCCCGTCGCTTTCCACTCCCAGGCTGACGGCAAGAAGTGTCTTGGCCAGCGCATTGGCTGCACGCTCAATGATGTCCCTGGCAACGTCGTCCTCCTGCACCGTGAAAACGAGGGGAGTGAACCGGGAGAGCTCAATGGGACTCTGCTCGTAGACTCTTGAGATCAGCTGCTGCTGAGCCCGTAGGCGCCCTTGGGTGCGGGCGTGTGGCTCCCACGCTATCCCCAACTCAGCCAGGACCAACTCGGTCAATGCCGTCGCTTTGCCGCGGCCGTCGAGAGCTGCCGCCACGGCCTGAGCAATTTCCCTGCCGAGCCAGAATCCAGATCCCTTGTCGCCGAGCAACCAACCGGTCCCGTCAGCGACGGCTGCCAACTGACTGCCGGCGATACGTGCGCCCACAGCTCCGGTTCCGGCTATCAACGCCAAGCCTTCATCATGACAACTTCCAGAGTAAAACATCGCCAATAAGTCAGTTTCAATCATGACGTTACCTGCCAGGCCCAGTGGCTTGAAGCCAGCTTGGAACAAATGCAGGGGCAGTTCAAGTGACGCTCCGGCCATCGCCACGAGAACACCTTCGATGGCCGCGGGGCGGCCGCCCAAGGCCAGGGTGGAAGCTTGCACCAGTGCATCCAATGCGGGCCCAAACCCGCGGGAAACCGGGTTTCCCCCGCCCGCCGTGCCATAGCCGTGGCAGTAGCCCGCGGGGTCAACGAGAACAGCCCTGGTGGACGTCCCGCCAGCGTCAATGGCAAGAAATTTCTGCATCGTTACCAATCTGTGTCTGGGTGTGACTTGACTTACATGCGACGTGATAATAGTTTTCATTGTGTAGTCATCAAAAAGAAATGGATTTTCACATGTCAGCTTTCACGACTCCTGCATCTGCGGCAACGTCCGCCGGTGTCGTGAACCGTATTCAGGCCAAACTACCTGATATGCCTGCTGCCATGGCCAAAATCGGCGCTTACCTTCTTGAGCACCCACAGGCACCCCTTGAACTCTCCATCATGGAACTGGCGGAGCAAACTAAAACATCCCCGGCCACTGTCACTCGCTTTTGTCGTCTGCTGGGCTATGCCGGCTACGTGCCGTTCCGGGTCAGCATTGCCTCTGACCTTGGGCGCAGCGACGCCCGCGAGTCGTGGAAGGCCGATATTGGACGTGCTTTTGGCCCCGACGACTCGCCACGTGACGTACTGAGCACACTTGTTAACGCCCATACGCGTTCCTTGGAGGAAACCGCTGCCGTCATGGATTTGGCCTTGATGAACAAGATTGCCCGCCGCATTGCCATGAGTTCACATGTGGACATCTATGGGATTGGTGGGAGCGCTGTCATGGCCAAGGAACTCCAGTCACGTCTTTACCGGATCGGCATCAACGCCCACCACTGGTCAGAGGTCCACGCAGGACTGACAAGTGCTGCCATTCAGGACTCCGGCACGGTGGCCATCGGTATATCCAACACCGGCCGAACTGAAGAAACCTTGCAAATGCTGCGTGAAGCCGGCGAAGCTGGGGCGTTGACGGTGGCACTGAGCAACAACCCAGGCTCCCCTTTGGCTGAAAGTGCTGATGCTTCCATCATCACGTCCGTTCATGAGCAGTTCCTGCAGCCGGACGATCTCTCAGCCAAGCACGTACAGCTGCTGGTTCTGGACTTGATCTATTTACTGGTTGCTCAGGTGAATTTTGCCAAGACCACCTCGAAACTTGCGGCTTCAGCAATGGCTGTCTCTCCGCACCGGCGTCCCACCAGGGCCGCGCGGCTTGAAGTGAGCAGCCACAGAACACCCCACAAAACTGGAAAGGGTGAGGATCATTTCTAATTACATGACAGATTTCAGCCTTGAAGTTTCCACCCGATTGGACGCCATCACGGAGTGGGCCGTTGCTGGCGGGGTTGACGCGGCTGCTTCTGCAATGGCAGATGCACTGGCTAACGGTGGCGTCATTCAAGCCTTTGGCACCGGCCACTCCGAGGCCTTTGCCATGGAGATTGCAGGCCGTGCCGGAGGGCTGATCCCCACGAGCAAGATCGCCCTGCGTGACTTGGTGCTCCACGGGGAACGAAGTGTTGCTGAATTGGACTCCTTGGAAGGCTCCATCCTGGAGCGTGAAACGGGAGTTGCCGAGGAGCTCTTCAACCTTTCCCTCATTGACCCGCGGGACATCTTCATCATTGCCTCGAATTCAGGCGTCAATGGTTCGATTGTTGGACTGGCATTGGCCGCCAAGGAACGTGGCCACAAGGTCATTGCCGTAACGAGTCTGCAACACACGAACGCGGTGGAACCCAAACACCCAAGCGGGCTGCGGCTCAGCGAGATAGCAGATATTGTTATCGATAACAGGGCGCCGTATGGCGACACCACCCTGGAAGTTTCCGGCGGAGGAGGTGTTGGTGCTGTTTCATCGGTCACAGGCGCATACATTGCGCAGTTGCTCACTATCGAAACAGTCCAGTGTCTGATCCGTGCGGGGAAGAAGCCGCCCATCTATATTTCGGCAAATATCCCGGGCGGGGACGAACACAACCTCGCGCTAGTTGGCCAATACGTAGGCCGACTCAGGCGGGAGGCATGATCTCGGCGACACCCACGTTGGAGTCAGCCTAGTGAAATGCAGTACCCGTACCAAGTGCGTACAAGGCAGTACCGATTTAGCGCTCGTACCATCAATGGAAGGCAGTAAATAGAATGAGTATTCAGAACAAGCCGCTGCAGCGTCGTGGATTTCTCCGCGGGGCCCTGGCAACCGCCGTACTTTTGCCCTTGGGCGGAGCGCTTGCTTCCTGTGCAGGGGGTGGCGATTCAGGCACCTCGGCTGCGCCGGGTGGCGAAGTTGATCCCACGAAGAACCCGTTTGGAGTTGCCAAGACCGGCGCACTCGACGCTGTCATCTTCAAGGGCGGCTACGGCATCGACTACGTTGACTTCGCCGGAGCCATCTTCTCCAAGAACTTCCCCGACGTTACGGTGAAGATCAGCCCCTCAACCGACATTTCCCAGGAAATGCAGCCCCGCTTCGTCGGTGGCACGCCTCCGGATCTGATTGACAACTCCGGTGCCAAGTCCATGGGCTTCAGTGGCATTCTCGACCAGCTTGAAGACCTCAAGTCCGTCACCGAGGCCAACAACCTCGAGGGAACCAA
>NZ_JAUNVV010000158.1 GCF_030540645.1 Arthrobacter sp.
GAACATGCGGCGCTCAACGCCGTGACAATAACACGCGGGGTCGGTAACGCCGTGGATTCTGCGGTGGAAGGCCGACGGTGGCCGGCCCTGATGAACTTGTTGCTCGATCAGTGGGCTGACATGTTTATCAGCAACCCCGCGCACTTGGGAGCCATTGCGGCGAAGATCCCACGTTTCATCACGGGGCAAACGGGGTACATGCTGACGGGCCTGCGCATCCTGAATGCCGCGGGCAAGGACGGCATGGTCCTTCACCTTCCTGCGCTCAAGCCTGAATATTCCACTGACCGCACCGCACAGCGCCTACGGGCAGACACCGAACGGCTGTACCGCAAGCCAACAGCCAGAGGCCTGACCATCGGCCTGTTGGAAATTTCCCATTTGCGGCTGACTGGATTGTACAAGGATGCAGGGGAAGCAGCCTTGCGTTTGAGAGAGGCCTTGCACCGAGCCCAGGATTCCCAGGCACTGAACCCCTCGCTGGGGGCGCTCGTAGAGATCCATTCCGGTCTCACTTTGCATTTGGCAGCCCGAGAATCGGAGGCACGCAGCGCATACGAGGCGGGGTTCCACCTGGCACAGGTCTCCGGAAAGTCGTTCCTGCTGGCAGACGTGGCCGGAAAGCTGGCATTGCTCCATGCCCTTCAAGGAGACGGCGCAATTGCCCGGCAATGGCTCGATAAACATGAAGCAGTGATCGGCAAGGTGGGTTGGGGTCGGAAAATGGTGGCCCGCACAGCCGTCATGACGCGAGTTTATCTGGCCATGTGCGACCTTGACTTGGAAGCGGCCACGAATGAGCTCGGCACTTTGCCGCCTACACCCGACAACGACGAACTCTGGTCGGTACATGCATATCTGCTGGCGTTGAGCTCCCTGCGGAAAGGTCTTCCGGCATCGGCTCGGCTATTGGTTGAGGCATTGCGCAGGGAGCGTGCCTATGCATCAACTGCGCCTTTGGCCGCAGGATTGTTCGATGAGGCGCTACTCATGGTCAGCATTTTCGAGGGGGGCGTGACACCCTTGGAGTTCAAACCCGTCCAGGCGGATCCAGCGCTTACCGCGCTGCGGCACTTGCAGATGGGACGGCATGACGCCGCGTTAGCCGTGCTGACAGACAAAGCACGCCGCATGGGCGCCCGACGCTGGGGGAGGCTCTCGCTATACCTCGATGTTGCCGCGCGGAACCCGGATGGTCCAACGCCTGAAGCCGTGGCGATATTGCGACAACTGTGCTCCGGTTCGGCCGACCTCGCGGAAATCTCCTATCTTCGGATGATCCCAGGTTGGGTAACGGTGAGCGACGACTTGGGATTGCGGCCAGAAGAACGCCTTCGCCTTGAAACGATGGTTTCTTCCTCCGCGGCTTCGCACGCGGGCAGGCCGCTTCTCACACCCCGGGAATACGAAATCCTTCGGCAGCTACGCTCAGGAATGACGCGCAGGCAGATAGCCGAAAGCGGCTTTCGTTCCGAAAACACCGTCAAGACGCAGATTCGTGGTCTATATCGGAAGTTGGAAGCCAAGGATGTCGTCCAGGCACTGGGCAATGCGCGGAACTGGGGCCTGTAGGCGAAAGATGGTTTATTGTTCGCGGCTTTACTTCGAAGGCATGGTCCTTGGGCGGCATGACCACGACCAGACAACCGAATGGACGCTATAATAGCCCGCTGCCGTGGACATTCAGTGGACGCCCACAGCATCCTGGCCTAGCGTGGGGATGAAGGGGAACTCCAGATAGTTGGAATGGGCGCATCCGCCGTGAACCGCTACCTTCTTCACTGGTCACCAAGTAAAGGAACCCATCGTGTCATTGCTTGAAGAATCGCTTTGGAACTCGAAAATCAACATTAACGGCTGGATCCGGGGATCGGCCGGCAGCCAGGATGTGATGGAGCCAGCCACCGGCAACGTGCTGGGCAGGGTCGGTCTTGCCTCCGCGGAGGATGTCTTGCGGGCAGCGAGCACGGCCGCCAAGGCCCAAGTGCTGTGGGCGGCGAAGAAGCCAGAAGAGCGTGCCGCCGTATTGCGCAAGGCAGGGGACCTCTGGGAGCTGCACGCCGAGGAGATCAACGTGTGGTTGGTGCGCGAAGCCGGCAGCATTGGCGCC
>NZ_JAUNVV010000085.1 GCF_030540645.1 Arthrobacter sp.
CGGACCACGTGTTGTTTCAACGTCACCGGGCCTCTGACCGGGGCGCCGGCCCCGGGCGCCGTAAAGCAGCCCGGCACCCGCTAATCCCCCCAAAACCACCGCGACCCGCGGCTGCTTCGGAAAGATTCCATCCAGGACGGTGAGGTCTTCCGTTGTTGGCTTCCATGAGGCGGCGCCGGCATTTTCACGCACTTGTTCCGGCTTCGTGGCACCGGCAATGACGCTGGCAACGGACGGTTGGGCCGCGAGCCACGAGAACGCCACTTGCACTTCACTCAAACCTCGTTCTGCGGCAAAGTCTCCAAATGACTTCAGCTGGTCCAGATCTGCACCCTCCACCATGTACTGGCGTGTGTGGCTGAGCCGGCTGCCTGCCGGAGCCTTCCCGGAACTGTATTTGCCTGTGAGCAGCCCATTGGCGAGCGGATAGTAGGGCATGACACCCAAGCCGTAAGCCTCGGCCGCCGGGGTCACTTCAAGTTCGGCGCGCCGGTCCATCAGGTTGTAGTGGTTTTGGCTCGCAGTGAACCGCGTGCCACCGGACATCCGGGCCGTGAACTCCGCTTCGGCAATCTGCCAACCGGCCATGTTCGAGTGGCCCAGGTACAGAACTTTTCCCTGCTTGACCAGGTCGTCGAGCGCATCAAGTGTCTCACTGATGGGAGTCAGCGGATCCGGGGAATGGTAGTAATACAGGTCGATATAGTCGGTGTTCAGTCTGCGCAGCGACGCCTCAACCGACTGCATGATGTACTTGCGCGATCCGCGCCTACCCCAGTCAACCCCGTTGGCACCGGAGGCGTCGAGGCCAAACTTCGTGGCCACGACCGCATTCTTGCGCTCTCTGCCCAGCGCCTTTCCCAGCATGATTTCGCCCTGGCCCGCAAACGCGCCGTACATATCAGCCATGTCGAAGAGCGTGATGCCCGCATTCAGGGCCGCATGCACCACGGCATCGCTGCCCTCCTGGGTTTCGGTGACAGATCCAGTGCGGCCCAGATTATTGCACCCGAGCCCCACTGTTGAAACTGTCAGTCCCGAACGACCCACCTGGCGGTATTCAATGCTGTGCTCAGTCATGCTTCCACCATAGCGAATCCGTCGAGCGGTCACATGGCCGTCCCCAGTTCGCTGGCTCAACACTTCGCTGACCCAACACTGCTCCGGGGGCTGTTGTGGTGATCCGACGCTGCTATAGCAGCGTCCGCGGACCACAACAGCCCCCGACCGACAGTTACAGGCTGAAAGCGGTGCCGCCTGTCGAGCTGTGCTTGGCGCGCAGGGCGGATGGGTCGTTGATGGGGCCGGTGGCAACTGTCAGCTTGGTGAAGTCGAGCTTCTCCTCGCGGATGCAGACCTTGATGTTTGCCACCGCGCGCGGGGCATCCGGTGCCACGATGTACACGTTCAACTTGCCCAGGCCGTGTCCGGCGGACGTGAATTCAAACTTCTCCAGGACGCCGCTGCCGCGCCAGGCCAGGTGCGGGGTGAGCGTGTCCTTCACACGCTGGGCCAGGTGCTTGTCCCGGTCGCTGACACGGTCGCTCTTCAGCGCGAACTGGGCCACCACCAGTGTCTGTTCATCACGGGTGAGAGTGGCATAGCCATCCTCGACGCACTGTTCGGCGAAGGCGGCGAGCATCCCTTCAGCCTCCTCAAGCGTCTTCACGGGAGCGTCCTTCGACGTGCTGATGTGCCCCACCGTGCCATGGTTGAGCACGAAGAACACCTCCGGCGCTTCTGCGGCAACCACGGCGGGCTCACTGCCACCTTTCTCGTTGCCTTCACCCTCGGCATCGTCCGTCTCCCCGGCTCCCCCGGCGTCAACCCACGCTTCGCGGAAGACGAGTACGCCGTCGTCGTTCCTCTTGTACATGCGCACAATGTTGGGGTCAAGGCCGTCAAGGACGGTCTGGTTGATGGTTTCGGAGCTGCTCATGGCAGGGTCCTTCCTAGGGTAAACCAGGCCGCTGCGCGACCGTCGAATGGTGGGAGGCCAGCTGTTACGGCCACGGTGAGCGCTTCGCAGGCGGCCTCCATGCGGGCAACCAGCGGCTCGGGGTAGGACATCTGCAGGCTATGCTCGGCGAATTCGTCGCGGTCGTCCACGAACAAACCCGCACTTTTGGTGCGGACCACGTCAAGGTCCATGTCGATCATGTGGAACTCCATGACGCCGGGCCGGATGCGCCGCCACGCCAGCTCGATGGCCAAATCGATGTAGAGCTCGACGCCGTTCGGGTGCGCTTCGTCAAAGAATGTCGCCACCCAGTCCCCCGTGTGCGGGATCAGGAAAATGGCATCTGATTCCGTGTAGGAGGCGGCTCCGGGCCGGGAAATGAACTCGTGCGTGCCCTGGAAAACCCAGTGTCCGTGTTCATCGGAACCCAGGTAGCGACCGGGCACCACCCAGTGGGCGGTGCCGTCATACTTGCGGTTGCGGGCCACCACAAGGTCACCGACCTCGGGGATGTCCACACTAACGGCAATATCCATGCTGACCGGCAGCAGTTCAGGATGCGCGGTCACAGGATCGGCATCTGCCCTGTGCGGGGGGAAGCATGGCCGGGCAGCGGGCGGGCAAAGGGCACCTTGGTGCCAAGGACCTGCTCCACGGTGTCCTGCGCCACGCGCTGGGCGGTCAGGCCCACGCGTTCCATCACCTCGGCACGGGTACCGTGGCTCAGGAACTCCACGGGCAAGCCCACCTCGTTCAAAGCCGTGTCAATGCCGGCAGCGCGCAGTTCCTGGCGAATCCTCGAGCCAACCCCGCCGGCCCGTACCCCGTCCTCCACAACAACCACAATGCGGTGCTGCGAGGCCAACTGCACAACGGAGCGCGGCACGGGCAACACCCAGCGCGGATCCACGACAGTCGCTGTAATGCCCTGCGCACCAATGCGCTTCGCCACGTCAAGGGACATTTCACTCATGGCGCCGACACTGACAATCAATACGTCCGTCTGCGGCTCCCCGGCTTCCACCGGCATTTCGTGGCTCGGGCGTGCAAGGACGTCCACGCCGTCGTACAGGCGCTCAATGGCCACCACTTCCGGCCCCACCTTGCCCTTGGAGTAGCGAACCACGCTGGGCGCGTTTTCAATGGCCACGGCCTCACGCAGTTCCTCGCGCAGCCGCACCTCGTCGCGTGGGGCGGCAAGGTGCAGACCGGGAACAATCTGCAGCATCGCCAAGTCCCACATGCCATGGTGGCTCGGGCCGTCGGGACCAGTGACCCCGGCCCTGTCCAGCACAATCGTGACACCGGCCTTGTGGAGGGCGACGTCCATGAGCAGCTGGTCGAAGCCGCGGTTCAAGAATGTGGCGTACATGGCAACGACGGGGTGCAGACCGCCGAACGCCATGCCCGCCGCCATGGTCAGGGCGTGCTGCTCCGCAATGCCGACATCCACCACGCGGTCCGGGAACTCCTTGGCAAACGCCGCCAAGCCCAGGGGCAGCAGCATGGCTCCGGTGACGGCCACGATGTCGTCGCGTTCTTCCGCGATCTTCGTGATTTCCTCGCCAAAGACGGAGGTCCAGGACTTGCCGCCGGAGGCTTCCACCGAGACACCGGTTTCGGGGTTGATGACGCCGACGGCATGGAACTGGTCGTTGACGTCGGCCCGTGCCGGGGCATAGCCGCGGCCTTTTTCGGTGAAGGCATGGACAATGACGGGGCCGCCGTAGTTCTTGGCAGCCGTCAGCGCCGCTTCCATCGCCTTTTCGTCGTGGCCGTCCACCGGGCCCAGGTACTTCATGCCCAGATCGTCAAACAATCCTTGCGGGGCCCACCAGTCCTTCATGCCCGTCTTGGCAGCGTGCAGGCTCTTGTACACGAAGCGGCCTGCGGCGTTGCCGTCCTGCAGGCGCTTCTTGCCCCACGTCATGGATGCTTCATAGCTCTTACGGGTCCGGACATGGTCAATGGCCGGACGCAGCGACGCCAGGTATTCCGCCACGCCGCCCACTGTGGGCGCGTAGGAACGCCCGTTGTCGTTGACAACGATGACCACGCGTCGGTCCTTGTCGGCCGCAATGTTGTTGATGGCTTCCCACGTCATGCCGCCGGTCAACGCTCCATCACCGACGACGGCGACGACGAACCGGTCACCTTCCCCTGTCAGCTTCCTGGCGCGGGAGATTCCGTCGGCCCAGGACAGGGAGGAGGAGGCGTGGGAACTTTCAACGATGTCGTGCTCGGATTCGCCGCGGTCGGGGTAGCCGGAGAGCCCGCCTGTTTGGCGCAGGGTGGAAAAGTCCTGCCGCCCGGTCACCAGCTTATGCACATAGGACTGGTGCCCCGTGTCAAAAACGATGCTGTCCCGAGGGGAGTCAAACACCCTGTGGATGGCAAGGGTCAGCTCGACAACACCCAGGTTGGGGCCCAGATGGCCACCCGTCTGGGACACGTTCGCAATGAGGAAGTCGCGGATTTCCTGGGCCAGCGACACCATTTGGGCATCACTGAGCCTGCTCAGGTCATGCGGATCCTTGATGGTTTCTAGTAGTCCCATTGCTTACCTCCTGGTGCACAGTCAACGTCTAAGGGTATCGCGGTCTTTAATGTGCCGGGGCGGGCACCCGGTTTCCCGGATACCCGCCCCTTGCGGATCTACACTTTTCAGCTGGTTGCGGAGATCTGACGCAGCACGTACTGCAGGATGCCGCCGTTGCGGTAGTAATCGGCTTCACCGGGGGTGTCGATGCGCAAGACTGCATCGAAACTGACCGTGGTGCCGTCTTCAGCAACTGCCGTGACTTTCAGGGTCTTGGGCGTGGTGCCGTTGTTCAGCTCGGTGACACCTTCCACGGAGAATGTCTCGGTGCCGGTCAGGCCCAAGGATTCTGCGTTTTGACCAGCCGGGTACTGCAGCGGAAGAACGCCCATGCCAATGAGGTTGGAGCGGTGGATGCGCTCGTAGCTCTCGGCAACAACAGCCTTCACACCCAACAGGGCAGTGCCCTTGGCAGCCCAGTCACGCGATGATCCCGAGCCGTATTCCTTGCCAGCGAGCACAACCAGCGGGGTGCCGGCAGCCTGGTAGTTCTGGGAAGCGTCGTAGACGTATGCCTGCGGGGCGCCGGCCTGGGAGAAGTCGCGGGTGAATCCACCTTCGACGTTGTCCAGGAGCTGGTTGCGGATGCGGATGTTCGCGAACGTGCCACGAATCATGACCTCATGGTTTCCACGGCGTGAACCGTAGGAGTTGAAGTCCTTGCGCTCCACACCGTTGGCCAGCAAATACTGGCCAGCCGGGGTGTCCGACTTGAAGGAGCCTGCAGGGCTGATGTGGTCGGTGGTGACGGAATCGCCGAGCTTGAGCAGCACGCGTGCACCGGCAATGTCTTCCACCGGCTCAGCTTCAGCCTTCATACCGTCAAAGTACGGGGGCTTGCGGACGTAGGTGGACTTGGGATCCCATTCGAAGGTGTTGCCCTCGGGGGTTTCCAATGCCTTCCAGCGGTCGTCGCCTTCGAAGATAGTGGCGTAGGAGTTCGTGAACATCTCGCGGTCGATCGAGGCGTCCATGACTTCCTGGACCTCGACCGGGTTCGGCCAGATGTCCTTCAGGAACACGTCGTTGCCGTTTTCGTCCTGGCCCAGCGCATCAGCTTCGAAGTCGAAGTCCATGGTGCCGGCCAGGGCGTAGGCGATGACCAGCGGCGGTGAAGCCAGGTAGTTCATCTTCACGTCCGGGTTGATGCGGCCTTCGAAGTTGCGGTTTCCGGAGAGAACAGCGGTGACGGAAAGGTCGTTTTCAGCGATGGCTGCAGAGATTTCGGTGTCCAGCGGGCCGGAGTTGCCGATGCAGGTGGCGCAGCCGTAACCTACCGTGAAGAAGCCGAGCTTCTCCAGGTACGGCACGAGGCCTGACTTTTCGTAGTAGTCGGTGACGACCTTTGAGCCGGGGGCAACGGAGGTCTTGACCCACGGCTTGGATGCCAAGCCCTTGTTGACGGCGTTGCGGGCCAGAACGGCTGCAGCGAGCATCACGGAGGGGTTGGAGGTGTTGGTGCAGGAGGTGATCGAGGCGATCGACACAGCACCGTGATCCAGTTCGAAGTCAACGCCCGATTCGTTCTTCACGTGGATAGGCGCGGACGGACGGCCCTCGGCACCGGAAGCAGCGGACGCAACTTGGCGCTCGGTGTCGTGCTGGTGGCTGCCCGGGTGGGTGAAGGACGGAGCATCGGAGGCCGGGAACGACTCTTCCAAGGACTCGTCGATCGTGTTGCCTTCAGCGAAGTCGCCTTCGGAAACGTAGTTCTTCAGATCCGTGCGGAACTGCTGCTTCGAGTTGGTCAACTCGATGCGGTCCTGCGGACGCTTGGGCCCTGAGATGGAGGGAACCACGGTGGACAGGTCCAGCTCGAGGTACTCGGAGAACGTGATCTCCACCGAGGGGTCGTGCCACAGGCCCTGCTCCTTGGCGTAGGCCTCCACGAGGGCAACCTGCTCATCGCTGCGGCCGGTCAGGCGCAAGTAGTCCAAGGTGACGTCGTCAATCGGGAACATGGCGGCCGTGGAGCCGAACTCCGGGCTCATGTTGCCGATGGTGGCGCGGTTGGCCAACGGCACGGCTGCAACGCCTTCACCGTAGAACTCAACGAACTTGCCGACCACGCCGTGCTTGCGCAGCTGCTCGGTGATGGTCAGCACCACGTCAGTTGCCGTGGCGCCGGCCGGGATGGAGCCGGTCAGCTTGAAGCCGACGACGCGCGGGATCAGCATGGAGACAGGCTGGCCAAGCATGGCTGCCTCGGCCTCGATGCCACCAACGCCCCAACCCAGCACGCCCAGGCCATTGACCATGGTCGTGTGCGAGTCGGTGCCGACCAGGGTGTCCGGGTAGGCGCGCAAAACGCCGTCGACCTCGCGGGTCATGACGGTGCGGGCCAAGTACTCGATGTTGACCTGGTGCACGATTCCCATGCCCGGGGGGACAACCTTGAAGTCCTCAAACGCGGTCTGGCCCCAGCGCAGGAACTGGTAACGCTCACCGTTGCGCTGGTATTCGATCTCCATGTTGCGCTCGATCGCGCCAGAGTTGCCGAAGACGTCGATCTGCACGGAGTGGTCAATGACCATCTCGGCAGGGGCAAGGGGGTTCACCCGGGTGGGATCGCCACCAAGTTCCTTGACGGCTTCACGCATGGTGGCCAAGTCAACGATGCAGGGGACTCCGGTGAAGTCCTGCATGATGACGCGCGCCGGGGTGAACTGAATTTCTGTGTTGGGCTCCGCACTGGGATCCCAAGCTGCCAACGCACGCACATGGTCGGCGGTAATATTTGCGCCGTCCTCGGTGCGAAGCAGGTTTTCCAGCAAAACCTTGAGGCTGAACGGAAGGCTCTTTGCGCCTTCAACCGAGTTCAGTCGGAAAATCTCGTATTCGGTCCCGGCTACATTAAGTACGCCCTTGGATCCAAAACTGTCCACATTAGTCATCGATGGACTCCTCTCGCCACTACTTTTATCTTTGTCACGCATGGGACAGGATGCCAGTTAGGCATGCCTTACTCGCGCTCGGACACCGCTCCGCGCCTCTTGAGAAAACGGTAGAGCAGCTCGATCGCCAGACATCCTGTTGCAGTAACCGCAATCGTAACCGCCAAAAGCCCGCCGCTTGGGATATCGAGGGCGAAGAAAGTTCGGGCGAACGGGACAGCCATCACCAGGGCCAGGCCCGCGACCATGGCAGCCACCAGCAAAGCCCGCCATTTGTCGAAGGGGCGGGCCAGCGCACCGAGCACCCAAAGCGCCACCACCAGCACGGTCATGGTCACCGCGGTCTGGGCTTCGCGCACCACGTGCTCTGTGCCCAATGTGGTGTGCGGGAAGGCGTGGGCATAGGAATAGACGGCCATGATGCAGACCGCCACGATGGTCCCGGCGGGTACGGCAAACATGAGCGTTCGGCGCAGGAATCCGGGCTGATAGCGCCTTGCATTGGGCAGCAGCGCCAGGAAGAAGGCAGGGATGCCGATGGTCATGGAGCTGACGATGGACAGCTGCCGCGGCAGGAACGGGTAGCGCCACATCAACAGCGCAATCGTGATGGAGATGAGGATCGCGTACGTGGTTTTCGTCAGGAACAGATTCGCCACCCGCTCCACATTGGCGATGACGCGCCGCCCCTCAGCCACCACCGAGGGCAAGTGGGAAAACTTGCCGTCCAGCAGCACCAGCCGCGAGACGGCCTTCGTGGCTGCCGCTCCGCTGCCCATGGCGATCCCCATGTCCGCATGTTTGAGCGCCAAGGCGTCATTGACGCCGTCGCCCGTCATGGCAACCACGTGACCCATGCTCTGCAAAGCGAGCACAATGGACTTCTTTTGCTCCGGCGTGACGCGGCCCAGGACGCTTTCGCGCTCCAATACCTCCACCATGGCTTCGCGGTCCTCGGGCATGTCCCGCGCGTCGTAACCGTCTCCGGTGAACTCAAAACCGACTTCACGCGCGACGATGGCGACGGTGCGCGGGTTGTCGCCGGAGATGATTTTCAGCTCAACGCCCTGCTCACGGAAGTACTGCAGCGTCTCGGCAGCATCGGAGCGGATTTTTTCATGGAACGTCAACAGTGCCACGGCTTGGAGGTCACCCTCGCCGCTCACTGCCCTGTGCGCCAGCACCACAGCCCGCAGGCCGCGCCCTGACGCCTCGGAGGACGCCTCGAGGGCCTCCGCATGGGATTCGCGCGTCAAGACCATCTCAGGGGCACCCAGCACCCATTCACCGGCCAGTGCGCCGTCACCAAAGGTGACCGAACTGAACTTGCGGGCGCTGCTGAAGGGGAGCTCCGCCGTCGGACGCTCAGCGGGGACGTCGCCGTACTTGGCGGCAAGGGCGGATGAGGTGGCATTGGCGTTGGGGTGTGCGCCCTGCCAGGCCAGGACCTGCTCCCAGCCGGGCACAGGTCCAAAAACGGTGCTGCCGTCCCATTCCATGCTGCCTTCGGTGAGCGTGCCCGTCTTGTCAAGGCACACCATGTCCACACGGGCCAGACCCTCCACGGCGGGCAGCTCCTGGACCAGGACGTGCCGGCGAGCCAACGTCACAGCGGCCATGCCGAAGGAAATGCTGGTCAACAGCACCAGACCTTCTGGAATCATGGCCACAATGCTCGCCACGGCACTGATCACAGCAATCCGCCACGCACCGGAGGCAATGGCCGCAGCCCAGCCGCCGTGGGCGCTCATCTGGCCGTTGATCACCAGCAGGATGATCGGGATCAACCCCCAGGCAATGTACAAAATGATCCGGTTGATGGAGTTGCGGATCTCTGAATTCACCAGTGAAAAGCGCCGCGCCTCGGCCGTTAGCGCCGAAGCGTAGGCCTCAGCCCCAACCCTGTGCACGCGCGCCGTGCCATAGCCGTCCACTACTGCGGAACCGGACAGCACCATGTCCCCGGCCCCCTTGATGACGGGGTCCGACTCCCCCGTCAGCAGCGACTCGTCAATTTCCAGGGACTCCGCAGCCAGGATGATGGCGTCGGCCGGAATTTGGTCACCCGTGCGCAGCAGCAGTACGTCATCCTGGACGACGTCGGCAACCGCTAGTTCCTGCTCCCGGCCCTGGCGCAGCACCCGGGCCAGCGGGGCGTGCAGCACCGCGAGCTTGTCAAGGGTGCGTTTGGCCCGGTACTCCTGCACCACGCCGATGGCGGCGTTGGCAAGGACAATGAACCCAAACAGCGCGTCGCGCGGATCCCCCACCAGCAGCACCAGTGCCAGGCAGCTGCCCAGCACCGTGTTGAACAGTGTGAAGACGTTGGCACGCACAATGGCCCAGACGCTGCGGCTGCTTTCGTGCGCGACGGCATTCGTCAGCTCGGCTGCGCGCCGCTCATGGACCTGCGCCGCACTGAGCCCGCTGCGCTCAAGCTCGACCGCATCGACCGGTGCCAGCTTGCCCCGTGCGTGCACCATGGCCAAACGGCGGTGTTCATCGCGCCGCTCGGCCAGGATGGTGCCCTTGGGTTTATTCCGGGTCAGATCACGCCGGGGCTTGCGGGCCCTTGAGTCCGTGGGTTTCAAGTCCGTTTCGTTCAAGTCCGGTCCTAGTTGCTGGTGGTTGCTTTCACAGCCGGCACCAGCAGCGCCACTGTCTCCACGTGGTGCGTGTGCGGGTACAGGTCAAAGGCACGCAGCTTCTCCACCTGCCAGCCGACGTTGGCAAAGTACTTCACGTCTCGGGCAAACGCGGCAGGGTCACAGGAGACGTACGCGATGGCCTCCGGTGCGGTGGCTGCAAGGGCTTGAACCACGGCTTTCCCAGCACCGGCACGGGGCGGATCAAGCACGACGGCGTCAAACCGGCGGCGCTGCCCGGCGGCGGTCCGCGAGGCGCGGGACTGTGTACCCAGGATCTTCTCCACCCTGCCCTGCAGGATTTCGACCTGTTCGCTGGCGTGGAGGTTCTTGCGGGCGTCACGGCTGGTGCCGACGGAGCCTTCCACGGACAGGACGCTCCCCTCGGGGCCCACGGCGTCGGCCAGTGGTGCCGTGAACAAACCGGCACCGGCGTACAAGTCGGCCACGTCGGCGCCGTCGTTCAGGTAGCCGCCCTGCAGCAGGAATCCGAGGGCCGCGTCGGTGAGAACTGCCGGCGCCTTGCGGTGGATCTGCCAGAAGCCGTCGCCGGAGACACGGAATTCGTGGTCGTCGGTGGTTTCCCTGACCCAGCCGCGGCCGTTGATCACTTCAATGGCACTGTTTTCCGGGTTCCACCGGGCCACGGACGGCGGGGTTTCCAAAGCGGCCAAGGCGCGGGCAATACGTTTGACGGCGGCCCCGGCAGCTTTTTCGGTGAGGTTCGCGGCGGGGGCCAGCAGCACCAGCACGCCGGAACCGTTGGCGGGCGCCGCCACTTCGACGCGTTCAATGCCGGTGAAGTCGATGTCCCACAGGCGCAGCTCATTCACGGCGGGCACGGCCAGCGGCATCTCCTGCACGGGCAGCACCGCGTGGGAGCGGTGCGGGTGCATGCCCAGTTTCCCGGACGGCGTGACGGCAAAGCCAACGCGTGTGCGCCAGCCGAGCCCGGCCTGCTGCTCGGCGTTGCCCTTCGTGTCGACGTCCTCGACTCCAGCGCTGAACAAAGTGTCGATCGTTGCGCTCTGCAGGCCGCCGAGGCGCTCAAGCTGCTCACGTACCACGGCCGTTTTCAGTTCAAGCTGGCCCTTGCGGGAGATGTGGCCGAATTCGGCGCCGCCGACGGGCGCACCGTGGCGCACCGCAGCCCTCAGCGCATCTGCCTCGGGCCAAAAGTGGGTGACGCGTTCCGGGGAGCCCTCAATCACCTGGGTGACGTCGCCGCGCCAAAACTTGGCGTCGTCGTCGTGCTCGGTCAGGGAAATTTCCACGGTTTCCCCGGGGATGCCGTGGCGCACGAAGATCACGCGGCCCTCATGCCGGGCAACGCAATGGCCGCCATGGGCCACCGGCCCCACGGTGACGGTGAGGCGGGGGGTGCTGGTGGGCTCGCTCATATGCTCTATTCCTGATATTTCTTCGCGTCAGTGGAGGACTTCAACTGCCAGGGCACGCTGGCCACCACGACGCCGGGTTCAAAATGCAGCCGCGTCTTGATGCGCAGGGCAGTCTGGTTGTGCACCAGCTGCTCCCACCATTTGCCCACCACGTATTCCGGGATGTACACCACGATCAAGTCACGCGGGGAATCCTGTCGCATGGCCTTGATGTGGTTGATCAGCGGCGTCAGCGTTTCCCGGTAGGGGCTCGCCAACACAGTCAACGGTACCGGGATGTCCAGCCTCTCCCAATCCTTGATGGTTTGTTCGGTCTCCACCGGATCAAGATCGACGATGATCGCTTCCAGCGTGGAAGGCCGCGATGCCCGGGCGAAGGCGACGGCGCGGACCACGGGCTTGCGCACGTGTGAGACCAAAATCACCGCGTGGATGCGGGCAGGAAGAGCCTTCAGCGGCGAATCCGTCTCGACGGCCAGTTCCTTGGCGACGTTGTCGTAGTGCGAGCGGATGCCCCACATGACGGCGTACAAAATGGCCATGGCAAGCAATGCGATCCAGGCGCCCTGCTCGAATTTCGTCACCAGGACAATCAGCAGCACCGTCAGCGTCATGCAGAAGCCCAGCGTGTTGATGACCCGAGAGCGCATCATGCGGTACCGCACCGACTTGTCCTTGACCTTGAGCAGTTCCCGGGTCCAGTGCCGCACCATGCCCAGCTGGCTCGCCGTGAAGGAGATGAAAACGCCCACAATGTAGAGCTGGATCAGGCGGGTGACGTCCGCGTTGAACGCGATGATGAGCACCAGAGCACCCACTGCCAGCAGGATCACGCCGTTGCTGAACGCGAGCCTGTCACCGCGGGTGCGCAACTGGCGGGGCAGGAAGCCGTCCTTGGCCAGGATGGAGGCCAGCACGGGGAAGCCGTTGAACGCGGTGTTGGAGGCGAACACCAAGATGATGCCGGTGGCGGCCACGATCAGGAAGAACGGGAAGGATCCGGCGCCGAAAATGGTGGAGGCGATTTGGCTGATGGACGGGTTTTGCACGTAATCCGCCGGCGGGGCCACGCCATTGACCAGGAATTCGGTGTGCGGATCGGCCACAATGTGCACGCCGGTGGCATTGGCCAGGAACAGGATGCTGGCCATCATGCCGGCAGCAATGGCCCCAAGCAGTAGCAGGGTGGTGGCCGCGTTTTTGCTCTTGGGCTTGCGGAAGTTCGGCACTCCGTTGCTGATGGCTTCCACGCCGGTCAGTGCGGCGGCGCCTGAGGAGAATGCGCGCAACAGCAGGAAGGCCCCGGCCAGGCCCACCAGACCTTGGTTGAATGCGGCTTCGGGAATGATCTCAAAATCGGCCGACGGCGCCCGGCCAAGAGTCCCGGTGGCGGCCTGGAACAGGCCGGCGGCCGTCATGGAGAAGATGCAGAACATGAAGATGTAGGTGGGCACGGCAAACACGTTGCCTGCGTCCCTGATGCCGCGCAGGTTCACCAGCGCCAGGATAATGACACCGACGACGGCGATCACGGCCTGGGTGCCGTGCCAGCCGGGAATGGCTGTGGCCAGGTAGTTTGCGGCCGAGGACATGGACACAGCCACTGTCAGGACATAGTCCACCATGAGGGCCGAGGCCACTGTGAGCCCGGCACGCTTGCCCAGGTTGACGGAGGCAATCTCATAATCGCCGCCACCGGACGGGTAAGCGTGCACGTTCTGGCGGTAGGAAGCCACCACAGTCAGCAGGACCACCATGACGGCCAGTCCCACCCAAGGGGAAAGCGCAACCGCCGCAGCACCGGCCAGGGCCAGGGTAAGCAGAATTTCATCAGGGGCGTAGGCCACCGAGGACAGCGCATCGGAGGCAAACACCGGCAGCGCGATGCGTTTGGGCAGCAGCGTGTGGGACAACTTGTCGCTTCGGTACGGGCGCCCCACCAGTATCCGCTTGAACGCGTTGAAGAAATTCAGCACGCGGGTAACGCTAGCACCAGAACGGCAGGTAGGGACCCCCCGATGTCTTTGCGCCAGCTGCGTGACACACTTGTCCTACTGCCCGCGTCACTGCTTTCACCCCGCATCTGCCTGCTTTTGGCAGGTTCTGTGAAGTCAGTGGCACAGCTCCCATGGTTTCAACTTGACCACCGGTGCCCCGGGGACGTGAAATTAGACCCGCACTGCATGTCAAAACATGCGGCATCAGCAGCGGTTTCCGGCTTTCATGCCGGGGCTGCCATGACAAGGAGCATCAGTGGCACACTTTGTGATCATGGGTTGCGGGCGCGTGGGCGCAACACTTGCCCACACCTTGGAGGATTCTGGCCACTCGGTGGCTATCATCGACCAGGACGAGCGGGCGTTCAGGCGCCTGCGCACGGGTTTTGGCGGGCGCAAGATCACCGGTGTGGGATTTGACCGGGAGACGCTCAAGCAGGCTGACATTGAAACCGCGTACGCCTTCGCCGCCGTCTCCAGCGGTGACAACTCCAATATTCTGGCCACGCGCGTGGCACGGGAGACGTTCCACGTTGAACACGTGGTTGCCAGGATTTACGATCCCGGTCGAGCCGAGATCTACCAGCGTCTGGGCATCCCCACGGTTGCTGCCGTGCGTTGGAGCGCCGACCAGGTACTGCGCCGCATCCTGCCTGAAACAGCCATTAAAGGTGACTTCCGAGAGCCTTCCGGGCGCCTGTTACTGACCGAACTGACGCTCCACCCGGACTGGATTGGCCGCCACGTTCTGGACATTGAAAAAGCGGGCGCGTTGCGCGTTGCGTACCTGACGCGTTTCGGGGAGGGCATGCTGCCGGGCCCGGACACGAGCTACCAGCAAGGTGACACCGTGCATGCCATGATTGTCAGCAGCCAGTCCAGCGAGGTGGCCAACATCCTCTCGGCCGCACCACTGAAGGAGCTTTAGCATGCTGGTAGTCATAGTTGGTGCAGGCAGCGTGGGCTGTTCCATCGCCAAGGAACTGCTCTCCAACGGTCACGAAACACTGCTGATCGACCCCAAGCCGGAGGTTATTGGCAAGAGTGGGCTGCGCGGTGCGCGCTGGCTGGTGGGCGACGCCTGCGAAATCAGTACGCTGCGCGAGGCGAAACTGGAGGAGGCCGACGTCGTCGTTTCCGCAACAGGGGATGACAAGGTCAACCTGGTGGTCTCGCTCCTAGCCAAATCTGAATTTGGTGTCGGGCGTACTGTGGGCCGGGTCAACAACCCCAAAAACGATTGGATGTTCGACGATTCCTGGGGCGTTGATGTAGCGGTCAACACCCCGCAGCTCATGACGGCGCTCGTGGAAGAAGCCGTAGAGATTGGCGACCTTGTTCGTTTGCTGACGCTGCAAACAGGGGTGGCATCCCTCGTGGAATTCACTGTGCCTGGAGATTCACACGTGATCGGGTTGACCGTGGGTGCCATCGAATGGCCGCTCGATTCAACGCTGGTGGCCATCCTGCGCGATGAAGCCCCCATCACCCCGAGTGCGGACGACGTCGTGGAGGCCGGTGACGAGCTGTTCTTCGTCACCACCATCACAGCTGAAAACGAATTGCGCGCGTTGCTGTCCAGCCACAGTGACTAGGTCTGGAAGTTGTGCGTGGGCAGCCGCCATTGCAACCGCGGATGGGTATCCGTACGATCGGGAGGACAATGCGGCAAGCCGCCACCGCCCAACCGACGTGTGAGGTGTCCCATGTCCCGCAGCACCCTGGCCTTTCTGGCAGTCGCAGCACTAGCCCTCACCGGCTGTACACAGACTGCTGACCCAACAGCTCCAGTAACGACGGCGGCAGGTACGACGGCGGCAGCAAGTACGAC